>NZ_SZZV01000025.1:0-64435 GCF_009829935.1 Pantoea sp. Seng | reverse complement strand
GGATAGCGGGTGGGTGGGCTGGGATAACTTTGCCGAAATGTTTGACGATCGGCGCTTTTTTAAAGCACTCGGTCACACGCTGAACTGGACGCTCAGCTCACTGCTGTTGCAGTTTATCTTCGGTCTGGCGTTAGCGCTGTTGCTCAACCGCGAATTTCGTTTTCGTCGCTGGGTGCAGGCGCTGGTGTTTCTGCCCTGGGCGGTGCCCGCCTTTCTATCTGGCCTGACCTGGTCCTGGCTGCTTAACCCGGTGGTTGGCCCGTTGCCACAGTGGCTGAGCGATCTCGGATTACTGAGCGAGCCATACAATATCTTGTCCGATCCTCAGTTGGCCATGTGGGGACCGATCATTGCTAACGTCTGGTTTGGTATTCCGTTTTTTGCCATTACCCTGCTGGCCGCTTTGCAATCCATCCCGAAAGATCTGTATGAAGCGGCTTCGATTGACGGTGCCAGCGGCTGGCAACAATTCTGTCGCGTCACGCTGCCCTTCCTGGCACCGATGATCGCCATCACCGTGATGCTACGTACCATCTGGATCGCCAACTTCGCCGATCTGATCGTGGTGATGACCGACGGTGGCCCCGCCGGATCCACCTCGATTCTCTCCAGCTACATCTTCACCACCGCCTATCGCAAACTCGATTTTGGCTATGCCTCGGCAATGGCGGTGTTTCTGTTACTGCTGATGACCTGCTACGCGCTGGTTCTGCTGCGCATTCGTCATCAACTGTTGAAATAAGGAGGCGAAATGAAACTGTTACCGATGATTGGTCACCGCGTGAGTATTGGCCTCTACCTGCTGTTTGCCCTGTTTCCGCTTTACTGGATCATTAAGATTTCAGTCACACCGGATCAGCTGCTGTTCAGCCAGGGCGTGACACTGTTGCCGGGCGGCTTCACTTTAGGCCACTTTCAAAAAGTGCTCACCGACAGTGATTTCCCCACCTTCTTCAGCAATAGTCTGATCGTCTCTTTCAGCACCGCTTTCCTGACCACGCTGATTGCTGCTGGTGCCGGCTATGCATTTTCGCGTTTTCACTTTCGCGGCAAGATGGTGATGGCGGCGCTGCTGTTGTTCACGCAGATGTTCCCCTTGGTGATGATCATCGCCCCGATTTATCGCGTGATGGCCCCGCTCGGCCTGACCAACAGTCTTCTGGGTCTGGTGCTGATTTACACCGCCTTTAACGTCCCGTTTGCCACCTTTTTGATGCAGTCATTCTTTGATGCCATCCCCAAAGATCTGGAAGAGTCTGCGATGCTGGAGGGCTGCACACGTTTTCAGGCGCTGTATCGGGTACTGGTTCCGCTGACGTTACCGGGAATGGCGGCAACGCTCGGCTTCGTGTTTACCGCCGCATGGAGCGAACTGCTGTTCTCGCTGATGCTGATCAACAAAAACGAAGTGATGACCTTCCCGGTGGGTTTACTCAGCTTCGTCTCCAAATTTGCCGTTTCATGGGGTGAAATGATGGCAGCCGCCGTAATGGCGCTGATTCCTGCCTGTCTGTTCTTCGCCTTTATTCAACGATATCTGGTTCAGGGTCTGACCGCTGGCGCGGTTAAGGGGTAAACATGGCAGAAATTACACTGGCGCAGATCGACAAACGCTACGGCAATGTTGAAGTCCTGCGCGATATCAACCTCACGATTAAAGATGGTGAGTTCGTGGTGTTGGTCGGGCCGTCCGGCTGTGGCAAATCCACCTTACTGCGCACCATTGCGGGTCTGGAACTGGCGAGTAGCGGCGATCTCCGCATCGGAAAACGACTGATGAATGATGTCGCCCCGAAAGATCGTGATATCTCAATGGTGTTTCAGAGTTATGCGCTCTACCCGCACCTGACGGTGGCACGCAACATGGGCTTTAGCCTCGAAATCCAGAAACGTCCGCGTGCGGAGATTGAGGAGAAAGTGAAGCGAGCGGCGGATATCCTTAATCTTTCACATCTTCTGGATCGTCGTCCCAAAGAACTGTCCGGCGGCCAGCGCCAGCGAGTGGCGATGGGACGCGCGATCGTGCGCCAGCCGCAGGTCTTTCTGTTTGATGAACCGCTCTCCAATCTGGATGCACAACTGCGCGGCAAGATGCGCGTCGAGATTAAACGCCTGCATCAGCAGATGAACAACACTATCGTGTATGTCACGCATGATCAGGTTGAGGCGATGACGCTGGCCGACCGGATTGTGGTGCTGAACCACGGAGTTATCCAACAAGTCGGCACACCACTGGAACTGTATGACACGCCAGCCAACAAGTTTGTCGCCAGCTTTATCGGTTCACCGTCCATGAACTTTATCAATGGCGTTGTCACAACAAACGGCGTACGCATCGGCGACAGCGCGCTGTTGCCCGCTAACCCGGCATGGGCCAATCAGTCTGAAGGTCGTGAAGTCATTTATGGCATCAGACCTGAAAACATAGCGCTGGCTTCAGCAGGTTCTCCACACGCGCTGCCACTGGAGGTTTCTCTCGTCGAACCCACCGGTTTATCCGAGCTCATCCACGGCAACTTATTCGGGCATGAGGTGATGCTGTTTACCACCCAACGTTCCGGTGCCGCAGCAGGCGATATGATTGCCGTTGAAGTGGATTATGCGCGTGCGATGCTGTTCGATGCCGCGTCACAAAAGCGTTTGTAACCGCCGCCGTGTTGCTTTAGTGGCAATGCGGCGTTGCCAGGATACCTTTACCCGGCAACGCGCACGGGTGATAGCCTTGAAGCGAGAACATTCGCGAACGAAACAGGGTTAAGGAGCGTTATGAGCATTATCAATCCCGCCGGTTTGAAGGCGCGCAGCTATTACAATCACGTCAAAATTCGTCCCGGAACGCCGGTATTCCCGACCGGGCAAGTCGCGTGGGATGAAGAAGGAAACGTGGTCGGCATTGGAGATATGCAGCAGCAGGTCGAGCAAGTGTATGCCAATATCGATTGTTTGCTGGAGGGGCTGGGTGCACAGCGTGACTGGATTGTGCGCACCACCACTTATGTCACCGACCTGGCGCTGGTGCCGCATATTCATCCGGTACGCCAGCGCTTCTTTGAAGGACTTGAGTTACCTGCCAGCACGCTGTTTCAGATCTCTGCGCTCGCCGAACCGGAATTGCTGTTGGAAATTGATGTGGTAATTATGTTGCCCTGAACATAACGGGAGGCAATTGCCCTCCCGTTCTTTAAGTTACAGCGCTGAGAGTTGATGGAACCCACGGTCGTGATACAACAGCGGTTGCCCATCGCTGTTGGGGTGCGCCACGTGGGTCACCTCACCAAGAAATATCGCGTGCGTATGCCAGTCTACGGTATTAACTAATTTGCAGCTAAAGGCCACCAGCGCATCCGCCGCCACTGGCGAACCTTCAGCGCCGCAGGCGGTGGCGCAACGATATCATTGATTACCTACTGTCACTGCTGAAGCCAGAGTGGAATCCGCCAGATCCCCTGCTGACCATGGGCGTGAACTTCACGCTGCGCCGCCTGTTTGAATGAATTAATCCCAGCCGGCACATTGCTATCATTTAAAACGATGATCCTGTCTGCCGTCGCAACGGTGCTTTCTCGGGGCGAAATAATGACGCGAGTGATGGCGTCAAGTATAAAAACTCCACTAACTCTCTGGCTTCGCAGGAATGGCATATAAAACAGACTATCCGGGGCTGCGGGCATTTAGTGATGATGCCTGCCATAAAAGATGGTAGTTCCCTTTCCAAAGTCAGTTTCTGATAATAAATCAGCAAGATGTTTAAAAAGGGGCGAGTTAAAGGTGCAGCGGATTACACCCATGTTGTTAACAGTGGCCTGGTTGATGCCGCTATTAAGGACCTTTCAGCGATAGCAATAATAGATAAATGTGAACTGAATCGATTAATCTAACACATTAAAATCAACTCTCAATTATTTGACGAGCAGAAGCCTCCCCAATGCAAATTCATGATGTTCTTACCCTTACCATCGCCTCGGTCTGCGCACTTTTTATGACCAATGGCATTGCGGCTTTTCGCACCATCCTTAACTCCACTGATGACGAACAACGCGAAAAAATCCAAGTAGGTCAATTTGAGATGACCATGCGCCGCTATATGACAGGTGAAGGTGTGGGATATATTCTCACATCTGCTTTAAGCATCATGGGATGGGTAATGTACATTGCGGGTTAAACAGCGTTTTTAATCAGTACCCTAAAGCAGCTGAGGACTTGAATTTCTAGACCGAACATGCCGGTCATGTCTCATGCCTGTGGAGATACAGGACAGTGGTTCTACCATGAAAGCGGTATCAGCACCCTAAGACGACTTTACTTTAATGCAGCATCGCTCCACAAACGACCTGTCCTTCCTGATTATCAGGATAAAGAGCCGCGCGTAGGACGAAATCGTTACCATGCCGTTTAGCGCATTGGCGCAATCCTGCAAAACCTATGACGAATACGGCGAGCGCATTGCCAGCGCGAACAGTGGCAACATTGAGCTCGTGGCAATTGTCTTGATTGGCCCTTAAGAAAAAATCACCAGCCTTACAGGTAATTTTAAGCTTTATCGCTAAATATCCTGACCTGCGGCAAACCATGCGGGCGGGTGCCCCACATAACGGGTGAAGGCCACACTAAACGCGCTGGCGGAACGATAGCCGACGCGTTCTGCGACATCCGCTACCGCCATATTTTTGCCACGCAGTAAATTTTTGGCCAAAGCCATGCGCCAGGTGAGCAGATAAACCATCGGCGCTACGCCCACTGCTGCGCGGAAACGCACAAAGAATGCCGAACGGGATAGCGCGGAAACTTTGGCTAATTGCGCCACAGTCCAGGGATGCGCCGGGTTGGCGTGAATGTCGCGGATGGCCGCCGCCAGACGTTCGTCGGCTAAACCACTCATCACGCCAGGGTAAGCATGACAGATTGGCATCGAACGCAGCGCCTCAATCAGTAGCAGTTCCAGCAGGCGTTCCAGTACCACATGGCGAGCAGGACGCTGCGCACGACACTCATCCATCACCAGTTGTACCAGTGTGGTCAGCCGTGACTCCCCACGAATATGAATAAATTGGGGTAACAGCGAGACGATCAATCCCGCGTCAGGCGCACCAAACTGGCAATAGCCAATCAGCGTTTGCACTTCGGCAGGCTTCTGCTGATCGCCAATCCAGAATTCACCGGGGCTAAGCATTTCGGGTAGTGTTTCAGGCGCATCGTCATCGGGTGGCTCGGCACTGCTCATGCAGAACTCCCACGCCGCTGGGATCAGGACAAAATCGCCCTGCTCAAGTGAGAGGGGTTCATGCCCTTTCATCTTCAATTGACTGCGCCCAGCCAGTACCAGGCAGTAAAACGGCTGTCCGGTTTCACTGCGATTGACGCGCCAGCGACCATTGGCGCGTGCTCGTTTGGAAAAGGCCGCCTGAGGTTGCAGCAGCGACACTATCTCAGCAAGGGGATCGATCATTATGGACTCCTGCGAATGAAATATGGACTTTGCATTGTAGTGAGTCCATCTCGCTGACTCTATAGTGAGCATCTACCCAATGCAATGCAGGAGTGAAAGATGAAAACGATCCTTATCACCGGCTGTTCTTCTGGCTTCGGACACGCCACCGCGATCTATTTCCTGGAACGCGGCTGGAAGGTGATTGCCACTATGCGTCATCCTCGCCCCGAGCTATTCCCGACTTCGGAAAATTTACGTTTATTGCCGCTGGACGTCTCTAATGCAGAAAGCATCAAACGGGCAATCGCTGACGCAGGCGAAATCGACGTGCTGGTGAACAACGCCGGAATAGGCGTGCTGACCTCCCTGGAAGGCATGCCGATGTCCACGGTACGCGAAGTGTTTGAGACTAACACGCTGGGCACCATCGCCATGACGCAGGCGGTGCTGCCTCAGTTCCGCGCCAAACGCGGCGGTACCGTGATCAATGTGACCTCAACCGTGACGCTGAAATCCCTGCCGCTGCTGGCGGTGTATACCGGCAGCAAAGCCGCAGTCAATGCGTTCACTGAATCACTGGCGCTGGAGTTGAAGCCGTTTAATGTTAATGTGCGGCTGGTGTTGCCGGGCCTGGCGCCCACCACCGATTTCGGCAAGAACGCCATGCCGCGCATGGAGCAAACCTTCCTCGACGCCTACCAACCGATGCTGGATGGGATTATGGCGGGCATGCACCAACCGCAGCCCACCACCAAAGCCGAAGATGTCGCCGCCGCGATATGGCAAGCGGCAACCGATCCCAACGCACCGATGCGCATTCCTGCCGGGGAAGATGCGGTGGCTTTGGCCAACCAGACAACCTAAGCATAAGAACCAGGCAAATAGCCTGGTTCCTTTCGAGGTTAACGGTTATGTTGTTTGACTCCGCTGTTAGCCTTGAAGAATGATGGATGCAGATACACTGTCTGGCCCAGATGTCACATTTCCATGATGAAATTGCTGACATGCTACACCGCGAATGGTCCGAGCTACCTAACTGGCATGACCGCGATGTGATCCGCCAGCGGCTGCAATCACGCAATGCCGCTGATGCCCAAACGATGACGCTGTTTGCCACCACGCACGAGGGCGAATTGATGGCCACCGCCAGCATCATCCATTACGAATTGAGTGACATCCCCGAGCGTGAATTTTGGCTGGGTGAAGTGATCACCGCTCGCGAACATCGCGGCAAAGGGTTGGCCAGTGCATTAGTGACCCGCCTGATTGCCGAAGCGCGAGCAAAATCGATCCCTGCACTTTGGCTCTATACACCTGACCAACAGGCCTTGTATCGCCGCTTTGGCTGGCAGGACGTGGAACAGCGAAATATCGCCGATGAGGACGTCACGGTGATGGTGTTAACTGGATTAAGGAGCAATCGATGTTAATACGCAAAAATTACCCGGAACTGGGCGAAGTGAAAGCGCCATATGTGCACGCGGTGAAGCATGGCGACACCTTATATGTTTCAGGTTTAACAGCCTTTGCCACACCCGCGCAGCAAGGCGATATTGCCTCACAGGCTGAGGCTATCTTTCAGCAGCTGCACCTGATTGCGGCTTCCGAAAATACCTCGCTGAGCCATCTGATTAAAGTGACCATTTTCATCACCTCCTTTGCCCAGATTAATGATCTGCGGGCCGTACTCTTTAAGCATTATGGCGAGCATCTACCCGCCAGTTCGCTGGTGCAAATTAGCCAGCTGTTCTCACCGGATCTGAAGGTTGAGATTGAGGCGATTATCGCGCTGTAACCTGTGCGAGATGTTGCAACGCAGCTAAGCCATCGCGAGCAATCCATGTGCGCAGCGGCGCGAACAGCGGCTGCGGCAAGGCTTCAGGTGCAAACCACTGCCAGCCTTCGCACTTTTCCGGCTCCATCAACTGCGGTTCCCCCTGCGGGTGATGTGCCACCAGCAGCAAGGTGATGTAGTGCTTGTTGGCCTCAGGGAACACATCACTGGTGAATGCGCCGTTTTGCAATTCGGTCAGGGTTAATCCGGTTTCTTCAAGCACTTCACGTCGTGCGCAGTCATCCGGAGATTCACCAAATTCCAGATGCCCGCCCGGTGCTGACCAATTCCCTGCACCGTGGCTGCCCTTGCGGCGGCCCAGTAACAGTTTTCCTTCACGGAAAATCAATACCCCTACACCCACTTGTGGTGACATAAAAGCTCCTGATTGTGTTAATCGCTCGCAATGGTATGCGCTGCCTTGTACCTTCTGCAAGCAGACAAGCCCGGTTATCGCTGGGGTTTAAAACGCAATGCCATCGCCATCAAAACCACCATCCCGACGCTCATAATGGCCCATGCGCTATCCAGTGAGTCGGCACGATCGCGGACAATACCGGCCATCAAGGGCATCAGCGCGGCCAGTAAATAGCCGCCGCCTTGCACAAAGGATAACAATCCCGCCGCCTCTTCCGGAGAATGCGCATGGTCAAGCGTCACGATCAGTGATAGCGGAAACAGCGCACCAATCCCCAATCCGAGTAGCACCGTGGGCAACCAGGCCAGCGCGCCGCCCAGCCATATCAGGCTGATTAATCCCAGCAGCAAGAAGGTCAGCACCAGCAACAGCGGAAAACGGCGGTCACGGAAGCGATGAATCAAGCCCGACACGATAAAGCCCGCCACCACTTCCGTTAGCGTCAGTGCACCGAGCACATAGCCGCTGTGCTGCGGCGTCCAACCATGCTGCATATAAAACGGCGGCAACCAGGCCAGCACCAGCGTGTAAGCCCCTGTACCAATTCCGAAGAACACCATAAGCAACCCACTACGGCGTGTTCGTACGGGTTTAACGCGCTGAGTATTCGCAGCAGAAACGCTATGGCGAAACGTGATTAACCACAGTAGTACCGCAACAATCGCGGGCACAACGGGTATGGCAAGCGCCATGCCCAACCCCTGCGCATCCGCCAACGGGGCGGCCGTTGCGGCTGCCAGCGCTGCGCCCGCCATAATTCCGGTAGTAAACAGTGCCATTAGCGTGCCGGCCTGTGCAGCAAAGTGCCGTTTAATCAGCGCTGGCATCAATGCCTGGATTAAGCCTATGCCAATGCCCGCCACCAGCGCACTGGCAATCAGCATCTCAGCTGTTGGGACAGCACCGCGTACAAGGCAAGCTAACGCCAAAAGAATCAAACCGGCGGCGATGCCGCGAACCTCACCAACGCAACGCAGCAACCACGGCCCCGCCAGGGCAGACAACCCCATCATCACCACCGGCAAGGTGGTGAGTAAACTGAGTTGCGTGGCGTTGAGGTGGGATTCGCGTTGCAGTATCGGAAACAGCGGTCCGATGGCGGCCATGATCGGGCGTAAATTCATTGCGATGATGAAAACCAGTAAAGCAAACATGCCTAAAGCAGGTAAGGTACGAGTCACTTTGCATCTCCATGTGCGTCGAAAGTATCTTAACGTTAAGATACTTTGCGGCATTTCGATAGAGGGATGCGCACTAAGCAACACATTCGAGGGTAAATATGACCGACCACGTTGATTTTGTTATCGAGCAGTGGGCCAACGCCATGCCTGAGTTGGATGCCTCGTCAATGGCGATATTTGGCCGCATGTTGCGCATCATGAAGCACCTCGCCACCCGGCGCGCGGAGGCACTGGCTCCTTTCCATTTTCGCGATGGGGAGTTTGATGTGCTCGCTACGTTGCGTCGTGCGGGCCCTCCCTATTGCCTTTCACCCACGCAGTTGTACAAATCGCTGCTGATTACTTCTGGCGCAATGACTAATCGGCTCAATCGTCTTGAGGAGGTGGGATCCATTGAGCGCGTGGCCGACCCTGAGGATAAGCGCAGTATGCTGGTCGCCTTAACCGATGCCGGACGTGAAAAGATTGAGCAAGCCCTGCTGGTGCATACAGAGACTCAACGTGATCTGCTCGCGATGTTGAGTGTTGATCAGCAACAGCAGCTGCAGTCTTTACTCAGCCAACTGATGCAGGCATCCGAAGCCCAGCGGTAAGCATTTCGTCGGAGGATGTGTCAAAATATGAATTAATTCAGTACGCTTTCCGCTATGTTAGCGCTTCTGCTACGCCCTTTGATGGAATTAATGATGAGCACCAAATACGCCCCTTCGCAGATTTTTCTCCACTGGCTGACCTTCTTGCTGGTCGTCACGGCCTATTGCACCATGGAATTTCGCGGATTAGCGACGCGCGGATCCTGGCAGGGCTTTGCCATGATCATTGGTCATTTCAGCGCAGGGAGTTGTGTGCTGGTGCTGATGCTGTCACGCGTCATTCTGCGCTTTCGTCATCGCAGCCCGGCGATAGTCCCTAAACCGCCACACTGGCAAACCGGCCTGGCGCACCTCATGCACCTGGCGATCTACCTGTTCTTTATTGTGTTGCCGATTCTCGGCATTTTGTCGCGCTTCTATATGGGCCGCACCTGGTGGATTTTTGGTATTCCGATGCCGGTGAGCGGCGATCCCGATCCTGATTTTGCTGACAGCATTGCAGACTGGCATGAAACACTCGCCCCTTACGGCTACTGGCTGATTGGTATTCATGCCATTGCGGCACTGGCGCATCATTATTTATTCAAAGACAACACCTTACTGCGCATGATGCCGTCTCGTCGTTCACGCTAATCCTGCTTTCTGCGCCCGGTAATCGCACTGGCCGGGCGTCCAATAAACGTTGTTTTTAAAATCGTTAATTTTTTAATGATTCATTAGGATCATTCGTGTTTTTAGTATTATCTCTTCTCAAATGTCGCCATGATCTTTGATTTCTATATCTGCGAATCTTGGCAAAAACCATCCTTCTTACATCATAAGTCACTAATATGACGACTGCATGCCTAAACATAGAATACAAAATAACTCCGATTAAGAATGTCAGACCACCAAAGAACCATCTTTGTTTTTTTATAAGTTTGCTTATGTAAATCTTATCCTTTTCTTTATTAAATGAACTGCAGATAACCTCGACTGTTTTGGATGGTAGTGTGCTTCGAATTGATTTTTGATTTTCACAATCTTTTGGGGTAAAACCCCAATCCCCTTTACCAAAAAAATCATATTCTTCAGCTCCTTGTTCATTGAACCAAAACCACCCAGTATTATTTATGTTGATCAGACCCGCAGGCTTTATTGCTACAATTGCACTTCCAAATGACGAAGTGAAAACTAACAATATAATGGCAAATAAGATTGTCAGATATCGCCAGGAATACTTAGTAATTTTCAAATTATCCATATTTAGGTTATTTTTAAGCTTGCCAATGATTTTAAAATCAAGCTCATATTTCTTTATCCATTTTTCAAATGATTTCTTTTGAGAAATGGATATCGCTCGAGTATTAAAAAGGAAATTAAACTGCTCAATGCTATTTATTTCATTTATGAGGTCTTTTTTGTTCTGAAGTGCAGCGCCAAACAAAAATTTATGAAACCTATAGGCTAATGAAAAACCTGAGCCCGCCTTCCTTTTGAAAAAATAAAGCATAAAAATCAATATGATAGAGAAAAACAATATAAATAATGTTTTATTTTCAAGCAAGTCAGATAGATAACTAAATATTGAATCAAAAGAGAATTTCATTTTTTAGCCTTAATATTATAACTAACAATTACAATCATAAGTCAATTAACGTTCATGAGAAATTTGAAAACAATATGATGCATCACGCTCATTGTTTCTTTCTATTACGTTGTAATCATACCAACCCATAAATTCAATACCATATTTCAGTCCTTTCAAAACCAGCCGAGCATGGTTTATCAATAGACATTGTCATTTTATAGCTTGCATTACCATTCTCTTCTGCGCCCGGTAATCGCACTGGCCGGGCGTCCAAAATAGCGTTGAAACGCGACGCTAAAATTGCGCGGATGTTGATATCCCACTTGCCATGCCGCCTGAGCCACCTGAAATCCCTGTTCCAGCAAGCGATGCGCGTGCTCCATGCGCATCTGCAACAACATCGCGCCAGGCGTGCAGTGAAAATGCTGCTGGAACCCTGTTTTCAACTGGTAGTCACTTAACCCTGCCGCCAGCGCCAGCGCACTCAGCGAGGAAGCATCAGCCAGATGATTGCGCATCCAGTCGCGTGCCTGTTCCAGCCGTTCAACCATTTGAGGATGTAGCTTGTGCTGAGTAGTAGTGGGTTGAAGCTGATGACGATGCAACGCCAACAGGCTGAGCGCCTGAATTTCCAGTAACAACGGATCCTCATGCACCTGGCTGAGTTGCGCCGCGGTGGCGTGGCCGAAACGGCTAAAAAGGTGGCGCTTAAGCTGAGGCTGCAACAATCCTTCTGCAGCCTGTTCGCCAAAATAGTGGCGCACATTCGCCGCACTGAGAATCAGGCGCACCTGTTGCACCCGCTCACCCGCGCGATACAAACGCTCGCCCTGGCTGGCCTTAAAACTGGTCACGGTGAGATGCCCGGCGCTGAAAGCGATCTCACGTCCGTTGCTTTCCCGAAAGCGCGATTCTCCCTGCACACCAAAAGTCAGCACCAGCTGTGGCTGCTCGTTAGACGGTTTTGAAGACTCGCAGAGTGCCTGCACGGGCCAGTAATCCGATTGCACCATGCGCATCTCTCGCGACAGTTGATGCTGGCGCACACGCATTTCACCAGGCTTTTGCATCCTTTCTCCTTTCGCAGAGTTAAATCACCGTCTCGCAGACAAATGAGAATAAATTGCATTTACGCCAAAGGCTAGTCTGATGTTCACGTTACCTGTTCAGGAGATTGCTATGCGTTCACCGCTTCCTACCCTCGATCATCTGCTGGCTCAGCACGCCCTCAACGGCGCGGTGGCATTGGCATTTGAACACCGCTTGTTTGATTTTCTGGCGTTACCTGCCACCGCTGCGCAAGTCGCTCAACATTATGACTGGCAGCCGCATCAGACCTATCATCTGTTACGCCTGTTATGGAGTACCGAACTGCTCACGCATGAAGCTGACTGCTTTGTGCTGGCACCCGATGTGCACACTTATCTGTGTCACGACAGTCGCCGCTATATCGGTGACGCCTGGCGCTATCGTCATCAGGTGTTACAGCAGTTCGCTCAGCGGATGCCACAACTGCTGACGCAGGCGGAATCCGGCTGGCAGGATCCTTTGCAGATCGACACCGCGTGGGCGGATGCCGCCTTGCATCAAATCGCCCAGGAACAGCGTGCGCTGAGCGCGGACACCACCTGCGCAATCGCTGATACCCTGGCAGATTTTCAGCGTCCGGCGCTACTGTTGGATATGGGTGGCGGTCCGGGGTTGATCAGCATTGCGTTAGCGCAACGCTTTCCGCAGCTTTCGGTGATCGTGCTTGACCTGCCTCAAACCTCCACCGTTGCACAGCGCAATATCGAAAAAGCCGGCCTGAGCGATCGCTGTTGCGCGCTGGCGAAATTGCCTGAAGGGCGTCAGGTGGACATTATCTGGAGTTCATCGTTTCTTTACTTTATGGCGGACAGACAGGCGATGCTGCGCGAGTGGTTCACACGCTTAAAGCCAGGCGGATTGCTGCTCAGCGCCCATGCAGAAGTCCCTGAGCAGCCAGAGGAAGCACGGCAGGTACTGCCATTTTTTACCCCGTTAATGATGCGAGGTTACAACGTCACGAATGAGGGTGTGCTGTGCGAGGAATTGCGGCAGGCAGGATTTGATATTGAGCGCGTCCAGCGGATGCAATCGTTCCCGATGTCACCGCTCAATGTCATCCTGGCGCGAAAGCCTAAAACGTTAAGCTAAAGCTCTCATCCAGCAGTGCAATGATCTCGCTATCCGGCAAGCCATTTTCCAGCGTCAGGCTGATCCAGTGCTCTTTGTTCATGTGATAAGCCGGATAGACGCCGTGCTGCTGGCGCAGTGAACCGGCGAGTTCGGGACGGGTTTTGATATTCATCACCTGAACCACCGGGCCTGCGTCCAATCCGAGTTTGTGGCTCTCCAGTGGGAACACCAGCGCAAACCATTTACGATGGCGAGGGTGCCGCAGTACCGCGTATTCACTGTGTTTTTTCCACGGATAGTCGGGTTCAATTTGGTAGGTTTGGCTGATGTGTTCGAACAGTTGCTGGCGATTCATGAGGGTTCCCGATGTGTGGAAGTCATTGTCGGCCATGAGCAAATAGCACAAGGCCGCGCCTTACGTTATAAGGCGCGGCCCGTTGTGACAAGGTCTTCAACGCAGACGGCTGGCTCAACTCAACTGAAAACGTCCCACCGTTTGTGCCAGTTGTGCCGCCTGATCTTCCAGCGAACTGGCGGCCGCAGACATCTGTTGCACCAGCGCGGCGTTCTGCTGGGTGGTGCCGTCCATTTCATTCACCGCGATGGTGACCTGGCTGATACCGCGCGCCTGCTCATCGGATGCCACCACGATCTCACCGATGATAGTCCGCACTGAATTCACTGCCTGGGTCATCTCCTGCATGGTCTTACCGGCGTCCTGCACCAGCTGAACACCGCTGCCGACACGCTGGCTCGACTCCTCAATCAGCGCCGCAATCTCTTTCACCGCGTTAGCACTGCGCTGCGCCAGATTACGCACTTCAGAAGCCACCACCGCGAAACCACGCCCCTGCTCACCGGCACGCGCCGCTTCCACCGCCGCATTCAATGCAAGGATGTTAGTCTGGAAAGCGATGCTGTTGATGATGGCAGTGATATCGCCAATCTTCTTCGCACTGTCATCGATCTGCGCCATGGTCTGTACCACTTCACCCACCAGCGATTCGCCACGACTGGCGATCTGCGTGGCGTTTTCCGTCAACGCCGTCGCCTGATGCGCATTAGTGGCGTTGTGTTTCACTGTGGCGGTGATTTGCTCCATGCTGGCGGCGGTTTGTTCCAGTGCCGCCGCCTGTTCTTCCGTGCGCGAGGCCAGATTGAGGTTACCGCTGGCAATTTCGCCTGCGCCCTGACGAACGGAGGAGCTGGCGTCCTGAATTTGCCCAACAATCTCACGCAGCTGGTTTTGCATAGTATGCAGCGCATAGAACAGGCTGCTGTTATCGCGCCCTTTCAGTGTGATGACGTTATCCAGCTTGCCGTCCGCCACCGCCAACGCAATGGTCGCGGCTTCCAGCGGCTCGCCACCGATCGGTTTCAATACTTTGCGGCTGAATAACAGCCCCAGCAGGGCGCAGACCACCAGAATGCTAATGATCATCAGGATCACGGCGTTGACCAGTTGACGATGCGCGGCCGCCATCACTTTGCTCACCGGCGCGACCACCCCGAGATACCATTTCTGATCGCTATTACCGATCACCACCGGCTGCCAGGTGACCAATGCATCTTCACCCAGTAATGCGTCATGCTGTTCCATGACGTCTGAACTGTAGTGATGGGTATCGCCTTTCCACGCTTTGCTGGTTTGGTTTTTATCCGGGTAAGACACTACATTCCCCGCACTGGACAGCAGCATGGCGTAGCCCACGCCATCCCAGGGTTTGATTTTATTCACTTTCTCCTGCAGCGAGGCCAGTGAAATATCTGAAGTCACAACACCCCACAATTTCCCCTGGCTGAGAATCGGCGCCGCCACGGACGTCAGCAGTGTGGGAACACCGTTGTAGGCATAGCTGTAGGGTTCAATTAGTGTGTCTTTTTGACTTTTCTGCGGTAGCAGGTAGTAGTCACCCTGGCCCGGTGTAAAGATCGAGGTTAGCGGGTGCATCTTGAAATTGCCCGACTGATCGCGATCGACGAAGAAGGCATAACGCCCCTTCGGTGCAGCACCTGGCTGGGTGGCGAACTCGGCGTCGCGGCCATCGAAGGCGTTTTCTTCAAAGACCACTGAAATCGACAGGTAGTCAGGGTTATCGCGCAGTGCCGACTCCATGACTTTATCGGCGACTTTACGATCCTGAATCCCTGCGGCTGGCAGCGCTATCAGACTGTGGCCGAGGTTATGCGCCACGTCTCGCGCATAGCTCAGCTCCTGCTGGATTTGCAGTGCCTGGGTTTGTGCAATCTGCTGCAGATAGTTTTCGGCCAGTGACTTTTGCTCGTTGCTGGACTGCCAGCTCAACACGCCGATGGTGACGGCAAAGCCGAGGGTGATGGTTAAGGCGCCCGTCAGCAGCATCTGCGTGCGGGTGCTCATTGTTTTCTTTGATGCGTGTTTGGCCATTATGGCGCTCCTGGAGTTGACACTTTTTCGGTTAAAAAATGAACCACTCCCTGTGCACCTACATCCCTCTGTAGAGACTATCGGCGCGCGGCGCAGGAACTTGATGGATGAGCAGGTCGGAGGAGAACTGAATGAGGTGTTGTGTTGCGCGGGCGCCCCTCAGGCCGCCCACCGGTGCATCAAAGTGCACCTTTGCGTCATGAATATTTGAGCAACGACCGGCGTCGTTATTTAAAGCTGTCGCTTGCGGCTTTGGCGATGGCGATTTCATTCGGGTTAGTAGAACCGCTGACGCCCACCGCACCAATGGTGTTGTTCTGCCACACCACCGGTGAGCCGCCGCCGAGCGGAATGACGCCCGGTAAGGTCGCGATAGCCGGTTCTTTACCGTTGGCGCGATCCATATATTTGTCTGTTGGCGTGCGATACAACGCAGCCGCACGGCCTTTCAAAATGGAGGAATCGATGCAGCCAACGGGGGCATTGTCCATACGGTTAAACGCCAGCAGCTGGCCTGACTGATCCAACACGGCAATACAGACGTTGGCGTTCAGCGCGTGCGCTTTTTCCTGCGCGGCCGCGATCAGCTTCTGCGCATCGCCCTGGGAAAGAATGGTTTGCGTCAGGGTGGCATGCGCGGCAGCAGAACCGAACAGCGCGGCGCTCAACAGCGCAAGGGATAAAGCCTTTTTCATTGAAGTTACTCCTTAAAGGGTCATACCGTTTTGAATGCGGGCGACGTCAACGCCGCCCGTAAAAGTTATTTCCGGCGGCGCAGGAAAAGGATCAATGCCATCACGATCACCAGCAGCGCAACGACGCCACCGATGATGCTTAACGCATGCGCGTATCGCACCAGCCAGCTGCCGCTTTCGCCTTTCAGCGTTTGCTCAACATCAGCTGGCGTAATCGCATGCTGCGGGTTGCCGAAGTTGGTAGAGACGTAGTCCGCCACTTTGGCCAGTTCGGCCTGACTAAACTGCGTGCGAAATTCCGGCATAAAGGCGTGATCGTTGCCAGTCTGTCGGTCCACGCCTTCCGCAATCGTCATGATCAGGTTGGCGGGATCGTCTGACAGCACCGCTGAAGATCCCACCAGCGAGGGATAGAAACGCTGAGCATCGTGGGTTCCGCGCCCGTCACTGGCGTGGCAGGTGGCACAGGCACCGTTGTACAGTTGCGCCCCGCTCATCGCATCGCCGGAGACATAATCGGCGATCTCATTTTTCATGCCGGTTTCAATGGCTGACAGCGGTGTAGGCTGTGGCGCCACCGACGGGGCTTTACGATCCGCGCCGCCAATCGCAGGCACCTGCTTCAGGTAATGCGCCATTGCCTCCAGATCGCTCTGCTGCATTTTCGAGAACGAGTTCTGCACCGCGGTGCCCATCTCACCCGCGGCAATCGCTTTACCGTGCAGCGCGCCGGTGCGCAGATAGGTGACAATTTCCGCATCGCTCCAGTCACCGATGCCCGCCTGTGCATCTGGCGTGATTTTCGGTGCCGTCCAGCTGCCAACCTTGCCGCCCGACAGGAAGCGATCGCCCTGTTCCGCCATCATGCCGTTACGTGGGGTATGGCAGGTGGAGCAGTGCGCCAGCGTGCGCACCAAATACTCGCCGCGTTCTGCACTGCCTGCGGCCGCATCGCTGCCTGGCACTGCCGAGCTATCCAGGAACAGTAGATTCCACATCGCCATCACCGGTCGGAAAGAGAACGGGAACGGCAGATCGGTTTCAGGCGCTGGATGATCGTCGGCTGGCACACCGAGCATCAGATAGGAATAAAGTGCGTGGATATCCTCATCTGAAAGTCCGGCAAATGAGGTATAAGGCATCGCCGGATAGAGGTAATGATTGCCCGGTGCTTTGCCTTTGCGCATCACCGCAGTGAAATCCGCCAGGCTATAGTTGCCAATCCCCGCGGTCTTCGACGGCGTAATGTTGGAGCCGTAAATCATCCCCATCGGTGACTGAATCGCGTAACCGCCCGAGAAAGGTTTGCCAC
This sequence comes from Pantoea sp. Seng, assembly GCF_009829935.1. Lineage (NCBI taxonomy): Bacteria > Pseudomonadati > Pseudomonadota > Gammaproteobacteria > Enterobacterales > Erwiniaceae > Pantoea > Pantoea sp. Seng. Next base: position 46,837 of record NZ_SZZV01000025.1, on the reverse strand, counting down.
TGTGCGGATCGCGATGGCAGGCCGAGCAGTCACCGGCGGTGGCCAGATATTCCCCTCGTTTGACCAGATCCGGCGAAGCATCCTGTGCCTGCACGGCACCGGCCAGCAACAGGCTTGCCGCAGCCAGATGTCTGAAATGTTTGCGCATGATCAGATCTCCCTCGCGATGGTATCGGCCATACGCAACGCCAGCGCGATCCCCGTCAACGTTGGGTTCACCGTGGCAGAGGTCGGCATCACGCCGGTGGTGGCGAGGAACAAATTGGGATGGTCCCAGCTACGACAATGCGCATCGACCACCGAATCACGCGGATTATCCCCCATGATGGTGGTGCCCATGATGTGATACTGATTACGCCAGCCGGTCGGGGCTTCAATCACTTCACCGTTAAAGGCCTGCAGGAAGTTAGCGAAATCCTTGTACGCCTGCGGGCGCATACCGCGCACGTAATCATCAAGATGGTAATTGACGTTGAGCATCGGCAGGCCAATTGAATCTTTGCGATCGTAATTTGGCGTCACGCGGTTGGTCGGACTTGGCAGCGTTTCACTCATGGTACTGATGTTCATGATGCGCGAGGCGCGGTCGCGAATCGCATCATCCAGCGCTTGCCCCATCATGCCTTGCTTCAGCAACGGCACAGTGACATCAACGTTGGGCACCAGGTTACGCAGTGAATAACGGATCGCCGAGTGCTGTGCGCGACTGGCTTCATCGCGGCGATTGGCGATAGTACCGTGCTGCACTGAACCGCGCCCGGTCCACAGCGGTTCGTCAGCGAGGAAAGTGAGGCTCAAACCGGTATGATCCATCAGGTTACGACCGACCTGATCGGAACTGTTGGCCACTTCATTCATCAGCAGCAGCTTCGGCGTTTCCAGCCCGTGAGCAGCGATGATGAAAGTTTTGGCGGTGAGGCGCGTGTCTTTGCCATCAGGCTGGCGATAATGCAGCGCGACGATCTTGTTGCCTGCGCCTTTCTCCAGCTTCCAGGCCACACATTCGGTGCGCAACTGCACACCCAGCGCCACCGCTTTATCGACGTGCATATCGCCGGAGTACATCGCGCCAATCGGGCAGATCGGTTCGCAGTTGTTGTTACCCGCGCAAGCCGGACGGCCATCATAGGGACGTGATACGCGGGCGTGCGGCTCATGGATCACCTGATAACCCATCGGGCCCAGCTTTGATTGCATGCGCTGCACCATATACGGCTTGGCTTCCGGCGGCAGCGGATATTCCGCTGAACGTGGCGGATAGTGACCGCGCCCTTGCCCGCTTTGGTCCTCATTGGCGGTGCCGACGACGCCGACTTCACGCTCGGCTTTGACATACCAGGGCTCCAGCTCGCTGTATTCAAACGGCCAGTCGCGGCCAACGCCGTACACGCTTTTCAGCTTGAAGTCGTTGGGTAACAAGCGCCAGCAGGCGGATGCCCAATGACGCGTACTGCCACCGGCCACGCGTAAGTAGCTGGTGACGTATTCGAAATCGTCATCCCCTTTGGCATCGATATAGCCTTCGGTGTAAGAGTTGGGTGCCCATGGCAGATTCGGATATGGCGTGCACCAGTTACGTTTACTGGCGCCGTTTCGGTAGTTTTCCACCACTTTCCAGCGTGGAATATAAGGCCCTGCTTCCAGCATAATCACCGATTTGCCCGCTTTCGCCAGCTGATAAGCGGCGTTGGCGCCCAGCGCACCGGAGCCGACGATCACCACGTCGGCATCAAATTCACTCATGATGTACCTGCTCGATTCTTGTTATAGGGTATTGTGCTGCGCCAGCATCGCCTCGGCTTCCACGAGGGTTTTGGCTTTGCCCTGCACCATCAGTAACCAGGGTGCATCAGGCTGCTTAATCTGCTTTGCGGCGAGGGGCGATTGATCGCCCCATTCGCGGATCAAGGTGGACATCGGTGGCGCTGTGACGCCCGGAGGCACTTCAGCCCAGTAATCACCGCCCGCTCTGGCATAACTTGGGCGAATGGTGTGATCACGCGTGGGCTCATACATCAGCGCCGACAGGAAGGTCACGAAGTGCGCGCCATCCACCGCTTTGGTCGTAGACGGATGACCGGTATAGCCGAGATACCACGGCGAAATAATCGTTAGCGCGGTCTTCACGTCCGCGTCATCGAGTTGCGCGACGATCTGCTCACGATCTTCGCTTTTCAACGCATTGAGACGCGTCATCAGGCGCGCTAACTGAGCCGGGAACCCTGCATCCTGTTCACACAGCAGCGTCCATAACCGTTCAGAAATGCCGATATCGAGGCCACGGCGTCCGGTTAGCAGTTCACTGGCGCGCAACAGCAGCGCTTGTGAGGCATCAGCAGGTGCGGCCAACAGGGGTTGCAACGGGATTGAAACGATGACCGGTGTGGCCATCATCAGTTGTAAAAAACGTCTTCTTTCCATGGCTAACCTGCTTTCAACGCCGACAGCGCGCCCTGCGCCGCTTCCGCATCCACGTTGCCATCTGGCGTGCTGACACCAATGGCGCCCACAACCACACCGTTCACTTTCACTGGCTCACCGCCAGGCAGCGGCACCACCACAGGGTTACCCAGCATGCCGACATTACCGGCAGCGATTTTCTGCTGGAAGCTGGACGTCGGCACGCCAAAGGCGGCGGCTGAGTGCGCTTTCTTCGGCGCGAGTTCGCTGTTGGCCAGTGTGGCACCATCCAGACGCTCATAAGCGATCAGCTGACCAAAAGGATCGACCACCGCAATCGCGCCGCCGATGTGATGGTTGCCAATAATCTGCTCAGCTTTCTCCACCAGCTGTTGCGCCTGGTGATGGGTTAATACGGCGACCTGGTTAACGGGTTCGGCGGCCTGGCTCGCGGCACAGAAAAGTCCACCGCACAGCAGCACTGTCGGGAGTTTTTTCATGGGTTTTATCCTGAATAATTAAAGGGTTAGGTGAAAATCTTAATGGCGTGCTAGACGTTGCTGAATCAGATGATCGAGGCTCCATTTACCGCCGCCGTTCAGACACAGCATCAGGAAACCGGCAGCGCAGGAGATATTTTTTAACCACACCATCAGGTGTGCGTGGCTATATCCCTGATAGAACAGGAATCCGGCCAGAACCGAGAACACCGCCATAAAAATGGCCGTGAATCGCGTCAGAAAACCAAAGGCAATGGCCAGACCGCCCCCCACTTCCAGCAGGATCACCAGCGGCAGGAAAAAGGCGGGAACACCGTTGTTAGCCATGGTTTGCAGGTTGTCTGCGTAGTGGGTGATTTTGTCGAGACCCGAAGCGAAGAACAGACCCACCGCCATGACGCGGCCGAGCACAGCGAAGAGATCTTTTGAGTGAGACATGATGTAACCGTTCTATTATGTAGTTGTTAATGAACCAAACGGTACACTCTATAACTTTAGTTACATTTATCATTTCGTGCGGCTAAAAAACGCGCAATGCATGAGTTGTGCAACTTTGCGGCGCACTTTGCTCAAAACAACGACGATAAAATAACTGAGGGGCGTCAGGGTACTGAGGGAGGTTTTTGAAGTGGATCACACTATTTATGCGGTCTTTAGCCTGCTGATATACGGCCGCTGCGCTCCGCTAACTCTACGTTTTTAACGATTTTTTAAGTAAAAATCCTAAAGCGTATAGCAGAACACTATCCCAGCAATATGCGATCTGTTTGTTAACAAAATTCCAACGTTATGGCGTGTGACGTTTCAACTTCCGTCTGAGGGCATTATTCCTGCCAGGAATGAATTAATAACCTTCGTAGAATATTTTTTATCGGTTGTCGATGCCAGGATGACGTAAACCCTATCGGAGAACCGACATGACTTATCGCTTTCTCGTGACCACTACCAGCCTCGGCCAGGGCGGCCGTGAACTGCTCGCTGAAGCAGGCTGTGTGGTCGATTATCTGGATGACGCCAATGACGTTGCGGAAGTTGAACAGCGTATGAGCAGCGTGGCGTATGACGCGGTGATCTCGCGCACCGTTGAATTGAACGCGAAAGCCATCAACGCTTGTCCAACGCTGAAAATCATCTGCAAACACGGCGTGGGCGTCACCAATATTGATGTGGTTGCCGCTACCGAACGTGGCATTCCGGTGCTGACCACGCCCGCCACCAATGCGCAATCTGTTGCCGAACTGACGCTGGCGCTGATGCTGAACTGCGCGCGCCGTCTGCCCTATTTTCAGCAGGAAGTCGCCGCCGGGCGCTGGACCCGCAGCGGTGATGGCGAAGAACTACATGGCAAAACCCTGGGTCTGGTCGGCTTTGGCGAAATCGGCCGCCGCGTGGCGCGCTTCGCGAGAGTGATTGGGATGCAGGTCGCATTTTTCGATCCCGCTGCTCCGGCTGATGGTGACTTCGAAGGCGCGCAACGCTGTGATTCACTCGACGATTTACTGCCACTGGCAGATGTGCTGAGTCTGCACTGTCCGGTCACGCCCAAAACCCGTTTGATGATCAACGCGCAACGCCTGGCAAAGTTGCCTGCTCACGCCACGCTGATCAACACCGCACGCGGTGAATTGATTGATGAAGACGCGCTGGCTGCCGCATTACAAAGCGGGCAACTGCGTGCCGCAGCGCTGGACACGGTGACCATTGAGCCGCTGGCTGCCGATCATCCCTTCCGCGCGCTCAGCAACCTGATCGTAACCCCGCATATTGGCGGTTCCACCCCGCAGGCATTGGATGCCGTCGCACAGAGCGCAGCACGTCAGTGTCTCGCTTTTCTTGATAACCAACAGATCAACCCATCCGCCTGCGTTAATCCGCAGGTGTTAAACCGGAGTTAACTTATGACCATCCATAAAGACTGGCCGATTGGCTATTTCATCGGTGAGCGCGGCGCACAGATTGATGCGGGCGTGATTGATGCCTTCCGTGCCTTGCCGGTGCCGAACATTGGCGACTCCATGGGGCGCAGTGTTGGTGCGCTTGGCTTACAGGCGTATCACAACGATGCCAACCTGGTGCTGTGCGGCCCGGCGATCACCGTGAAGGTGCGTCCTGGCGATAATCTGATGATCCACAAAGCCATCGAGATGGCGCAGCCGGGCGATGTGATTGTGGTCGATGGCTCGGGCGATCTGACTCAGGCGCTGATCGGTGGCTTGATGCGCACCTCTGCCGTCACCAAAAAGATTGCCGGTTTTGTGATTGATGGCGCCGTGCGCGACCTGAATGAATGGGCAGAAGGCGGTATTGCCTGCTGGGCACGGGGTAACACCCTGCGCGGCCCTTCTAAAGAAGGCCCTGGTGAAGTGAACACCACGGTGCACTGTGCAGGACTGGTGGTTTCACCGGGCGATTTGATCGTCGCCGATGCCGACGGCGTGATTGCAATCCCGCAGGATGAGCTGAGTGTGCTGCTGCCTCGCGTACAGCAACATGCCCAGCGTGAGGAGAAGATCCGCGCCAGCAACGTGGCAGGCAACAACGACCCTGAGCGCTTCAACGCGATTCTGCGTGCGAAAGGCTGCCCAGTTTAACGTTAACACCCTGAATCACCTGTGTTATCGGGTATGGCCATCCGGCCAGCCCTTAACAAACCATTATAAAAACAACGGAGTACCCTACCGTGCTGAAAAAAATTTCGCTGAGCGAGTCGATCCCCCCGCCGATGACCTGGCGTGACAACTTCACACCAGAAGAAGGCAAAGCATTTGGTGCGCAACTCTCTGCGCGTCTGGAACGCTTACCTGCCGCCCGCCCGCTGTGGCTGATTATTTTTGCACTGGCGTTGGGGGGATGGTTTGAAGTGTATGACGTGTTCCTGACCGCCTATATCGGTCCCGGTATGGTGCGTGAGGGGATTTTTTCCCACGGCAGCCATAACTTTTTTGATCCCCATAGCCTGGGGGCGTTTGTCGCGGCGATGTTCCTCGGGGTTTTCCTCGGCACCTTGTTGATTGCCAATCTGGCCGACCGCATCGGACGCAAAAAGGTGTTTATCATCGCGCTACTGGTTTACGCGATCGCCAGTGGCATCATGGCGTTTCAGCACCATCCGTTTTCCATTGTGTTCTGGCGCATTGTGTCGGGGATTGGCGTTGGCGCCGAGCTGGTCACCATTGATGCCTATGTCTCCGAATTCATTCCGGCGCGTCTGCGCGGCAGATCTTATGCCTTCGTGCAGGCCATCCAGTACACCTCGATTCCGACCATCGCTTTCCTTTCATGGCAGCTGGTCCCCCAGGAAATTCTCGGCCTGAGCGGCTGGCGTTGGGTGGTGTTGTTTGGCTGTATCGGCGCGGTGCTGGTGTGGATCCTGCGCATGGGCTTACCCGAAAGCCCGCGCTGGCTGGTTGAGCAAGGCCGTTACAAAGAAGCGGAAGACGTAGTACGCAGACTCGAAGCGCGCGTGGCTAAATCCACCGGCGCGGCGCTGCCTGCCATTGATAACCATTTGTTGCAGCCCATTGAATCTAAACCGGCAGTGATAAATGAGATGTGGCGTCCGCCTTACCGCCGTCGCACCCTCATGCTGCTGGTATTCAACTTCTTTCAGTCGATTGGCTATTACGGTTTTGCCAGTTGGATCCCGACACTGCTGGCAGCAAAAGGTGTGACGTTCACCCACAGCTTGCTCTATTCCTTCCTGATTGCTTTTGCCAGCCCATTGGGGCCGCTGGTGGCAATGACCTTTGCCGATCGCATTGAGCGTAAGTGGCTGGTGAGTGGATCCGCGCTGGCCATTGCCCTCGTCGGCACGGTATTTTCCTGGCAGTCGCAACCGGTGATGCTGGTGACGTTGGGACTGCTGCTGTCGCTGGCCAGCACCTGTATGACTTTCTCTTACCGCGCCTATCAGGCGGAATTGTTCCCGACGCGCTTCCGTGCCAAAGCGATTGGTTTGGTCTATTCGGTGAGCCGTATCAGCGGCATGTTGTCAGGCTTTACCATTGCCTGGGTGCTGAGTGAGATGGGGGTCAGTTCAGTGTTTGCCGTGATTTCCGGCGCGATGGCGATTGTGGTGTTTACCATTGGTGTGTTTGGTCCACGCACGCTGAATCGCCGCCTGGAAGAGGTGAACCCCTGAGGGCGTGATGACCAAAGGGATGTGATGACAATGTGTTTATGACGGGATTAGGCCGCAGCCTAATCCCGTTTTCAATGGTGGTTATTTCTGTTCAGGCAGCGCGTATGCCAGCACATAATCGCCCACCGGCGTCTCCATAAAGTGATGCCCTGCCGCGACAATCACCAGATACTCACGTCCATTTTGCGTGTAGATCATGGGGTTGGCCTGGCCTCCTGCAGGCAGTTCCGTGCTCCACACTTCCTTACCGGTTTTCATGTCGATGGCGCGGATTAAGTCATCGGTGACTGCCGCGACAAAGATCAGGCCGCTGGATGTCACCACAGAGCCGCCATTATTCGGCGTACCAATGTTAATTGGCAATCCGGTTGGCAGACCAAACGGGCCATTGCGACGTGCGGTGCCCAGTGGACGATCCCAGATAGTGCGGCCATCACGCAGGTCAATGGCGCGGATGCCACCATATGGCGGCTCTTTACACAGCATGCCGGTGTACGGCAAGCGCCAACCCGCATTCACGTTCACCGCGTAAGGCACGCCGATTTGTGGATCGCCTGCCCCTTCCGCATGACCGGTATCGTGTGGGTTATACGGGATTTCATCGCGGGGTTTCCAGCCCATCGCATCGGCTTTCGCACGCGGCACCAGAATGTTGTAGTTCGGCATATCGTTGTAAATAGCGAATAAGGCTGGTTGAGGCAGGGGCAAACACCCATATCCTATCCCGAACAATTTTTGTCTGCGTATTTCCGCGACAAAATCCTGCTGTTTTTGATCTGGCGCAAGATCGCTATCTCACCATCCTGTCAGCTTATTCCTTACAGGGCGCATGACGCCAAATAACAAGAGGAATGCATCATGACAGGTAAATTAGGCTTAACAGGATTGCTATTGGTATGGCTGGTGTATGTGGCGTGGATGGTGAGTTACTACTCTGGAACATTTTCACTTTTCACCCATTGATTCGCTCTCCATCATTGCTACAACCAAAGTTACTTCATTCTCACTGATGGCTGCGCTCAGGCCGCCATCAGGCACTTAACTCCTTTTCCACTGCCGCGAAAATTTCAGCCTGAAATCGCCACACATATAGCCTTCTCATAGGGCTCAAATTCGCATGTTCACTGGCGTTTGAGCCGATTAAATCGTATCATTCAGCTCAACAACCGAGCCGAATAATCTCTTTTATGGCTCAAAGCATGAGCCTAATAGCATCCCCTTTTGGCTCATAGGCAAATGAGATGAGGCAAATTATGTGGATATGGCAGCAACCTGAGTGGCCAAATTTTCACTGGCAAGAGGAAAAACTCCTGCCACGATTGCGCTATCTCCAGCAGCAGCGCGGTATTTTGCTGGGCCGGGCAAGCATATCCGATAACACCGATACGCAAACGTTGAATACTTTGCTCACCAACATCCTGTCTTCCTCCGCCATTGAAGATGAGCGTGTTAACGCCGAATCGGTAAGATCTTCCCTTGCGCGGCGATTAGGTGTCTCGCTGGAGCAGCCCTATCCCGTTTCCGAACGATCTGAAGGACTGGCCACTATGATGATGGATGCCATCACTCAGCGCGATACGCCACTCACGTTTGAGCGGCTGTGTCTGTGGCATCAGTGGCTTTTCCCGTCGAGTGAATGGACGATTAAGCGTTTAAACGTAGGCGGTTTGCGCGGTGAAGAACCGATGCAGGTGGTGTCCGGACGCATCGATCGTCCAACTGTCCATTTTGAAGCGCCACCGCGTGATGGGCTTGAACGGCAGCTTGATCAGTTTATTCGCTGGTTTAATCACAGCCATGACGAGGTTCAGCTCGATCCGCTGCTGCGCGCCGCCATTTGCCATTTGTGGTTTGTCACGCTACATCCCTTTGATGATGGCAACGGCCGTATTACGCGTGCGCTGACGGATTTGGCGCTGGCACAAGCAGACAGCCAAAGCATCCGGTTATATGCCATGTCGTCATCAATTCTGACCCGTCGCACGGATTATTATCGGATTTTGCAAGAGACACAGCGTGGCGATTTGGACATCACTGCCTGGATGCTGTGGTTCCTCGATGTGCTTAATGACAGTCTGGAAGAGGCGCTGGCATCGGTCACGCGGATACAGAACAAAGCGAAATTCTGGCTGATTCATCACAATGCCCAATTGAACGCTGAGCAAAATCGCGTATTGAATCGCTTGCTCGATGGCGGAGAACAAGGGTTTGAAGACGGCATCAGCGCCAGCCAATATCAAAAAGTGGCAAAGGTCAGTAAAGCCACGGCGACGCGCCATTTGACGGAATTACTGGAGAAAGGTTGTCTGGAGAAATTACCGGGCGGTGGGCGTAGTACGCGTTATCAGATCAAGCTGTAGAGTGTAGTGAGGCAACAGGAGCGACATTCTCGCCGCTCCCAGTTCTCAGCTCCCAGCTCTCAGCTCTCAGCTCTCAGCAAAGTATCAGGCAGCTTTAACCGCGCGCACTTTCTTTTCGGGTTTACCGGTGTCTGCTTCGGCAGAAGCTTCAGATTCCGCAGAGGGTTCAGATTCGACAGAAGCCTCAGTCTCGACTTCGGCTGTCGCATCTTCTTTTACCGCATCCGGTAATTTGCTGTTACGCAGGATATGCTGCACCGCATCCTTCTGCTCAGCCAGTAACATGCCTAACGCTTCAGCCTGTGCTTCACCCAGCTCAGGCTGATGCTGCTGCAGCCAGTCGGTGAAGGCGTCCGCCATATCGAGCATTTTGTCCCAGGCATCCGCGTCTTTTTTATTGGCAAACGTCATTTTTTCTTCACCCTTTCTGACAACAACATATTTGGTTTCGACTGCCATGATGCACCTCGGTTAACTGTATTTATATACAGTATATTCTAAGCAAACTTTTTTGAGCAAACGTTTTCTGCTCATTAAGCCAGTAATTCTTCCAGAAACGTCGCCAGCGCTTTGCGCGGATCGTCCTCTTCTGAAACGATCATTTCGATGCCCCACTGCCCCAGCACCTCTTTGGCCACCGGATTATTGCGGTTGGTAAACAGGTAGGATTTCGGCCGTGCGGTAGCCAATCCCGTGCGGCCCCACATCTTGGTCAGCCGGTAGAATAACAGACGAATGTTAAAGTCACTGATGCTGTACCCGACAAACAACACCGAGTTGCCCATCACGTCATGCGTCAGTTTGATATCCAGCGGCGAATCGAAATAGAGGCGTTCGAAGTAGCTGCTCTCATCCAGCACGATGGACGTATCATCGTCAAAATCACCATGAAGTTTAATGATATGACGCTTGTCTTCGGTCAATGACACCAAATCCGCCGCATTCGCCACTTTGCTGTACGGCACATTGTGAGCTTCGTGCGCCATCTCCAGCCAGCGATCGTAATTGGTGGTATAGATGCGTGAGAAGTTACCTTGGGTGATCATGGTGTGAATTTCAGAGCTGCGTACGTCAATATCCGGGCGATGCCACTCACGATCCATCCAGCTGCGTAACGGACCGAGCGAACCTTTGCGCTGCTTGTAGTACTCCGCCAGCGAAAGATGTGTGCCATAAGTATTAAAGATCTTCGGATCGTAACCCAGTTCTTTGGCCAGATGCGCAATCAGCTCATGCCACTCCGGCAAACCCAGATTGCGTGAAATACCCGCGCCCGCAAACAGGATCAGTTTGCCTGCATCGTAGGCGCGTTTGAGTTCCGGTTTCATGCCAGTCCCCGTGATGTTTTTAGAAAGGTGGCGAAACGATCCAGTGCCAGGCGGCGCATGGATATTTCGTTTTTGAATTCACCCATTTCGGCGAAGGTCTGCGAATGGCCTTCTGGAATGAATACGCAGTCCCACTGAAACTCGCGCGGTCCTGCCGGTGCCGGTGCGATGGTGCCGCGAAGTTCACCCTCAAACTGGTACATTTTACGGCCATCGCAATAGCCCAGCACGGTTTTGGCGGTGACGCTTGGGGTGTCCAGCCCGCTGACCAGTTTGGTGAAGCGCTCAGCGTTCAGTCGGCTCCAGAAAATGCGCGTCAATCCGGCAGGCAATCCATTCAGCCCATCCAGATACAGGCCGGTGTGCTCAACAAACAGTGGACGCCCAATGATGGAAAAGGCTTTGGTGAGTTTGTCACGTACCAGTTCAACTTCATTTTCTGTTTGTATCTCTTCGATGCGGCGGGCAATGGGAATGACTTCGACGCCGACCGGCTCCAGGATGGTGCGCACTTCAGCCAGCTTGAGTTCATTTGCAGATAGGAAACGAATTTTCATTGCAACCCGTTGTTTTAATGGGGTGTGACCATAAATGATTGTCAAGCTGAAGGTTGTCCAGCTCAGGTGATTGCGCCTTAATATCAGGATGAACTTAAGCGGCGCTCACGTTTCATTCTAACGTGCAGATTTGTCCCTGGATAGGAACAATGTTAATGTTCAGAAAATGCTTTGGCTCAGTTGACGACGTTGACTACAACCGGCCTGAAACATGAAATCGACTCATGACGGGATATCCCAAGCTATCATAATCACCTGATAAGAATGCCTTAATAGATGCCACGCCAGACACCAACGGAGTTAAGGATTAATGGGGAAATCAACGAAACAATCTGTTCGTTCTGCCTCAAATACCCTAATCAACTTTTAAACCATGATGACATAAAAATTGAGAATAGCTCATGATCTCTTATTTCAATTCTAAATATTGTATGGTTCGCAACCTCCCTTTCCTGTTTAAAGGTGATAGCCTGGAAAAGAAACTCCGCTTAACCTTACTTATTGCAGGGACATCCAGTATTATTGCCGGGCTCTGGATGGGATTATTAAATTTTTTAAATGGTCATTATGATGTCACTTGCTTGTACAGCATGAGTACAGCTTTGGGTGTATATATTACTAGTGCAGCCTTTTGTTCTGGGTTAAGGCGTAATTTATATATCATTGTACACGCATTGCTTATCGTCATCATCGCGTTGCTATTAATTGATAATTATCACGCAACTGGGAAATATTCAGAATATAATTATTTAATTGCTTTAACGATTGGTTCTGCTTTAGTGCTACGCCAGCAGAACAATTATCTCAGTAAAATCTTTCCGATAATTTGCCTGGTTATTTATCTATTTTTCATCATGACGGGATTGACGTGGCACGATAACGCTTTTCAATTGAATATTCCAAAAGAAAAAGGCTTTTATCTTGTGAATTGTGGTGTCCCCATCGTCGCATTGCTGCTTACCGCCTTTACTTGCTGCGGTGATTATTCTGAAACCGATTTGATTAAACGCGAACTCTCAAGCGCCATTGAAAACAATGAGCTTGAACTATACTACCAGCCACAGGTTGATGTTGATAAAACACTGGTTGGCTTCGAGGCGTTACTGCGCTGGAAGCACCCTGTGAAAGGTTTTATTTCACCTGAGGTCTTTATCCCCATCGCAGAGAAAAGCGGATCGATCATAGAGATTGGAAGATGGGTGATGGAACGCGCACTGCAGCAGATGTCGGATTGGCAACGTGTTCACAATATTAGCAATTTGATGTTCTCCATTAATATAAGCCCATTACAATTGATGCATCGTGATTTTACTCAGGACACACTGTTAACACTTTCGCACCACAGAATCAGTCCGGAAAGATTAAAATTTGAAATCACGGAAACCACTTTTATTTATGATCAGAAACGCATTGGTTCGGTGATTTCGCACTTTAGTCATTTGGGCATTAAGTGGGCAATTGATGATTTTGGTGTGGGCTACTCATCGCTTAAATCGCTCAGTGATTTCGCGATTGATGATATCAAGATCGACAAATCGCTTATCATGCATATTTTTGACAACGAATCTGCCGGGATTGTGGTACATAAAACCATTGAACTGGCGCGTGAAATGGGATTGAACGTTCTGGCTGAAGGGATCGAAAGCGAAGAGTATTTCGACTACCTGCGCGACAAAGGGTGTAATCTGTTTCAGGGGTATCACTTTGCCCGTCCACTCCCTGCGGGAGAGGCTGCGCTTTGGATCCGTAAAGCCACCACTTAAGAGACTTTTGCAATGGCGGCAGCTGAGCCGCCATTATGTACAGGATTAAAGTATCACTTCGGCGATATCACGGATATCAGGCATTTACAAAAAAATTATTGATAAACAATCCCAGGCGGATTGACCTGTGACGCCTCCACGCCCTCCTCCTGTTCTCCCCAGCGTGCCAGCACTTGTTGGTACTGTCCGCTGGTTATCGCTCCATTGATCGCCTGCTGTAATGCCACATCCAGCCCATTACCTTTTTTAGTCGTCACTGCCACCCAGGCGCGGAACGGACCGTGACCGACGATTTTGGTTTGACCGCGTGACGCCACTTTCCATGCCGCCATGGCTTGTGGGCCAAATGAAGCATCGGCGCGCCCGGAGAGCAACGCCAGCGTCGCTGAGGCATCATCATTGAGATATATCGGCTGAACCGGAGCCAACCCCTGTGCACGGTTTTTCGCATCCCAACTCAGCAAAATTTTCTCCTGGTTGGTACCGGAACCGACAATGATGCGTTTACCCGCCACGTCCTCGCGCCCTTTGATCGCCGTGATTGCACTGTCCGTTTTCACGGCGAACGCATGGTTATCCGCGCGGTAAGTCGCGAAATCGAACTTCTGTTTCCGTTCTTCCGTCACCGCGATATTAAACATCGCCACATCATAACGTCCGGCGGTGAGGCCCAATGGCCAGTCTTCCCAGGCGGCAGGCACCAGCTTGAGTTTCAACCCCAAACTGTCGGCCAGCAGCCGGGCGAAATCAGGGTCGCTACCAATCAGCGTTTTATTGTCTGATGCCCACAAGCCTATTGGCGGGGAATTGGATGCGGAAGTGGCGACCGTCAAATATCCCGGCGCCACAAAATGAAATCCAGCCGGAATTTTGGCGATGGCTTGCGGGTTAGCCGGAATGTGGATTGGCGTTTCGTTGTTTTTTGCATCCAGCGTTGCTGCGGCATACAGTGGCGAGCTTAACAACCATGCGGCCAGCGCACTGACTATCACTCTCTCCATTACAGCACCCGCGCCAAAAATCGTTTCGTACGCTCATGACGCGGTTGGTTCAACACCTGGTGCGTACTGCCTTGTTCGACGATACGGCCATCAACCATAAACACCACCTGATCCGCCACTTCGCGCGCAAAACCAATCTCGTGCGTGACAATCACAAGGGTGGTGCCGGAGCGTGCCAGCTTCTTAATCACGTCCAGCACCTCACCCACCAACTCAGGATCGAGCGCCGAGGTCGGTTCATCAAACAGCATCACGCGTGGATTCAGCATCAACGCACGTGCAATCGCGATGCGCTGCTGCTGGCCACCTGACAGATGGCGCGGCCAGGCATCAGCTTTATGGCGCAATCCCACGATATCCAGCAATTCTCCCGCCCTTTCAATCGCCTCGCGTCGTGACAATTGACGATGGGCAATCGGTGCTTCAATCAGGTTGTCTAAAACCGTCAGATGGGGAAATAAATTGAAGTTCTGAAACACGTAACCGACGTTGATGCGCTGGCGCAAAATCGCCTTCTCTTTCAACTCATACAACTTGTCACCACGACGTTGATAACCGATGTAATCGCCGTCGATTTGAATAAACCCTTCATCCACGCGTTCCAGATGATTAATGGTGCGCAGTAGCGTGGATTTCCCTGATCCTGACGGGCCAAGAATCACCGTCACCGAGCCGGGCTCCAGCTCCAGTGAGACGTCATCCAGCGCTTTGTGTTTACCAAATGACTTACTGACGCCGGTAATGCTGATGGCACCGGTAGTGTGCAGATTGCGATAATCAATGGCTTCGGACATGAGAAAGCTCCTCATTGGCGGTAGCAGAGCGATTGCGCCATTGACGCCAGCGCGACGGTTGCGGTTCACGCGTCACGCTGCGGGCCAGCCAACGTTCAACGCTGTACTGCAGCAGTGACAATACGGTGGTGATAATCAGATACCAGGCCGCACCCACCATTAACAGCGGGATCACCTGTTGCGTGCGGTTGTAGATCATCTGGATGGTATAAAACAGTTCCGGCATCGCCAGCACGTACACCATGGAAGTCCCTTTGGCGAGGCTGATGATTTCGTTAAAGGTGGTGGGAATAATGGCGCGCAATGCCTGCGGCAGAATGATGCGGAAGGTACGACGGGACGAGGACAATCCCAGCGCCGACGCTGCCTCAAACTGACCGTGATCGACACCCAAAAATCCGCCGCGAATAATCTCCGCACTGTAGGCGCTCTGCACCAGCGTCAATCCAATCACCGCTGCCGGGAACTGCCCCAGCACATTGATGGTCTGGAAATGGCCCCACGACAGTGCCGTGAAAGGTACGCCGAGCGACAGCGTGTCGTACAGGTAGGAGAAGTTATAGAGAATAATCAGCACCACAATCAGCGGCAGCGAGCGAAATAGCCAGATGTAACCAAACGCCAGCGTGCTCAATAACCATGATGAAGAGAGCCGCGCCAGCGCCAGCAGGCCACCAAAAATCAAACTCAGCACCGTGCCAAACAACGTCAGTAACAGCGTTTGCCCCAGCCCTGTGAGAATCACCGGATCAAAGAACCAGCGGGCAAACACACGCCATTCCCAACGAGGATTAAAGGCCACCGAATCAATCACGCTGGCGAGAATAAACAGTGCGACAATCGCCCCGATGATCCTTCCTGGATAGCGTGCGGGCACCACGGTTAAATGTTTTTCCTGACTCATCTCAACTCCTTAGCTGGCCTGCGCCACGCTGTGCACATCGATCACCTTGAGGAAGCGTAAACGTCCGTCATGAGGTGGCTGACTGTAGATTTCCATATCTTCGAGTAGCGCAAACTGCGGCTGATAACCGTGGCCGATATACAGCTGAACGGCTTCCGGCTGGCGAAATCCGGTGGTCAGGAACACGCGCTGATAACCGGCACGCAACGCACGCCGTTCAAGCTCCTGCAAAATCAGCAGCGCCAATCCCTGACGGCGCAGATCGCTACGCGTCCAGATGCGTTTAAATTCCGCGGTCACCTCGTCATAAGGTTTATAGGCGCCCATGGCGATGATCTCGCCGTCACGCTCCAGCACGATAAACAGCCCACGCGGCGGCAAGTACCACTCGGTTAATTCCACCTCGTTGGAGCTTTTGAAGAAATCACCGTAACGTGCCGCATACTCGCCAAACAGACCGGTGATAATCGGCTGCAACTCAGCGGCCTCAGGATGCACTTCGCGGAAAAATTGCTGGCTCATGCAGCCTCCTTAGTCGCCAAGACCGGCCGGGTTGATTTCAGAGCGATCCAGACGCTCCACGCCTTCACCCCAACGGTTCAGCACCTTGTCGTAATCACCGTTTTTGATCACGCCGTTGAGCGCGGTGTTAATCGGTTGTACCAGACCGTTGTCTTTTTTCACCGTCACCGCAATGTGTGCGGCTTTCGGCCAACCCCCATCCACGCTGCCCACCAGTTTGGTCTGATGAGTTAACGCGGCTTTCCACGCGCCAATCACATTCGGACCGAAATAGGCATCGGCGCGACCGGACTGCAGCGCCAGCGTTTGCGCAGCATCATCTTTGGTGTAAACCGGGGTGAAAGGCTTTACTCCTTTCGCCTGATTCTCTTTGTCCCACGCCAGCAGGATCGCTTCCTGGTTGGTGCCGGAACCCACAATGATGCGCAGCCCGGCGATGTCTTCGGCTTTGTTCAGGGACTTAATCTGGCTGCTGGATTTCACGTAGAAACCCAGAGAATCTTTGCGATAGGTGGCGAAATCGAAGCGCTCTTTACGCTCTTTGGTCACGGTGACATTGGTAATCGCCGCGTCATATTTGCCGGAAGCCACGCCCAGCGGCCAGTCTTCCCACGAGGTCGGTACCACATTGAGTTTCAATCCCAGGCTGTCGGCCACCAGACGGGCGATATCCACTTCGCTGCCGAGCAGGGTTTTGTTGTCATCACTAAATACGGTTAATGGCGGGGAGTTCAGTGCGGCCACCGCCACGGTAAATGAGCCTGGCACGGCAAACTTATGTCCGGCCGGAATTTGCGCCACCGCAGCGGGATTTTCCGCAGTGTTCACTGGTGTTTTATTGGCTTCGATGCTGATCTGCTGACCGTTCACCGCCACGTCTTCAGCCAAAGCCGCACTGCTTAAACTCAGCAACATCAGCGCAATAAGGGATTTTTTCTGCATAGCGTGTTTTCTCTTTAATTTATTGTTGTGTGAACTGATTAACCGGGTCTTTCAGACCGAAGCTGGCACGCAGCGTGGTGCCAGGATATTCGCTGCGGGTCAGGCCGCGCGCTTGCAGGAGGGGGATGACGCGATCGACAAAGCGTTCGAAAGTATCCGGCGTGCCGCCCTGAATAATGAAGCCATCGGTGGCCTCGGTTTCAAACCACAGCTGTAATCCATCCGCCACCTCTTCTGGCGTGCCAAAGAACAGCGGACGCGGCGTGGCCGCTTCCAGTGCGGCCTGACGCAGTGTGTGACCGTGCGCTTGCGCCCTACGTTTGATTTCATCGGTGGTGCTGCGGAAGCTGTTCTGGCCGATATCGCCAATATCCGGGAAAGGCTCATCAAGCGGGTATTGCGAGAAGTCGTGGTGATCGAAGAAGCGACCGAGGTAGTTCAATGCATCTTTGATGGAAACCAGTGCGGCGGTAGTTTGGTACTGACGCTCAACGTCTTCGGCATCATCGCCAACGATTACGCCAACGCCCTGGAAGATATGCAGATCCTGCGGCTCACGTCCGTTCGCCACCAGCTGCTTTTTCACATCTTTATAGAAAGCTTGCGCCTCTTCGCGCGTCGGCTGATGGGTGAAAATGGCATCGGCGTGGCGCGCTGCAAGTTTCTTCCCATCCTCTGACGCACCGGCCTGAAACACGATCGGGCGTCCCTGCGGCGTGCGTTCGATGTTCAGTGGCCCCTGCACCTGGAAGAAATCACCGTGGTGATTAAGGGTATGAAGTTTGGCGGCATCGAAGAACTGACCGCTCTCTTTGTTCCGCACAAAAGCATCGCTTTCCCACGAATCCCACAGCCCTTTCACCACCTGCAAATACTCATCGGCGATGCGATAGCGCAGCGCGTGCTCCGGGTGCTGCTGGCGCGAAAAGTTTTTCGCCGATCCTTCCAAAGGCGAGGTCACCACGTTCCAGCCTGCACGCCCGCCGCTAAGGTGATCGAGGCTGGCAAACTGACGCGCGACGGTGAAAGGTTCGCTGTAAGAGGTGGAGACCGTGCCGACCAATCCTAAATGCTCAGTCACCCCCGCCAGCGCCGACAGCAGCGTCAGCGGTTCGAAGCGATTGAGAAAATGGGGAATGGATTTTTCATTGATAAACAAACCATCGGCGACAAACAGAAAATCCAGCTTGCCAGCTTCCGCCTTGCGCGCGATGTGTTTTGCATAGTCAAAATTGATGCTGGCATTAGCCTGCGCCGCCGGATGACGCCAGGCGGACATATTGCCGGATGCGCCATGCAGAATGGTGCCGAGTCGCAGTTGTCTTGCAGTCATAGTGTTCTCTCTTTTCCATGGCATAGCCTGACGGCGACGGTTTCGTCGCCATACAAAGCGGAGGATATTGGGTTAAATGGGCTAACTCAGAATTGCGTCACGACATCGTGCATTGAGATGCTGCAAGGCCTGCTGCGCCAGTTGGGTGAAATAGTGCGCGGCAGGCGCGATCAGTGCTTCATCGGGGTTGAAACCGCCGTGATGCAGACCAAATTCACTGGCGCTGCCAATGCTGACAAACGCGCCAGGGATCTGTTGTAAGTAATACGCAAAATCTTCGCCGCCGAGGTGCAGTTCTGCGGTTTGCACCCGATACCCCACCTGCTGAGCAATCTCACTGGCAAACTGCGCCCAGCGTGCATCGTTTTCTAACACCGGCGGACCTGGATGCCAGCTGAAGGTCGCGGTCGCACCGTTTGCCACAGCAATCTGCTCGACAATCTGACGCGCGCGTTGTTCCAGCTGCGCCCGCACCTGCTTGTCATGGGTGCGCACAGTGCCGCCAAACTCAGCTTCTCTTGGTAAAGTGTTGCCAGATTGACCGGCATCGATGCGCGTCACGCTCAACACCAGGCTATCAAGAGTGTTAAAACTGCGGCTGGTGAGTGATTGCAGAGCCTGAATGATCTGACTGGCCACCAGGATGGCATCGACGCCTTGTTCAGGGCTGGCGACGCGCACCACAAACTTGTCGGCATTGGCATAAAACGCCCCGCCGCGCGTAGCGAAAGCACCCGTCGGTAAGCCGGGTTCGTTGTGCATACCAAAGACCGCCTGCACATCTTGCAACACGCCAGCATGGATAAACTTGAGCGCCCCAGTGGCATTTTCTTCGGCTGGCTGGAACAGAATACGGATGCGTCCCGGCAGTTGATCTCCCAGCGCATGCAGTTGCAGTGCCGCGCCCAGCATCACCGCGCTGTGCACGTCATGGCCGCAGGCGTGCATCACACCCGCATTACGCGAACGGTATGGGAGGCCGGTGGCTTCATGAATCGGCAGGGCGTCAATATCAGCTCGCAACGCGATCAGCGTTTCACCCTGACCCACTTCAACCACCAGACCGGTTTCCAGCGGATAATCGAGCAACCGCAAGCCAGCGTCCTGTAGCCAGCGGCGCAAACGCGCCGTGGTTTCCACTTCATATCCAGACAGCTCAGGCCAGCTGTGCAGCTCGCGTCGCCAGTCAATCAGTTGCTGTTCGCTTGTGTGAGTCATGGTTATCTCCGAATTACGCCGCAACCAGTCGATGCGTTGCCAGCAGTTCGAGAGATTTCACTCGCGCCTGCTCCTCAGCAATCGGGGTATCAATCACGAACTCCTCAATGCCGAAATTCTGATGCAAGGCGTCCAGTTTGGCGTGCACCTGCGCAGCGGTGCCTTTCAGCAACGATGGCGTGCGCGGCTCAATGACATAATCGTTATAACCGCCCTGTCGCACGTAACGTTCAGCTTGCTCAACGCTGCCCACGTTGACACTCGGGCCATCTTTCACACTGACGTGATAGACGCGCAAATTATCCACCAGCAAATCAGCTTCAGCCGGTGAATCGGCGACCACCACTTGCACGGCCACCAGCGCCTGCTTGCCGTTGCTGTATTGGCGATAGCTGTTCAAAACCTGCTCCATCAACAGCGGGTCGCCGTTGTGATGTGCCGCAAACACCAGTTGCCAGCCCAGTTCTGCTGCCAGCCTGGCACTTTGCTCGCTGGCACCCAGCAGGAATCGGTTTGCCGGACGTGGCGGCTGCGGCGTGGCGCGCAGGATCTCTTCATCACCCACCGGCGGAACATCCAGCCAGCTATCCAGCAGTGAAAGCTGTTCAGCAAAGCTGCCCTTTTCATCCTGATGGATGCCCTGCTGTAAAGCGCGGGTGGAGAGCGGTAAACCGCCGGGCGCTTTACCCACACCGAGATCGATACGGCCTGGCGCGAGCGAGGCTAACAGATTGAAATTTTCGGCAACTTTGTAAGGACTGTAGTGTTGCAACATCACGCCACCAGAGCCGACGCGAATATGCTGCGTCTGGCCAATGATCCAGGCGATCAGCAATTCAGGAGAGGGGCTCGCCAGACGGTCAGTGTTGTGATGCTCTGCCAGCCAGAAGCGGTGATAGCCCCAGGCCTCAGCCTGCTGCGCCAGCTGTAATGTGCGATGCAAGGCATGCGACGCGCTCTCTCCATCGGCAATCGGCGATTTATCTAACAAGCTCAGTCGATATGACATACGCCAAATCCTTTTCCTCAATGATGATGGCGAGCAGTGTGTGATAGCGGCGGGTAATGGGTAAAACATATTATTGTCCTATGCATTTTTAATTAATGCATATCAGAGAGGTGCGGAATATTGATGGGTAAATAAATCATGTAAAACAGAGAGTTGCGCACCAATCAGCATTGCGAATAACGATTGATTATATGTAATAAACTAATCGGGAAAGGTTTGCACGATTGGATATAAGTCTGACGGAATACACTCTTCGTGATTATATTTAACGTCAGAACGCACCGGAATAAATACCGGTGCGTTTATAAGGGATTTATTATTTTATCTGTGCCAACGCTGCTTCAATTCGCTGAGCGACCGCTTCTTCTCCCTGCGCGTTAAACACCGCCTGCAGTTCGGCAAGTTGTGATTTGTCGAAGCCGACATTCATGCTGATGCGCAGATGTGATTGCAATTGCGACTCGACACCGCTCATTCCGGCTAATGCGCCCACAGTGGCTAATTCACGACTTTTCCAGTCCAGGTTGTCGCGCGCGAAAATGTCGCCAAACAAATGCGCTTTGAGGAACTGATCGATCGCCGGGGCGAATTCAAACAATGGCCCTTTCACCGGATTGCCGACCAGCGCCGTCTGATTGCGCGTACCAGCGGCGAGCATATCTTCGGGCGTTGGAACCGGCCCGGCCTCGTTGCCTGGCTGGTCATTTTTGCCCTGTAATCGGCGGGCATCAATCACTTTCATCAATTCTCCCAGCGCGTTGAGGCTGCGAGGGAAACCGGCATAGGCATAAAGTTGCACCAGCACCTCGCGGCACTGGCTGAGGGTCAGACCCGCATCCAATCCCTGATTCAGCGCGTCATTCAGTTTGGCAATATTGCCTGTGGCGGCATGGGCCGCAATCACAGCGATACTCTTTTGTTGCAGGGTCAATGGATGAGTCTGTTTTTGCTGTAGCGCGACATATTTTTTCTGTTCTGGCTCGGAGGGTTCATCAGCCAGACTCACTGAAGAGGCGAGCGCAGCGCACATCATTAACGAGGCATTGATGCTTTTCGTCATCTTTTACTCCTTACAAAGAGGCCGAGGAACCGTACTGCTCATCGCTCACTTTCTCCAGCCACTCCACCACCTTGCCGTTTTCAGCTTCAGCGATGGCAATGTGCGACATGCTGTTTTCTGGTGCGGCACCATGCCAATGTTTTACGCCTGCCGGGATCCACACAATATCGCCCGGACGGATATCACGTGCTTCACCGCCCCACTCCTGCACACGCCCCAGACCTGCTGTCACAATCAGCGTTTGCCCGAGCGGATGGGTATGCCATGCCGTGCGCGCGGAAGGTTCAAAGGTCACCGTTGCGCCGCCGATACGTGCAGGTTCGCTTCCCTGAAACGGCGCATCAATACGCACCGTACCGGTGAAATATTCTGAGTTGCCTTTAACCGAAGGTTTTTCACCACTTTGCCAGACAGTGATCATCGATGTGTTCTCCTTTGCAGAAACAGCTGAGACAGATAACGCCAGTATGAGGGCAACAGCCATTCTCATTATGTCGGCTCCGTGCTTCAGGTTCGGGTGGTGACCGCTCTGGAACGGGCGGTCACATTGATAGCAGCTAAGAGTGTAGGATCACGCGGATTGATTGATAAGGTAGTCAAATCAGGATGGGTTTATGAGCAAAATTCACCAATAGGTGTAACTCTTCGGTCAACCCTGATAGCGCACTGCTTCAATTAATTTAGAGAAGGCTGCGGTGTGCTGTTTACGGCTGGGATAATATAAATAGTAACCACTAAAAGGTTCGCACCAGTCTATCAGCACACACTGCAACAGACCTTCATCAATATATTTCCGCACAGAATCTTCCGGCGCATACAAAATCCCCATGCCGCTAAGTGCCGCTTCAATACGCGAACTGAGGTTATTGAAAATAAGCTGGCCTTCCACTTTGACGCGAATCTCTTTTTTATCTTTGGTGAACTCCCAGTTATACAATCCACCCAGTGTCGGCAAGCGCATATTGATGCAGTTGTGATGCTGCAATTCATACGGCGTTTCAGGAATACCGTGATGTTTAAAATACTCGGGGGTCGCAACCACCAGCATTCTCCAGTCAGGGCCGATGCGCACCGCCACCATATCCTTTTCCACCTGCTCGCCTAATCTCACCCCGGCATCGAAACGCCCGCTCACAATATCGGTCAGGGTGTTATCGACGGAGAGTTCAATGTTCACGTCAGGGTATTGTTGAAGATAGGGTTTAATTAATGGCCACAGGGTGGAGTGCAGCGCATGTTCACCGGCGGTAATCCGGATATTGCCCGAGGTGCGCGTCTGATGTTCGGTCAATGCCACCAGCGCTTTTTCAATATCTGACATCAAGGGCGCGATATTCTGGATAAGTTGTTCACCGGCTTCGGTCGGTGCCACGCTGCGGGTGGTGCGCGTCAACAGCCGCGTTTTAAGGCGCTCTTCCAGGCCGCGCATCGCATGGCTTAACGCGGATTGAGAGACACCCAATTTGGCGGCGGCACGGGTAAAACTGCGTTCCCGGGCGACCATCACCAGATACACCAGATCGCTGAAATTTTCTCTTAGCATCGCCTACTCACATCTCTTTCCGGGTTCAATAACACGCTCAAAAACACGAAGAATTCGGGCTGCTGTAGCACGAACATATCGTTTCCCTGTCCTCAACTCTTACTCAATGTGTAAGTAAACACCCGGCCATTCTTGGTTTGCACGGTAAGTGTCTTGCCTGCGGTAGTATCCAGCGTACGGGCTTCGCTGTATTTCCACATCATAAGGCGTTGCCCTTCCGGATAAGGGGATTCAGAGTCAGGCGGCCCAAACATATTTATCAACTCGGCTCTGGTGGTTTTATCAGTCTGTATTTTCTGAATGTTCGCACTATCGAAATTATGCCCGACGGAGCTTGAGCACGCTGACAGCATAAACATTAAACCCGGGATCCAATATGCTCTCATTAAACTCCCCCCTCATGCTGTAAGCCATAAATATAAAACCTCTACATTATAGAGAGTTAACGCCACTTTTAATCGGCGAAGAATCTTAATTATTTCCCACAAGTCCATTCATTTTATTTTTTTCGCAAAAGCTTAGTGCAATTCCTTGGTTCTCCTCGCGGGTGCGGCATTTGATGATGAAATCCGCCCGCCGGGCTATTGAATCATAAGGAATTCACCATGAGTAAGCATTTTCACTTGCAGGCATTAAGCTTAGCCCTGCTGACAGGGATATTTAGCGCACACGCGGCGGACACTCCGGTCAAGGGAGGTACGCTGGTGTATCTTGAACAGCAGCCACATACCAACCTCTATCCGCCTGCCGGTGGTTTCTACCCCAACGGCGGTATCCTCAACCAGATCACCGATAAGCTGACGTGGCAGAATCCAAAGACGCTGCAGGTTGAACCCTGGGTTGCGGAAAGCTGGAGCAGCAACACCGATAAAACCGAATATACCTTTAAAATTCGTCCGGGCGTCACCTTCTCCGATGGCACGCCGCTAGATGCCAACGCGGTGGCCAAAAACTTTGATACCTACGGCCTCGGCAATAAAGCCCTGCGCTTGCCAGTTTCAGAAGTGATCAATAACTACGACCACAGTGAAGTCATCGATCCGCTGACGGTGAAGTTCTATTTCAAGAAACCCTCTCCGGGATTTTTACAGGGCACCGCGACCATCGGATCTGGCTTAGTTTCTCTAAGCACTTTGCAACGAAGCTTCGATCAACTGGGTGACGCACGCCATATTATTGGCTCCGGTCCGTTTGTGGTCAGTGATGAAAAACTCGGGCGTGAAGTCGATCTCACCGCGCGTAAAGATTATCAGTGGGGGCCGAAAAATATCGCCCAGCAAGGCCCGGCCAATCTCGATGGCATCAAAATTATCGTCACGCCGGAAGATAGCGTGCGCATCGGCGCATTGTTGGCGGGCCAGGCAGACTTTATCCGCCAGGTCCAGGCCTATGACGAAAAACAGGCGCAGCAGCAAAACTTCCCGATTTATGCCGCACCCACACGCGGTGTAAACGACAGCATCAGCTTCCGTCCTGACAATGCGCTGGTCAGTGATCTGAAGGTGCGCCGGGCGCTGTTGCACGCTACCAACGCGCAGCAAGTGGTGCAGACACTGTTCTCGCCTAACTATCCGCAGGCCACGTCGGTTATTGCCCATTCTGCAGCCGGTTACGTCAACCTCGCCGACAAGCTGAAGTACGATCCCGCCCTGGCAAAACAGCTGCTTGATGAAGCAGGCTGGAAGGTCGGTAGCGATGGGATTCGTGAGAAAGAAGGTAAAAAGCTCGCCCTCGCCATCTACGAATCCCTGCCACAGCCGCAGAACAAAGAAGTGTTGCAACTGGTGGCACAGCAGTGGCGTCAGGTGGGCGTCGCCTTAGCGGTGAAAGCGGGCGATGCGGGCAGCGCCACGCTGGATAATCTCGATCCGCTGAAAACGCCGCTCAACGTCACGGAAGTCGGCCGTGCCGATCCGGATGTGATCAAAAGCAGTTTCTACCCCACCAACCGTAACGCGCTGCTGCAAAAAGGCGGCTCCAGCGACAAGGTGCAAAACTTCCGCGACGACAAGCTGAATGCACTGCTGGTGGATATCTCAGCGGAAGTGGATCCGGCTAAACGTCTGGCTCTGACCGGCGATGTCCAACGCTATCTGCTCGATCAGGCTTACGTGATCCCGATCTTCGAAGAGCCGCAAGTGTTCGCGGGTGCTCCCTGGTTCAAAGGCGTGAGCTTTGAAGCGGTGGGTCGTCCTTCGTTCTACGGCGCGTGGCTGGAAAAACACTAAGGCAGGCTGATGATGCAACGTTCTCTGCTGCGAAGAGTGGGTCAAAGCGTGCTGGTATTATGGGCCGCGTTTACCCTGACGTTCTTGCTGCTGCAGGTGCTGCCGGGCGATGCGGTGCTGATTAAATTCCAGAACCCGGATCTGGGCTTGAGCCCGGATCAGATCGCTGAGATGCGGCTGGCTTATGGCGCGGATAATCCACTGTGGCAGCAATATTTCCATACGCTGCTGGCGATGCTGCACGGTGATTTTGGCTATTCAGTACAGGCTGGCGTGTCAGTGAGCGATCTGTTGATCAGCAACCTGCCCGCCACCCTGCAGCTGGCGGTGCTGGGTTTTGCGCTGGCCACGCTGCTGGCCTTTGCGCTGGCGGCACTGTCGCGCTTGCCCGCACTGCGTCTGCTGCGTTCGTTGCTGCAATCCGTTCCTGCGCTGTTTATCTCGCTGCCCACCTTCTGGCTCGGCATCGCGTTAATACAGCTGTTCTCGTTTCAGTTGCGCTGGATACCGGTGATCAACCCGTCGCCATTGCAGGGTTTAATCCTGCCGGTGATCACGGTGGCGATCCCGATCTCCGCGCCGCTGGCACAAATCCTGCTGCGCAGTATTGACCAGATTTCAACGCAGCCTTATGTGGCGGTGGCACGAGCCAAAGGCGCCAGCGCCAATCGCGTGCTGTGGCGACACGTGATGCGCAATGCGCTGCTGCCGGTGCTCAACGTGGCCGGTCTGCTGCTGGGCGAGTTGATCGCCGGCGCGCTGATCACCGAAACCGTATTTGGTCTCAGCGGTATCGGCCAACTGACGCAGCAGGCGGTCAATAATCAGGATGTCGCGGTGTTACAGGCGGTGGTGATGATCTCTGCGCTGGCCTTTGTCCTGATCAATCTGCTGGTCGATGTGCTGATGCCACTGTTCGATCCCCGTTTGCAACCTATCGCCGGAGGAAGCCGATGAGTCTCGTCGATTACGCTACCGCTCGCCAACGCGACGCCACCCCACGTACCCAACGCAGCTGGCAGATTCAGCCCGGACTCTGGCTGGCCTGGGCGGTGATGCTGCTGGCCCTATTAGCGGCATTCGCGCCAGGATTATTGACCCATTACAGCCCAACGCAGGGGATTCCCGGCGCGCAACGTTTAGCGCCGCAGGCCGCGTATTGGCTCGGGACCGATCAGCTCGGCCGCGATCTGTTTACCCGTATTGTTTACGGTGCTTCACAGTCACTGTCCGCCGCCTTTGCCGCCGTGGCGATGGGTCTGATTGGCGGCACCACGCTGGGTGTATTGGCGGGCGCGGTAGGCGGGCGTACGGAAAACACCCTGATGCGCCTGGTTGACGTGCTGCTGTCGATTCCCTCATTGCTGCTGTCACTCAGCGTACTGATTCTGCTGGGATTTGGCACAGTGCATGCCGCGCTGGCCGTGGGAATTGCCTCCATCGCCAGCTTTGCCCGGCTGGCACGTGGTGAAGTGGTGCGTGTGCGGCGCAGCGAATATGTTGAAGCGGCCTACGGCAGCGGCGGCAGCTTTTGGCAGGTGCTGTGGCGACACATTTTACCCAACTCGCTGACGGCGGTGATTGCCTTTGCCGCACTGCAGTTTGGTCAGGCGATTCTGGCACTCTCTACCCTCAGTTTCCTGGGTTATGGCACACCGCCACCTACGCCAGAATGGGGATTACTGATTGCTGAAGGGCGTAACTACCTGGCCACCGCCTGGTGGCTCACCACCTTCCCCGGCATTGTGGTAGTGGCCGTGGTGCTGGCGGCGAATCGCATTAGCCAACAGTTCGCCGGAGGTGACGCATGAGTGCATTACTCGCAATAGAAAATCTTTCGCTGAGCTATCAACAGCGCGGGCAGTGGCGTGAAGTGGTGCACAACGTGAGCTTTACCTTGCAGGCAGGTGAAATGGTGGCATTAGTCGGCGAATCCGGCTCCGGTAAAACCACCACCGCACAGGCGATTATTGGCCTGCTGGCCGAAAATGGTCGCCGCGACAGCGGCAAGATCGTATTAAACGGCACCGACATTGCCGACTGGTCAGCTAAACGCATGGACAGCCTGCGCGGCGTCAGTATCAGTCTGGTGCCACAGGATCCCGGCAACTCACTCAACCCGGTGAAAACCATCGGCGATCAGATGGGTGAGATGCTGCAACTGCATCAGAAAATCAGCAAGTCTGAGCGCCAGCAGCGTGTACTGGAACTGCTGGAAAAAGTCGGGTTGAGCCATCCGCAACAGCGACTGACGCAGTATCCGCATCAGCTTTCTGGCGGCATGAAGCAGCGGGTATTGATTGCGATCGCCCTCGCCTTGCGACCGCAAATTATCATCGCGGATGAGCCCACCAGCGCGCTGGATGTCACGGTGCAGAAACGCATTCTGGATCTGCTGGATGTGCTGCGCCGTGAGTCGGGCACTGCGGTGTTGTTTGTCACGCACGATCTGGCGCTGGCGGCAGAACGCGCCGACCGGTTGCTGGTATTCCGTCACGGCGAGATTCAGGAACAAGGGCCAGCCGCTCAGGTGTTTAATGCGCCACAGCACCCTTACACGCGCCAGTTGCTGCAAGATGCTTCACCGGACCACACGGCGCTGGCGATTTCACCTGAAGCAAAGTTTTCGACACCCGCGATCCAGCTTTCAGCCATCAACAAGCAGTTCTCACTTGGCAAACAACAGCAGTTACAGGTCGCCAGACAGGTCAGCCTGACAGTGCCACGCGGCACCACGCACGCACTGGTCGGTGAATCTGGCTCTGGTAAAACCACGCTGGCGCGCATTCTGCTGGGATTTGAACAGGCTGACAGCGGACGCGTGGTGATTGACGGCATTGATGCCAGTGCGCTGCGCGGTGAAGCGCTGCGCCAACTCCGACGCAAAATCCAGTTCGTGTATCAGAATCCGTTTGCATCACTGGATCCGCGCCAGACGCTGTTTGCCATTATCGAAGAACCGCTGCGTAATTTCGAAAAACTCAGTGCCGATGTGCGTCGCCAGCGGGTTGAAGCTGTGGCTGAGCGAGTGGCACTGCCGCTGGAATTGCTAACCCGTAAACCGCGTGAACTCTCCGGAGGTCAACGTCAGCGCGTGGCGATTGCGCGCGCACTGATCCTGCAACCGGCGATACTGGTGCTGGATGAAGCCACCTCGGCACTGGATGTCACCGTACAGGCGCAAATCCTGCAGTTGTTGCAACAGCTGCAACAGGAACTGGGATTAACCTATCTGTTTATCACCCACGATCTCGCTACGGTGCGCCGCATTGCGCATAGCGTGACCGTACTGAGGGCGGGGGAAATGGTTGAACAATGTGACACCGTCACCTTATTTAACGCACCTCAGCATACTTATACCCGTGCACTGATTGACGCCATCCCTGCTATCCGTCCGCTGATTAAGGAGTCTGCATGACGCGTAAACGCATTGGCTTTTTCACCCGCCTGCTGGATGAGGTATCGGCGCAAGAGCGCTATCGCCTCGCCACCGAACAGATCCAGCACGCTGAACGTTTAGGATTCGACAGCGCCTGGATCGCTCAGCATCATTTCCATGAGAAGGAAGGCGGTCTGCCTGCGCCACTGGTCTTCCTCGCCCACGTGGCCGCTCACACCCGCACGATCCGTCTTGGCACTGGCATTATTACGCTGGCGATGGAAAACGCGTTGCGCGTGGCGGAGGATGCCGCCGTATTGGATCTGCTCAGTCATGAGCGACTGGAAGTCGGATTGGGATCGGGTGGCACGAAAACCTCTTTCCTGCCCTTTGGCTTGACCATTGACCAACGCGCCAGCGTGTTTGCCGACCAGTTGCACACACTGCTCAGCGCCTGGCGCGGCGATACACTTGCGCACCCGGATAATCATCTCTATCCGCCCGCCCCAACGCTGGCACAGCGCGTGTGGATCGCCACATTCT
Source organism: Pantoea sp. Seng (assembly GCF_009829935.1). Classification (NCBI taxonomy): domain Bacteria; kingdom Pseudomonadati; phylum Pseudomonadota; class Gammaproteobacteria; order Enterobacterales; family Erwiniaceae; genus Pantoea; species Pantoea sp. Seng. The sequence continues at coordinate 17,312 of NZ_SZZV01000025.1, read as the reverse complement.
CAGTTGAAGGTGCCGCACGCGCGGGCGCCGCAGGACATGGCTTGATGTTGTCCCGCACACAGCCGCGTCCGCCGGGCCAGCCTGATTTGCCGCTGGATGCCATTCAAAATCCGATGATTGATGCCTATCTGGCCGCGCTACCGGCCGATATTGCACCGCGCATACTCGCCTCGCGCACCGCGTTTGTTGCCGATTCGAACGACTATGCGCGCCGTCTCGCGGAGCCGGGTTTGCAGCGTCAGGCTGAACAGTTCCAGGCTGCTGGCCACGTTATCACCGGTCATACGCTGGAAAGCCATGCGCGCCAGCTTGATGCGCACTTTGGTGATGCGCCTGCGGTGTTGGCGTCATTGCTCGCCGACTCCACCTTGCAACGCGTCACCGATATCACCTTCCAGGTGCACTCAATCGATCCGCCACACGCTGACATTCTGCGTTCCATTGAATTAATCGCTGACCATATCGCCCCGGAGCTACGCGCTCTGGAACAGGCTTAACAGGAGAACAAGATGTCTCAATCCATTGATTTACTGGCCGCCTTAGCGGATATCGATCCCTCGTCGGAACTCGCGTCAGTACGCAACTCGCGCCACGCTGCCACGCAGCACACGCAAGGGAGTTATGAGGTGCTGTTTAGTGAGGATGATGCGGATCTTCCGCTGCAATGGCGGTTTACCTTAGCTGCGCAGGTCGCAGACTGGCACGGAGCCACCCGCTTACAGGCGCATTATCAGCAACAGGTGAACAACAAGGCACATGATGCGCGCTTCGCGGCCGGTCACGCCTTTGCCGAACTGCTCAGCCTGCACCCGGTGGATGCAGCACCCAAACACATTCAAAACCTGCAAAGCGCTGGCTGGACACCGCGTGGCATTGTCACCCTCGCACAGTTAATTGCCTTTGTGAGCTTCCAGAGTCGTTTACTGACCGGCTTACGCCTGCTCAACGGCGAGCAGAGTGACCCACAAGCGCACGCCGTAGCAGGCAAGTGGCACGATGCACCCTTGACGTTAAGCGGCCAAACCGCCCTCACCGCCTTTACCCAACAAGAATTAGGCTGGGAACCCTGGCTGGCGGCCAAACCACTTAATGAATTCACGGCCGATGAACAGGCTACGCTGAAGAAAAACGGCCACAGCGACTCCGATTACTTCCGCCTGCTGGCACGTAATCTGCCGCTGCTGGAACAGCGTACGCTGACCGACAAAGGCATCTTTTACACCGCTGGCGGATTGCCGCGTGCTGAACGTGAACTGGCCGCCACGGTGGTCAGTAAAGTGAATGGCTGTATCTTCTGCGCCTCTGTCCACGCGCTTAAAGCCAGCCAGTTATCAAAAGACGATGCGGCAGTGCAAAAACTGCTGAATGTTGTTCCAGGCGCAGAGTTGGCTCACGGCCAGTCACCACGCTGGGCCGCGATTATTGACCTGGTCGCAACGCTTTCCCTCACTCCCGCCGCCGCGAGCCTGCAACAGGTGCAGACATTACGCGATCAGGGTTTCACCACGCTGGAACTGCTTGATGTTATCCAGTCCGCCGCTTTCTTTGCCTGGGCAAACCGATTGATGTTGACGCTGGGCGAGCCTTTTTTACCTGAACAATCACAAGGATGACCATGACCGGGAAAACCCACTCCACACAGCGTTTTCACATCACCCTGACTGGTAAAGGCGCGCATGCCGCGCGGCCACATGAAGGCATTGATGTCATTGTGATCGGCAGCCATATCGTTTCCGCGCTTTATGCACTCCCCAGTCGTCATCGCCAATGGACGCTTGGCATTACGCGCTTAACGGCCGGTAATAGCTGGAATGTGCTACCGCAAACCGCGGAAATTGAAGGCATCGTTCGTAGTCAGGATCAGCACACCGATACGCAAATCACCACCCTGATTGCCGGTATTGCCGCCGGCTTTGGCGCGGAAACGCACGTCAACTGGCAGCCGCTGTCAACATCCGAACCGGACGCACCAGCATGGGCGCGGTGACCATGAGAGCAAGGAGGAAAGCGATGGCGATTTCAGTACCGATTCCCCGTCTTGATCACGTGGTGATCAACGTGGCCGATCAGTTAGATGAGGCAAGTGCGTTATTTCGCCGATTAGGGTTTCAGCTCACCGAACGCGGCCACCATTCGCTCGGATCCAGTAACCATCTGGCCGTATTTGGTGACAACTATCTTGAGCTGCTCGGCTTTGAGCCGGGGCGCGCCAATTTGCGCCAGGATGTGTGGCAATCACCGATTGGCCTGAGCGGGTTGGTGTGGAAGACCGACGATGTCGATGCGGTATGGCGTTATCTCGAGAGCCAGGACATTGATGGCGCTTTGCCTGCCAGCTTCTTCCGTCCGGTGCAGTTGCCAGATGGCGATGAGGATCAGGCGCGTTTCCGCACCGTGCAGTTACGGCCTGCGCTGGTGCCGAATGGCCGCAGTTTCTTCTGCCAGCACGAGACCCCATACGCGGTATGGCAGGATGCATGGCGTCAGCATCCCAATGGCGTGACCGATATTATCGAGTTTGTGGTGGTGGCGCAGGATCCTGCGGCGGCGGCACAACCTTATAGTCGGCTGTTTGGGGCGAATGCGCTGACGGCCTGCCAGGAAGGTGCCTTCGTATTAAAAGCCGGCGTGGCGACCGTGCGCTTCGCGGCTGCCGGATATGTCACTCAACGTTTCGCCGGATTACCACTCGATTACAACGGCAGTGCACGCATGGCAGCATTAAGCTTGCGCAGTGCAGATCTGCGCAAGGTAAAAGCCAGCTTGTTGCTGGGCGATATCCCGTTCCACGAAGAGGAGTCAGCGCTTATCGTCAGCGCTGAGCATGCCTTTGGCGTGGCGCTGCGGTTTCAGCAGTAACTATCCGATCCATGGGCGGCCCTGAGGGCCGCGCCCTACCCGGTTAAACACCGTTCTTCAGCTGTGCACGCGCAGTGTAGAAACGACGATACGACAGATAGGCAGTAATGATGGTCGAGAGGCTGGCGGTGCCGATCAGCATAAAGGTCACCATGATCTGGTATTTTATCGCTTTTACCGGATCGATCCCGGCAAAAATCAATCCTGACATCATGCCGGGAAGGCTCACTAGCCCCACGGTTTTTGCCGCATCGACCGTGGGGATCATTGCCGCGCGGATACTGTCGCGAATCAGCCGACCCGAGGCAACTTTCACCGAAGCGCCTAAACTCAGCATCTCTAAAATCTTCTGCCGATTATCGCTGAATCGTTGGTTAAGATTGCTGTAACACAGCCCTACTGCCACCATGGCGTTGCCGGCGATCATGCCGGAAATCGGGATCACCTGCATCGGGATAAACTCAATGGCGCCACTCAACAGCAGAATAGTGAGAGTGAGCGCGGTGCCAGTAGTGATCGCCACGAATGAGATCGCCAACGCATGGTCGATATTGCGGCTGCGTTTACGTGCGTTCAGTGCCGCATTCACGCAGATAAATAGCACCATTAAAATGGTCAGCCAGCGGTTGTTGAGGTCAAAAATCGACTTCAACACGTAACCCACGATGACTAACTGCACGATGGCGCGGCACACGCTCCAGATGATGTCTTTGCTCATGCCGAGCTTCTCTTTCTGGCTGATGATCAGTGCGATTACCACCAGCATCAGCGACAACAGCAGTGAGCTGTCGGTAATATTATGCTGACTCATGCGACTCTCCTCTTTCCGGTGCCGTCAGTCTCAGCACTTTCTCCGCATGCTGGATCTCATCGGGATCGTGACTGATCCACACCACCGCCAACAGTTGCTCCTGCACTCGCTGCTGAATCAGCTGTTGGACAACCGCCTTGTTCTCTTCGTCCAGTGCGCTCGTCACTTCATCTAGAAGCAACACTTTGGGTAAGAATTGCAGATTGCGCAGTAAACCCACGCGCTGTTTCTCACCCCCTGACAGCTGCTCCACCTGTTTATCCAGCATCTCAGCATCCAGATGCACGCTCTCTAATGACGCAATCAGCGCCTCGCGTGATGGCTTCTGCTGACGGATTTGCCATGGCAGCGCCAGATTGTCATACACCGTCTCGCCAAACAGCTGCGGCGTTTGAAAGCAGTACGATACCTGCTGGCGATAGTGCTCGGCTTTCATCACCGCAATATCGCGGTTCTCAAACCGGATCTGTCCAGCGGTGGGTGCCAGCAGCGAGGCCAGAATCTTCAACAGCGTACTTTTTCCACTGCCAGAGGGCCCGGTCAGCAGCAAAAAATGACCTGCATTAAGTTGCAGTGAAACGGGCGCCAGCAAGGTTCGCCCTTGCATGGCATAAGTGATCCCCTGCACATCAAGCAGAGGAGAATCGCTGGTCATGTTCGCTTCCAAAATGGGTTCAGGACTTGTTGGTTTTGCGCGCGCCGGGGCGCGTCAATGCGTTACTGATCTCATACAGTTTGCTCATGCTCTCCATGGTGGCAACCGGCGTGGTGGCCGCCAACCCCAGCACTAAAATCTCCAGACAGATCATTGGCGTGGCGTGTACCGGCATCTTATCCGCGTCACGACTTCGGGGGATCTTAATGGTGACGTCAGAGCGTTGGGCAAAGATGCTGTCTGGCGCGCCGGTCAGCACAATGATCTTTATCCCCAGCCGCTGCGCTTCGGCCAGCGTCACCAGCCCTTCGGGATGCGCGCTACTTTGTACCAGCATGATCAACACATCGGCATGGCGCATCTCGGCAATTTGTTCGCTGAGGGCGATGCCGGTACGATTTAAGACATACGCGGATGTGCCATTACGTTTGAGTAAACGGGCAGTGTAGTCGGCCAGTATCGCAGACGCCCCAATACCGAAAATAGCCACGCGGTCCGCCTGCTGCAGCAGATCAATCGCCTGCTGAATCGCCTGACGATTGGCGCTGGAAGCAAGCATATCGCAGCTGATGCGATAACTATCCAGCACGAAATCAACGCTGCCTTTGGCATCCTGCGACAAGGCGTTGACCGTGGAGGCCACGCGTGCTGGCGAGCGCTGTGTGACGCCGAGGAACTCCGCCATCACAATCTTCAAGTCACGGAAGCCGGAGAAACCTAATGCCTGAATGGCACGGATCACCGTGGCATCCGAAGTTTGGGTATCGATGGCAATGCCAAGCGCGGTTTTATCCAGTACCACACTACGGTGCTGATGGATGTAATTCGCCACTTTGAACAGGCGCGGCGTGAGCTGATGTTTAGCGGCGTGAAAACGCTCACCGTAGAGATCGTAGGGCCGCTTGCTGGTTTTTGGCACGGAATCAGTCACGGGTGAAACACCTTGTTAATAAGTAAGTTACGCTGCCCGACGCAACCATCGCGACGCCATGCTGCGCGAGAATAATCCAGAACACGTCACGAAGCAAAGCGTGAATGCTCCCTTCCCCCACGCAACAGAGGCAGGAGTAAACGTATTATTCCGATAAAAATTAAGAATACCTTAATTTAATTAAAATAAGTTAACCGCTCCAATGCATTAACTTCACTGCAGAGTGGGAAGTGATAGCTGTTAAAATGTAGTCAAATAAAAAACCGATCAATGAAACTACATTCACTACTACATTTGCATAATAATTATATATAAAACCTAGCATTTTAAAAACTACACGCTAGCTGCAGTTGCATGATCTGGATGTTTTATGCAGCAAGATTCCGCAGATAAATAATTAAAAAAATACATCAATGCGATGAAAAATAGACAATTTCTGGTTGTAAATAAAAATCAATCTCATTACCATCCAGCCTTCTCAATATTTCCCTATTTTGATGCGGATTTAAATAATGAAGTATCTTTGCTTATTTTCACCAGCGGTTAAATATACGCTCTCTGGCTCACAGGTATTATTGGCTTCAACGCTGCTTTACAGCTACTCCGCTAGCGCTGCAGACTCCACGTTAACCGTGACCGCCGCACCCGCCTCTTCCACCACCACCTACAACCAGGATGATGCCGCCGCCACACTACGCACCAACACGCCACGCAATGAAACGCCGCAGTCGATCAGCGTGGTGACGCCACAAGTTATAAAGGACTATCAGGTCACCAGCCTGAATGATGCAGTGAAATTTGTCAGTGGCGTCACCCAGGGCAATACCCTGGGCGGTACTGAAGATGGTTTTGTGAAGCGCGGTTTCGGCTCCAACACCGACGGTTCGATCTTTATCGATGGCGTGCGCAGTAACCAGGGTCTGACCATGGATTCCAGCATCGATCATGTTGAAGTGCTGAAAGGATCGTCATCGCTACTGTTCGGCATTCTTAACCCTGGCGGCATCATCAACCTGGTGAGCAAAAAGCCGCAATACGAATGGAACACCCACGTCAGCGGTGAATCCAGCAGCTACGGCGGCGGCACTGGCATGGTGGATATCACCGGGCCGCTCGGCAACGGCTTTGCTTTCCGTATGGTGGCAGAGCGTCAGCGCGAGGATTACTGGCGCAATTTTGGCGTTAACGAGCACACCTTGCTGGCGCCGTCATTGAGCTGGTATGGCGACCGTGCGTCATTCAACGTCAGCTACGTTGAATACAAATACGATGTGCCTTACGACCGTGGCACCGCGTTTATTGGCGGTAAACCGGTGGATATTCCCTATAACCGTCGTCTGGATGACAGTGCTAACCATGCCTGGGGCAAAAACAAGCGCCTGAATGTCACCTACGGTTACAACCTGAATGACATCTGGGATACGCATCTCAACTACGGCTGGATGCAGCGTCGTTATGACAGTAATGAAGTGCGCGCCACCGCCATCAACACCACCACCGGCATCGTCTCACGCCGCGCTGACGCCAACCGAGGTTTTAACCATCAGACCGAATATGTCTCCTGGGATGTCAGCGGCTCACCCACCATCGCGGGCATGCAGCACGACCTGTTAGTGGGTGTCGATTATGAGCAGAATGAAACCTACAAAGCACGATCCTATCGCGGCACCGTTTCACGCAGTTTTAATATGTACGATCCGGTGTACGGTGAAGAGCCGATTGTCAGCGACAGCACCTATAACGATGCGCTGAGCAACCTGCGCACCAATCTCTATAGCCGTTCCGTGTTTGCCAAAGACAGCATTCACCTGACGGATAAATGGATCGCGGTGTTGGGTGGTCGTTTCCAGCGCTATACCCAGACCTCCAGCAACGGCTTTATCGATCCGGAAAGCACGCTCAACGATCGTGGCAACGCTTTCCTGCCGCAGCTCGGCGTGGTCTACAAAGTATTACCGGATGTCTCGCTCTACGGCAGCTTCAGCAAATCGTTTACGCCATCCACCCAAACCGATGATGACGGCAACGTGGCTTCCACCGAGAAAGGCACCACCTGGGAAGTCGGTTCGAAGTGGCAGGTTGCGCCCAATCTGGCCGCTACGCTGGCGCTGTACCGTATTGATGAAGAAGATATGTCGATCTTCATTAACGGCGTGACGCGCAACATCCCCAAAGCACGCTCCACCGGGGCTGAGCTGGAGGTCAATGGGGAGTTCGCGCCAGACTGGAACCTGATCGCCAACTACAGCTACGACAAAACCGAGATTGTTTCCGACAACGTGAATCCTGATAACGTCGGCAACCGTCTGGTCAACGCACCGACCAATATGGGCAGCCTGTATCTCAGCCACACCCTGCGCTTCTCCTGGCTGCCGGGTGAACTGCGCCTTGGCGGCGGTGGGCGTTATGTCGGTACCCGTGTTGGCGATCCGGAAAACAGCTTCGTGATGCCTGCGTATACCGTGGCCGATGCGTTTATCGCCTGGGATAGCCAGTTGATCGGTAAACACACCCAGCTGAAGCTCAACGTGAAGAACCTGTTCAACCGCGAATACTACGAATCTAGCGCCGGTAATCTGCGCGTGATTGAAGGTGAACCGCGCGTAATGTACTTACAGGCCGCTGTCGACTTCTAATCTGTTGCGCTCCGCCTTTGACGGCGGAGCCCACTGTGAGCAATGCGATGAAAAGAGTGCTACTGACTTTGCTGCTGTTATTGCCACTGGCGGTGCAGAGCAAAACCCTGACGGATAGCCTGCAACGCCAGGTGAACGTCCCGGACAATCCACAGCGGATTGTGATTGGCGAAAGCCGGATGATTTATACCCTCGCGCTGGTGGAAGACGGCAACCCGGCGAAACGGGTGGTCGGCTGGCCCGCTGATCTGCGCAATCTGGATAAACAGACCTGGGATCGTTACGTCAAAGCCTTCCCGGAGATCGGCAAGATTACCCAGATTGGCAACTCCAACTTCTCGCAACTGAACGTAGAGAAGATTATCGCGCTGCAGCCGGATTTGGTGATCCTGCCGGTGTATGCGCGTACACCGCCCAATAACTCGCAGTTTATGCTGCAGCTTCAGGCAGCGAATATCCCGGTACTGTTCCTTGATTTTCGTGTGGATCCGCTGGCGAATACCGTTGCCAGTCTGCGTACGCTCGGTGCGGCACTCAATGATGAAGCCAAAAGTGAACGTTTTATTGCTTTCTATCAGCAGCATATGCAGCGCATTCGCGATCGCTTAGCCAACTGGCACGGCACGCGGCCGAAAGTGATGTTGCAGTTACATCTGGGTAAGAAAGCTGAATGCTGGACCACGGTGGCGCATGGCAACCTGGCGGATTTGATCGCCTTCGCTGGGGGCGACAACATTGCCGCCGGGCGTTTCCCCGCGGTGTTTGGTCAGCTCAATCCGGAAGCGGTGATTGCCGCCAATCCCGACATCTATATCGCCACTGGATCTTCGGGCCCGGAGGAGACCAGCGCGCTGCAACTCGGCCCGTTGGTGAATGCGGAACAAGCCAAAACCACCTTCCTGCGTGCCTTAGCACAGGACACCACGGTGTCAGCCCTGCCTGCTGTGCAGCAGCAGCGTGCCGCAGCTTTCTGGCAAAATTTCTATATGAGTCCGTGGCACCTGCTGGCCGCCGAGTTTTTCGCCAAAACTTTCCACCCGCAGCTGTTTCACGATCTTTCTCCCGACGAGACGCTGAGCGAGATGAACCAGCAGTTCCTGCCGATTCCAGAAACCGGCACCTACTGGACCCACAATTAATTTTTTGGGGCGGCTAACCGAAGCGCATCAGTCCTAAGGTTGAATTAATCTTGGTTCGCGAAAATAGCCTCATGACCACGAGGATATTTTTATGAAATCGATGTTTGTCCGCCCTGCCAGCGAATACCTGGCGCTTGCGCTGAGCCTGTTTGCCGTTGTGAGTTTTCTGACCATCTGGTTCACCCACTAAAACGCCACGCTGTGGCGTTTTTCTTTTTGTAACCCACTGAAGAAGCTGCACATCTGAAGATGACAAATTTGTCATCTGCCTCTTTCCATTCTGTTCGGTGGCCTTCGATAAACTTGTGAAAAATTACTCCGCTCGTCGAGGCACCATGGCTTTTCAATCTAAACACTCTCTTCTGCTGATGGTCGGTTTGATCATCGCCGGGGGCGGCTGGTACTTCTGGCCGAAACAACAGGCCGATGCGGCCGTCCAACCCGCCCACGCCCCGGTGCTGGTGAGCATGATCAGTGCCACGGTGAAACCGCTGCCGATTACGCTGGCAACACAGGGCCACGTTGTGCCGCTCAATCAGGTCGATATTCAGGCACAGTTAACCGGCACGGTGAAAAGCGTCGATTTCCACGAAGGCGATTTTGTGAAAGCCGGACAGCTCCTGTTTACCCTCGATGATGCCAGCCAGCATGCAGCTTACGATCGCGCAGTGGCCGCCGCAGGGGAATCTAAAGCGCTGCTGGTGAAGGCGCAGAACGATCTGCAACGGGGTCGCCTGTTAAAAGCGAAAAACTACATCTCTTTGTCTGACTGGGACACGCTGCAAAGTAACGTTCAGCAGTATCAGGCCCAATTCAAGGCCGCGCAGCAGGATGTGCAAACCGCACAGGTCAACCTCGGCTATACGCGCATCACCGCGCCAGCCGGCGGTAAAACCGGGGCGCTGAATGTGCATCCCGGCAGCCTGGTGCAACCCGGCAGTACCTTGCCTCTGGTATCGCTCATTCAGTTCGACCCAATTGGTGTCGCCTTCACCCTGCCTGAGAACGATTTAAAGCCCGTGCTAGCTGCTCAGTCACAAGGCCCGGTAACCGTCTGGGTGGAGGACGCCAGCGGTAAGCCGACGCCAGGCACTCTCGACTTTATTGATAACAGCGTCAGCACCACTAGCGGCACCATTACGCTTAAAGCGCACTTCGATAACCATCAGCATCTACTGTGGCCGGGTCTGTTCCAGAACGTCAAAGTTGATGCGGGCGTCACGCCCGATGCCGTCGTGCTGCCGCCGCAAGCCGTGCAAAACGGCCCCGATGGTCATTTCGTCTATGTGATTGATGGACACAATCAGGCGCAAGCACAAACCATCACACTGCTACGCGTGCAGCAGTCGCTGGCGGTGATCAATGGACTCGCGCAGGGCACTAAAGTGGTGAATGAAGGTGCGAATAACTTACGCCCTGGTATGACGGTGCAAATCGCCAGCAACATTGATAAGGCGGTAATGCAGCCATGACCTTCTCTGAACGTTGTTTGCAGCGACCGATCGCCGTGCTGCTGTTCTGGATCGCGATCATGGTGGCAGGTGCAGTGTGCTGGCAGCATTTGCCGGTGGCTGCCTTGCCCACGTTTGATACGCCCACCATCAAAGTGAACGCCTCACTGTCAGGTGCCAGCCCGGAAACCATGGCCTCCTCGGTGGCCACCCCGCTGGAGAAGAATCTGGCGACCATTCCTGGCGTGGCGATGATGACCTCGACCAACCTCGAAGGCGCCACCACCATCGTGCTGGAGTTCGATCCCTCGGTGAACATCGATTCGGCCTCGGTTGATGTTCAAGCCGCGCTGTATCAGTCACTGAAAAAGCTGCCTTCGCAGATGACCACGCCGCCGACCTTCCGCAAAGTGAATCCAGCGGATGCGCCGATTGCACAGATCAGTCTGGATTCGCCCTCGATGACGCTTTCGGATCTCAACCGTTACTCGGACGATCTGATCTCGCCGTCGCTGTCGATGATCAAGGGCGTGGCGGAAGTCACGGTAATTGGTCAGAAGCGCTATGCCGTGCGCGTGGAAGTCGATCCCGCCAAACTCGCCGCCACCAACATGACGCTGGAAGAGTTGCACACCGCGCTAAAAGCAGCCAATGACAACTCCCCGGTGGGTGAGCTGGATGGCAAACGTCAGATGATGATGTTGCAGACCAGCGGCGACCTGCGCAACGCCAGTGACTTCAGTCAGGTGGTGGTGGCAACGCGCAATGGCCAGCCGGTGCGACTATCAGATATTGCCAGCGTGCAGGACAGCATCGAAAACACCCTGAGCCACAGTGCGGTGAATAATCACACCGCCATCGTGCTGAGTGTGACACGCCAGCCGGGTGCCAATCTGGTGGCGACGCTCGACACCATAAAGCAGCTGTTACCAAAATTACAGCAGCAGATGCCCGCGTCGGTGCACATGCAGTTGCTCAATGACCGTTCGATCTCGGTGCGCAACGCCATTCACGACGTCAATCTCACTCTGCTGCTGACCATTGCGCTGGTGATCATGGTGATCCTGCTGTTCCTGCGCCATGTGCGCGCCACCGTGATACCGGCATTGAGCGTGCCGATTTCGCTGCTGGGTGCGTTTGGCCTGATGTATGCCTTTGGCTTGAGCCTCGATAACATTTCTTTGATGGGGTTGACCATCTCCGTCGGGCTGGTGGTGGATGATGCGATTGTGGTGCTGGAAAATATCATGCGCTACATCGAACAGGGCGAAGATCCTAAAAAGGCGGCGCTGAAAGGCGTAAGGGAAGTCGGCTTTACCGTGATTTCCATCTCGGTGTCTCTGGTGGCGGTGTTTATCCCCATCTTCTTTATGCCCGGCACCATGGGCTTGCTGTTCCATGAATTTGCCTGGGTGGTGTCACTGGCGATTCTGGTATCGGCCGCCGCCTCACTCACCATCATCCCGCTGCTGGTGCCAATGTTGATGCGTGATGATCCTCATCACGCCAAACCTGAACCGGCATGGAGCCAGCTGTTTGAGCGCTGGTTTGAGAACCTGCGCCAGCACTATGCGCGCGGATTGAATTGGGCGGTGGATCACCGCGCGGTCACGCTTTCGGTGGCGGTGTTAACCGTGGCACTCACCGCCTGGCTGTATACCAGTGCCCCCAAAGGTTTCTTCCCACAGGAGGATATCGGCCAGGTCACGGCGAATATCGATACGCCGCAGGATATGTCCTACGACGCACGTAAAGAAGTGGCTTTCCAGTTGGGTAATACGCTGTTGAAGGACAGCGCGGTTGAGACATTGGTGACAAAAGTGGATCACGACACCACTCAGCTCAACATTACGCTGAAGGACGCCAGCCAGCGCCCGGCGATGGCGCAAGTGTTACAGCAGATGCGGGCTGAAACCCACTACATGCCGGGTATCCAGGTGTTCTTCAGTCCGGTGCAGAACTTTAAGGTTGGAGGCCGTGCAGCGAAAAGTACTTATCAGTACACGCTGCAATCGGTGAGCAGCAGCAGCGGCTTAAGCCTCAACGACTACACTAATCAACTGATGGCGGAGATGAACAAGAGCGGCGTGTTTGTCGGTGTGAACAGTGATGCCCAGCTCAACGGTTTACAGGCGCAGCTCACCATTGACCGCAATAAAGCCTCACTGCTGGGCGTCGATCTCGACCAGATCCGCAGCAATTTGTACGCCGCCTTCGGCACATTGCAGGCTTCCACCATCTATGCACCGGAAGACAGCTATGAGGTGATCATGGAAGTGCAGCAGCCGTTCCGTCAGAACGAGAGTGACCTGTCACAGATCTATGTCCGTTCTGCGTCGGGCGATCTGTTGCCGCTGTCGACCTTTACGCATATCAGCCGCGTACAGGGCGTCACCGCCGTGAACCATCAGGGCCAGCTGCCCGCGATCACCATTTCATTTGACCTCGCGCCGGGCAAGTCTCTGTCCGATGCCACGCAAGCCATCAGTCAGGCGGAAAGCGCCATCAACCTGCCCGCCACGGTGTTTGGCAACTACGCCGGACAAGCGGCGCTGTTTCAGCAATCGCAGAGCAGCCAGGTGTGGTTGATTGTGCTGGCGCTGGCGCTGATTTATGTGATTCTCGGCATGCTGTATGAAAGCTGGATCCATCCCATTACCATTTTGCTGGGCCTGCCCTCTGCGGCCGTTGGCGCACTGCTGTCGCTCAGGTTGATGGGACTGGATCTGACCTTTATTGCCATGATCGGCATCTTGCTGCTGATTGGTATCGTGAAAAAGAACGCTATCATGATGATCGATTTTGCCTTATCAGCACAGCGTGGACAGGGGTTGAGCGCGCATGACGCCATTATTCAGGCCTGTTTGCAGCGCTTCCGTCCCATCATGATGACCACCCTGTGCGCCATCATGGGTGCGCTGCCGATTGCCTGCGGCTGGGGTGCTGGCGCCGAGTTGCGCCAGCCGATGGGCGTGGCCGTGGTCGGTGGCCTGGTGTTTTCACAATTCATCACCCTGTTTATCACGCCGGTGCTGTACTTGCTGTTTGATCGCACCGGTGCGCGTCTGGATGCGCTGACCCACGCGACGGAGGAAGCATGAGACTGTTATTGGTAGAAGATCAGCAGATGGCGGCGGATTACATCGCCAAAGGGCTGCGCGAGAATGACTTTGTGGTGGATGTGGCCGCCAACGGTATTGACGGTCTGCACCTGCTGCTTACCCACGATTACGACCTGGCAATCCTCGATATAATGTTGCCGGGCATCAACGGTTGGAAACTGCTGGAGATGGCGCGGCAAGCCGACCGCGCCACACCGGTCATGTTTCTCACCGCGCGAGACGATATTGAAGATCGCGTCAAAGGGCTGGAGCTGGGCGCGGAAGATTACCTGATCAAGCCCTTCTCTTTCAGTGAACTGCTGGCACGCGCGCGGGTGATCCTGCGCCGTCAGACGCCCAGTGCAGTGTTGAGCAGTGATGAATCCCAGTTGCAAATTGGCGGGCTGGTGCTGGACTTTGTGAAGCACAAAGTCTCACGCGAAGGCAACCGCATTGAGCTGACGCAGAAAGAGTTTCTGCTGTTAAGCCTGTTGATGCGCCGCAGCGGTGAAGTGTTGTCGCGTACAGTGATCGCCGAGCAGGTGTGGGACATGAATTTCGATCCTGAAACCAACGTGATTGACGTGGCGATCCGCCGTCTGCGCGGCAAAATTGATGATAACTACAAGGTAAAACTGCTGCACACCATCCGGGGTGCCGGTTATGTCCTGGAAGAAAAAGAGCATGCTGATACCCCGTAACGTCCCGATCACCGTTCGTCTGACCCTGTTCTTCTCACTGGCGATGGCAATTGTCCTGTACAGCGTCTCCGGTCTGCTTTATCAAACGTTACGCGACCAGCTCAACAGTAAAGATGTCAATGAACTGCGCAGCACGCTGCAGTTCCAGAAAGAGATTGCCAGCACCATCAGCGAACGTCAGGGACCGCAGGAGCAGTGGCAAAAGGAGTTGTTCGAGTTCATCGCCGAGCAGGATCGCCTTTCGTTGCGCATTATCAGCCCCGACGGCAAGGTCTGGTCTCAGTCGAAAAATATGCGGGTGCCGCAATCCGCCTATCCTGCCCCGACCAAATATTTTAACTACCAGAGCTGGAAGCACCATGACGGTGAGCTGCACGAGAAGTATCTGATTACCGCCACCACTTTCCCGCTCAAGGACAAAGAGCTGTGGCTGGTGCAGGCCGCACTTAACGTCTCACGCAATAATGAAATCATCGAAAATTACTGGGCGCGCATGCAGATTGCTGCTGCGCTGGCGATCCTGCTGTTTGCCGCCTGCGGCTACGGTCTGGCGCGTCGAGGCTTGCGCCCGTTGCGGGTGATAAGCCGCCAGATTGAAACCATCAACGTGGAAGAGCTGCACACGCGGTTGGCCACCGAGCGCTGGCCGTCAGAATTAATCGTGTTAGCCTCTTCGTTCGACAGTATGTTAACGCGACTGGAAGCCTCCTTTGCCCAGCTGACGCGCTTCTCTTCCGACCTCGCGCATGAGCTGCGTGCACCAATCAATAATTTGATTTCAGCGGCTAGCGTGACCCTGAATCAACCGCGCAGTGCAGCAGATTATCAAGAGACGTTAGAGGCGATAGTGGAAGAAGGTGAACGACTGTCGCGCACCGTCTCCTCGATGCTGTTTCTGGCCCGCGCCGATAACAGTCGCGAGCCGTTGAAAAAGGAGTCGCTGAATAGCGCCAATGAGTTCCGTCGTTTGATTGGCTTTTACGACATTCTGGCGGAGGAGAAAAACATCACGTTGATACAAGCGGGCGATGAGTCATTTATCGCCGATCCGCTGCATTTTCAGCGCGCCATCTCTAACCTGCTGTCGAATGCACTGCATTACACGCCCACTGGCGGTGAGATCATCCTGCGTGCGGTACGCGAGCCCCACTGGCTGCATTTTAGCGTGCAGGATAATGGTGAAGGCATCGAACCCGAGCATCTGCCGCATCTGTTTGAGCGTTTTTACCGTGCCGACCCTTCCCGCACCAGCACCGAAAATACCGGCCTGGGATTGGCGATCGTGAAAACCATTGCAGAGTTACTCGGCGGTAAAGTCGCGGTCATCAGCACGCCCGGCAAAGGCAGCACTTTTACCTTCTCGATTCCGCAATAATATCGCCTGTCAAAATTGTCATCTTCAGGTTTGAGTGTGGTCACCGCCACAGTGAGAAAATAACGCTATCAACACAACCGTTGTTATTAACCACAAGGTGACCACCATGAAACAGAAACTCGTAACGATTCTCCTAGCCGCGTTTTCCCTGCTGGCCGTTACCCAGGTTGAAGCCAATATGGGTGTCGAACGCACCGCCAATACCTGGCTATTAACCCCCGCCAGTTGGCATCCCGGCACACCGAATAAACTTTACGAGAATTATCCTTTCGATCTCGGCGAGCGGAAAATTAATATGGGAGATGAGGATCAACCCCGTCATTTTGATAATGACAGTCAGCAACATCCTTTGATGGATAAATCGGTGCATTCTCCGGTCTATCAACAGCAATAAATAAGGTGTTCGCTGCATGAGTTTTTGCGGCGAACATTTTTTTATGTCGCTGCCATGTTAATACTGATTCCAAAACGAGTGGTGAGCTTAACGGAGATAACGCAGGCTGAGACCGCTTAGGGGTCTGGCGTCCTCGCGCCGCTGCGCGGTACCTTCACTTCATTCCTCTGCCTGACGGACCGGCGGGGTATGGCACATCGTGTGCCACCCCGCCTTTCGCCCGCGTCCTGCGTGCTCTCCTGGCAGACTCATTCTGTTCAGCGCTGCGGATTGCCTGCCCCTAAGCGGCCCCAGCCTGCTTCTGACCTGCATTGCGTATTGTTAGAGAGGGCACGACGTGGAAGCCGAAGGCACCGCGCTAGCGGCGTGAGGACGGCCCGGCAGTCGCAGAGGCGTTAAGGCCCGCACTCCACCACCGCAACCACCACCACACCGCCGGCAAACTCAGATACAGCGCGATCATAATCGACGTAAACAGATCCCCCGGCCAGTGCATACCCAGTGCCAGACGGCTGATGATCACGCCATAAGCCCACAGCAGCACCCCTCCCGCCAGTAGCCATCTCCGCCGCGCCACCAGCAGCGCCACTGCCATGAGTGCCCAGGTAGCAGCAAAAATTGTATGGCCGGAAGGAAAAGCTGGATCGACCTGCTGCAGCCAGTGCTGCTTCTGCCAGTCCGTAATCTGGGTGTTATTAGCCAACCGCTGGGTAATCAACTGCCGCCGCTGAGCAGGATCATCCTGATAAAAGTGACGATCGATCTCAGTGTCCGTCTGACTCAGCCACACCACATAGGGGCGTGGCTCCTGATTAGTCTTTTTAATTTCGCTCACCGCCACTTGCCCGACGATCACCGGCAACAACATCACCAGCGCAAATTTAAGCCACTCTCCCCGACGAATATTTAAGGTATAAATCAAAACAAACAGCATTAACGCCGAAGTGATAAAGCCAAAAGGTTTACTCACGGTCTGCGTCAGCAAATAAAACCACCACAATAGCGCGGATTGATCGTTGGCATTCCAACTCCAGTGAATGCCCCAGGCAAACAGCGGAATAGCAAACAACGACGCACAGCAGATCATCAGCGCAAGATAAGGGCGCGTTAAAAATCGCATCGGTTTATTTACCCTCAGATTAATGTTTGGCGCGCGTGAGCTTTAAATAGCCGAATACATAAGCATTCAGATTGCTGAGTTTATCAAACAGCGGTATGAGTAGCGGTTCCGCTTTATTAACGGCGAAGGCACAACCTAA
>NZ_SZZV01000024.1:0-70310 GCF_009829935.1 Pantoea sp. Seng | reverse complement strand
ATGGCGCCAGGGCTGGTGCTGCCGGAAAGAAGAGTGCGGCATTACCCAAGGGCGGTAAAAAAGAAGCCGCAACGTTATCCGCTGCGGCCTCCATTAAGATCTTAACTGACAAGCATTACGCCGCGGCGTCCCTTTTTACTATTTAGCGTTTTATCGCTTACGCGTCACGACGACGTGGTGCAGAAGCACCTTCTGGACGTGGGCCACGACCGCCTTCACGGTTGAAGCGTCCGCCTTCACGGCCACCTTCACGACGTTCAGAGAAGCGACGTGGTGCACCTTCGCCACGCGGAGCGCCATTACCACGACGCTCACCATCACGACCGCCTGGACGACGTTCGCTACGCTCGAACGCAGGAGCATCACCCATCAACTGCATGTTCATCGGCTTGTTCAGGATGCGCGTGCGAGTGAAGTGCTGCAGAACTTCGCCCGGCATACCTTTAGGCAGCTCGATGGTTGAGTGCGTACCAAACAGCTTGATGTTACCGATGTAACGGCTGCTGATGTCGCCTTCGTTAGCAATCGCGCCCACGATATGGCGAACTTCAACACCATCATCACGGCCCACTTCAATGCGGTACAGCTGCATTTCGCCAACGTCACGACGTTCGCGACGTGGAGCGCCATCACGGTCACCGCGGCTTTCGCGTGGACCACGTGAGTCGCGTGAATCACGACGGTCATCACGGTCGCGGAATTCACGGCGTGGTGGACGTGGTGCTTCTGGTGGCAGAATCAGTGGACGTTCGCCCTGTGCCATTTTCAGCAGTGCTGCGGCCAGTGTTTCGATATCCAGATCTTCGCCCGGCTGCATTTTGCTCAGCAGTGCGCGGTACATGTCCAGATCGCTGCTTTCCAGCTGCTGCTGTACTTTCGCGGCGAACTTAGCCAGACGACGCTCACCCAGCAGTTCTGCATTCGGCAGTTCAACTTCTGGAATGGTCAGCTTCATGGTGCGTTCGATGTTACGCAGCAGACGACGCTCGCGGTTCTCAACGAACAGCAGCGCGCGGCCAGCACGACCCGCACGACCGGTACGGCCGATACGGTGAACGTAAGACTCAGCATCCATTGGGATGTCGTAGTTAACAACCAGGCTGATACGCTCAACGTCCAGACCACGTGCAGCAACGTCGGTCGCGATCAGGATGTCCAGACGACCATCTTTCAGGCGCTCCAGCGTCTGCTCACGCAGTGCCTGGTTCATGTCACCGTTCAGTGCTGCGCTGTTGTAACCGCTGCGCTCCAGCGCTTCGGCCACTTCCAGCGTGGCGTTTTTGGTACGCACGAAGATGATAGCGGCATCAAAATCTTCTGCTTCCAGGAAACGCACCAGTGCGTCAGTTTTACGGCCGTAAGCGGTCCAGTAAGACTGAGAGATATCAGGACGCGTGGTCATGCTTGACTGAATGCGTACTTCCTGTGGATCCTTCATGAAGCGCTTAGTAATACGACGAATCGCTTCTGGCATGGTTGCTGAGAACAGCGCGGTCTGGTGACCGTCTGGGATCTGCGCCATGATGGTTTCAACGTCTTCGATGAAGCCCATACGCAGCATTTCATCAGCTTCGTCCAGCACCAGACCGCGCAGGTTAGACAGATCTAACGTGCCGCGTTTCAGGTGGTCCAGCAGACGGCCAGGCGTACCCACAACAACCTGTGGACCCTGACGCAAAGCGCGCAGCTGAACGTCATAACGCTGGCCGCCGTACAGGGCAACCACGTTCACGCCACGCATGTGTTTAGAGAATTCAGTCATGGCTTCAGCAACCTGAACAGCCAGTTCGCGGGTTGGAGCCAGCACCAGAATCTGTGGTGCTTTAACAGTAGGATCAATGTTGTTCAGCAGCGGCAGAGAGAATGCCGCAGTTTTACCACTACCGGTCTGCGCCATACCCAGCACATCACGGCCCGCCAGCAGGTGAGGAATACACTCAGCCTGGATTGGGGATGGCTTAACGTAGCCCATGCCGTTCAGTGATTCGAGGATGTCAGCGTTCAGGCCAAGGTCAGAAAAAGTGGTTTGAATATCAGTCATGTAGTACACGTGCCTCTTAGATTGCGGCGGCCAGTCTACATAACTCGTCGTGAAAACTTTCAGTCATTTTCATCAAAAAGTGTGAACCGGCTCAAATTAGAAGTTTTGACGAACAGAAAAGCCCTCACCTCGAAGATGATGACTTTACAAGTATTCAGGCAATAAAAGTTCGTCAGCTATTGCTGGTCAGATTCTGATAAATCGTCTTGTGTCTGGCCGAGTTGCGCCAGTTCCAACAATGCGTATCGGTGCTCAACAAAGTTGTTAACATTGTTAGCGACCGCCAGTTTGAACAACGCTTTCGCGTCGTCCTTCTCCCCCAGACTTAGGTAGTACTTACCTAAATAGAAGTTGGTTTCACTGAGATGTTCAGCGAGCGAGGTGTTATCCGTTGCGTCCGCCTTGAGACGTTCCATCAGCGTTTTTTCACTGATGTCGCCAAGGTAGAACTCGACAATATTCCATCCCCATTGGTCCCGGGCCGCTTTGTCATGTCGCTGTCTCAGCGTGACTTTCGCCTTGTCGGCATCCATATCGCTTTCAACGAGATAGAGCCAAAGGCTGCGGAAAGGATCGTTAGGATCGTCTTGATAAAACGCCAGCAGATCATCTTGCGCTAACTTGTATCGACCGCCGTAATAGAGGGCGATACCACGGTTTAAATGCGCATAGTTGTAAGTTGGATCAAGCTCAAGTACAGAATCAAACGCTTCATAGGCAGCATCAAAATTGCCTGCCTGCGTTAAATATATACCGAGGTAGTTAAACACCTCAGGCATATCCGGTCTTATAGACAGCGCTTGCGAAAAATCGTTCCGCGCTAATGCCCTCAGACCCAAACTATCATACAACACTCCGCGCTCATATAATAGCTGTGCGCGTTCATCATCGGTCAGGGCACGACTGGCAAGAATTTGTTCCATTCGCGCCAGGATCACCTCTTGCTGCAGTGTGGGCTGCAAAGGTACTGCCAGAACTTCGTTCTTACGCCAATTGGAGTTGCTGCATCCTGCCAGCGTGATAGCTGTCGCAACAAAACACCAGCGCAAAAAAGGCTTCATTTCCCACTCCCGAATACAAACATTGGGATAACCATCCTGTCATCCGCCTGCTGTGCACAAGGATTCCCGCCCTCGCGATGATCCAAATACCTCTCCCCAAATTGCAAGGAGAGGCCAATCAGTAAACGCTTACTCGGCGTCAGATGCATTCGTTGCAGCAGGGGTTTCTTCCGCTGGTTTCTGCTCTGTCGCTTCTTTGATGCTCAGGCGTACGCGGCCCTGACGGTCCACTTCCATCACTTTCACTGGAACTTCCTGACCCATCTGCAGATAGTCGGTCACTTTCTCAACACGCTTATCAGCGATCTGAGAAATGTGTACCAGACCTTCTTTACCGCCGCCGATTGCCACGAAGGCACCGAAATCAACGATACGCGTCACTTTACCAGAGTAGATACGACCCACTTCGATTTCAGCGGTGATCTCTTCAATACGACGAATCGCTTCTTTCGCTTTGTTGCCGTCGGTTGCTGCGATTTTCACGGTGCCATCATCTTCGATTTCGATGGTGGTGCCGGTTTCTTCGGTCAGCGCACGAATAACAGAACCGCCTTTACCGATAACATCTTTGATCTTGTCTGAGCTGATCTTGATGGTATAGATACGTGGTGCGAACTCAGAGATTTCCTGACGTGGGGTGCTGATGGCCTGCTCCATCACGCTCAGGATGTGCAGACGCGCGCCCTTAGCCTGATTCAGTGCAACCTGCATGATCTCACGGGTGATACCTTCAATTTTGATATCCATCTGCAGTGCAGTGATACCGTCGCGGCTACCCGCTACTTTGAAGTCCATATCGCCGAGGTGATCTTCATCGCCCAGGATGTCAGACAGAACCACGAAGTTTTCGTCTTCTTTAACCAGACCCATCGCAATACCGGCTACGGCTGCTTTGATCGGAACGCCTGCGTCCATCAGTGCCAGAGAAGCACCACATACAGAAGCCATTGAAGAAGAACCGTTAGATTCGGTGATTTCTGACACCACACGGACGGTGTACGGGAACTCTTCCTGCTTCGGCATCACTGCCAGCACGCCACGCTTCGCCAGACGGCCGTGACCAATTTCACGACGCTTCGGTGAGCCAACCATGCCGGTTTCGCCCACTGAGTATGGAGGGAAGTTGTAGTGGAACAGGAAGCTATCAGTACGCTCGCCCATCAGCTCATCCAGGTTCTGTGCATCACGGGCAGTACCCAGTGTTGCGGTAACCAGTGCCTGCGTTTCACCACGGGTGAACAGAGAAGAACCGTGAGTACGTGGCAGCACGCCAGTACGTACATCCAGACCACGGATCATGTCTTTTTCGCGGCCATCGATACGTGGCTCACCACGGATGATACGGCTACGCACGACGCTCTTCTCGAGATCGTGAACGATGTCAGCGATTTCGCCAGCATCTAATGATTCATCTTCAGCCTGCAGTGCAGCGATGGTGGCATCTTTTACTGCGCCAACCTGAGTGTAACGCTCTTGCTTATCAGTGATGCGGTAAGCATCAGCGATACCGGCTTCTGCCAGTGCAGCAACACGTGCAATCAGTGCATCGTTCGCTGGCTCTGGCTGCCAATCCCAACGTGGTTTGCCCGCTTCAGCAACCAGTGAGTTGATGTTTTCGATAACAACCTGCTGCTGCTCGTGGCCAAATACCACCGCGCCCAGCATCTGGTCTTCGGTCAATACTTCTGCTTCAGATTCAACCATCAGAACCGCGTTCTGAGTACCTGCAACCACCAGGTCCAGACGTGAAGTTTTGATTTCATCAGCGGTTGGGTTCAGAACGTACTGGTCATTGATATAACCCACGCGTGCTGCACCGATTGGGCCATTGAATGGCAGGCCTGACAGCGCCAGCGCGGCAGATGCGCCGATCATCGCAACGATGTCCGGGTTAACCTGCGGGTTAACAGAAACAACGGTCGCAATAACCTGCACTTCGTTGATGAAACCTTCCGGGAACAGTGGACGCACTGGACGGTCAATCAGACGAGAAATCAGGGTTTCGCCTTCGCTTGGACGGCCTTCACGACGGAAGAAGCTACCCGGTATACGACCAGCAGCGTAAGTACGCTCCTGATAGTTAACCGTCAGCGGGAAGAAATCCTGACCTGGTTTGGTTTTTTTCTGGCCAACAACGGTAACAAATACCGCTGTGTCGTCCATGCTAGCCATGACTGCTGCAGTGGCCTGGCGCGCCATCATGCCGGTTTCCAGCGTGACGGTATGCTGACCATATTGGAATTTGCGTACGATCGGGTTCAGCAAAATTTAAGTCCTTAAATTCGAGGGGCAGAGCGCTCTTTGGCTCGCCGGGGTTTACCGATCTTTAGTTGCATCCTCGCGACTAATGACAATCTTCAACCGCTCATGCGGTAAAGCCTCTCATTAGCCGCGCGAAACGCTGCAAGCAAAGATCACTCTCAGCAACAATACATGAGTTTGGTACGGAATGCTGCGGATTGCTCGAAAAAAGGGGCCATAAAGGCCCCCTTTTCGCGAAACTCGCACAAATCTGATCGTCAGATGCGCTTTTCTGCATAGTGCATGTGCTACATCGTTGATCAGATTCTTCAGACTTAGCGACGCAGACCCAGGGTTTCGATCAGGCTGGTGTAGCGAGCAACGTCTTTACGCTTCAGGTAGTCCAGCAGCTTACGACGCTGAGATACCATGCGCAGCAGACCGCGACGGCTGTGGTGATCTTTTTTGTGCTCAGAGAAGTGACCCTGCAGGTGGTTAATCTGAGCAGTCAGCAGAGCAACCTGAACTTCAGTTGAACCGCTGTCGTTAGCACCACGACCGAATTTAGCAACGATCTCTGCTTTAGCTTCTACGCTTAGAGACATAATAAACTCCAGATAAAAAAATGAATGTATGGGTGCCGATCTCTAATTCAGCAGCCCGCTTTAAAAGCCGCGCTATTCTACTCTTCGCCTGATAGCAACGCAAATGCGCCGTAAGGTCAAACGTGAGTGTATTGATTAGGCGGGGAACTCTACCACCAGACGACGCGGCGCTACGCGCCCATCTTCCGCGATTTCAGCCATGCCAATAAATTTGTGCTCGTCACCTTCAGTAACGCGAACCAATCCCTGAGCTGGCACATTTGCTGCCTGAACGGGCATGCCCTGCTTGAAATAAGCGGCTACGGCAGGCAACAAATTCACAATCGGGAATTCCTCGGCTGGGCTATCCATTGGCAGCAGCAGCGCATCCAGTGCACTGTAGTCTGGCGTTTCTGCTGCGTTGGCTTCAGCCGCCATCGCCTGCAACTGCTCAAAGGTGATCATCCGCTCAATCGGGTACTTCGCCACCTGCAAACGACGCAACATAATCACATGTGCGCCACAGCCGAGTTTCTCACCGAGGTCATCGATGATGGTGCGAATATAAGTGCCCTTGGAAACGTGAATTTCCAGCTCCAGCTCATCCCCTTCCCAACGAATGAACTGCAGTTCGAACACGGTAATCGGGCGTGCTTCACGCGGTACGGTAATGCCTTCACGCGCGTATTCATACAGCTTGCGGCCCTGGTACTTCAGCGCAGAGAACATGGTTGGCACCTGGAAGGTGTCACCACGGAAGCTCTCCAGCGCCGCATCGAGTGCAGCCTGGTCAAACGTCACTGGCCGCGTTTCGACGATGTTGCCATCAGCGTCTGAGGTATCCGTACGCTCGCCAAGGCGGGCAATAACGCGATAGCGTTTATCGGAATCGAGCAGGAACTGCGAGAACTTCGTCGCTTCACCGAGGCAGATCGGCAGCATACCTGTTGCAAGGGGATCAAGCGCACCGGTGTGACCCGCTTTGTTAGCATGGAACAGACGCTTCACTTTCTGCAGCACATCGTTCGAGGATGCGCCCTGATGCTTATCCAGCAAAAATACACCGTGGACGTCGCGACCGCGACGACGAGGACGACTCATTAGTCCTCCTTGTCATCTTCCGCCGGGCTTTCGCCACGACGCTCAACGTCACTTTTGATCACGTTGCTGACCAGGTTAGACATGCGCATACCTTCGATCAGCGAATTGTCATAGAAGAAGGTCAGTTCAGGCACGATACGCAGACGCATCGCTTTCCCTACCAGAATACGGATATAACCTGAGGCTTCTTTCAGCGCTTTCAGGCCATTTTTTACCGCATCTTCATCCTGATCATTCAAAAAGGTCACGAAGACTTTGGCATAAGCCAGGTCGCGCGACACTTCTACGCCGGATACCGTTACCATCATGCCGAGGCGCGGGTCTTTAATTTCACGTTGCAGGATAATTGCGATTTCTTTCTGCAGTTCCTGAGATACGCGCTGTGGGCGGCCAAATTCTTTTGCCATTTTTTCTTTCTCCCAAATAATTCGGGAGGCCAGAGGCCTCCCAAATTGCAACACATCAAGTGATGATCAATCGATGGTGCGTTTAATTTCAATCACTTCAAAGACTTCGATCATGTCACCAACGCGAACGTCGTTGTAGTTCTTCACGCCGATACCACACTCCATGCCGTTACGCACTTCGTTGACATCGTCTTTAAAGCGACGCAGAGATTCCAGCTCGCCTTCGTAAATCACCACGTTGTCGCGCAGTACGCGAATCGGGTTGTGACGTTTGATGTTGCCTTCGGTAACCATACAGCCGGCAATGGCGCCAAATTTCGGTGACTTAAACACGTCACGTACTTCGGCCAGACCAATGATCTGCTGTTTGAATTCCGGTGCCAGCATGCCGCTCATGGCCGCTTTTACTTCGTCAATCAGATTATAGATGACGGAGTAGTAACGCAGGTCAACGCTTTCAGCATCAATCACGCGGCGGGCAGAAGCATCTGCACGAACGTTGAAGCCAAGGATGATCGCGTTAGACGCTGCAGCCAGGGTGGCGTCGGTTTCAGTAATACCGCCCACACCTGAACCAATGATTCTCACCTTCACTTCGTCGGTAGAGAGTTTCAGCAGTGAATCGGAGATCGCTTCCACAGAACCCTGTACGTCGGACTTCAGCACGATGTTCAGCTCGGACACTTCGCCTTCTGTCATGTTGGCGAACATGTTCTCCAACTTCGACTTCTGCTGTCGCGCCAGCTTCACTTCGCGGAACTTGCCCTGACGATACAGTGCAACTTCACGTGCTTTCTTCTCATCACGTACAACAGTCGCTTCATCACCCGCTGCTGGCACACCAGACAGACCGAGGATTTCCACTGGAATGGATGGACCTGCTTCCAGCACTTCACGACCCAGTTCGTCACGCATCGCACGGACACGGCCATATTCGAAGCCGCACAGCACGATGTCGCCTTTGTTCAGCGTACCTTCACGTACCAGCACGGTAGCAACCGGACCACGACCTTTATCAAGGAAGGATTCGATAACCACGCCGCTCGCCATACCTTCACGGATTGCGGTCAGTTCCAGAACTTCAGCCTGCAGCAGAATCACATTCAGCAGGTCATCAATACCGGTACCGGCTTTTGCAGATACATTAACGAACATGTTTTCGCCGCCCCACTCTTCCGGAATAATTCCGTACTGAGTCAGCTCGTTCTTAACGCGATCTGGATCGGCTTCTGGCTTATCAATCTTGTTCACCGCAACCACAACCGGCACTTTCGCCGCTTTCGCGTGCTGAATAGCTTCGATGGTCTGAGGCATCACGCCGTCATCTGCTGCAACGACGAGGATAACGATATCCGTTGCCTGAGCACCACGTGCACGCATTGCGGTAAACGCGGCGTGGCCCGGGGTATCCAGGAAGGTGATCATACCGTTGTCAGTTTCAACGTGGTAAGCACCGATGTGCTGAGTAATACCGCCAGCCTCGCCTGAAGCGACTTTGGTTGAGCGGATGTAATCCAGCAGAGAGGTTTTACCGTGGTCAACGTGACCCATGATGGTGACCACTGGCGCGCGAGCTTCCTGCGCAGCATCGGTGTCACGATCGTCCATTACCGCTTCTTCCAGCTCGTTCTCGCGGCGCAGGATCACTTTGTGACCCATTTCTTCCGCAACCAGCTGGGCAGTTTCCTGGTCGATAACCTGGTTAATGGTCGCCATGGCGCCCATCTTCATCATCGCTTTGATGACCAAAGAACCTTTGATAGCCATCTTGTTAGCCAGTTCGGCTACGGTGATAGTTTCACCGATGACAACATCGCGGTTAACAGCCTGTACCGGCTTGTTGAAGCCCTGCTGCAGGGAGCTTGGCTTACGATGCTTACCGCCTTTACCACCACGAACTTGCGCACGCGCTTCTTCACGGTCGGTTTTCGCTTCGGAATGCTTGTTACCTTTTTTGACCGGGCGCGCAGCTTTAGCAGTACGTGTACGAGCACGTCCCGCTTCAACTTGACGATCGTTCTCGTCTTCGGCCTGACGGGCATGAGTAGACGTGGTGACGTGGTAGTCGCCTTTGTCTTCTTCTTCCGGTTTTTCCCATTCCGCGGCTTTTTCTTCAGCCAGGCGTTTAGATTCTTCTGCTACGCGGCGGGCATCTTCTTCCAGCTTGCGGCGTGCTTCTTCTTCCGCTTTGCGTTTCAGTTCAGCCGCTTCGGCTTCACGACGCGCTTTATCAGATTGCGCAGCCTTGGTTACTTCGTCGGTTGGTTGATTAGTCACTTTCTCATTTTCCGCTGCTTCACGTTTAGCCTTGTCAGCGGCTTCGCGCTTGGCTTTGTCTTCGGCTTCACGTTGCGCTTTTTGTTCAGCTTCGCGACGGGCTTGTTCTTCCGCCTCGCGACGCGCCTGCTCTTCCGCTTCACGCTGCGCCTCGGCTTCTGCTTCTGCCTGAGCTTGCTCAGACTCTGCATCACCTTTCACGTATGTGCGTTTTTTGCGGACTTCGATTTGCACCGACTTACTTTTACCCCCGGTGACGGGAATATTCAAGGTGCTGCGCGTTTTGCGCTGTAATGTCAGTTTACTTGAACCGGTCTGACCGTGCTCACGATTCAAATGGGACAGTAAGGTTTCTTTCTCTTGCTGGGACACCGCATCGTTTTCAGACTTGCGGATCCCTGCGTCAGCAAATTGCTGTACCAGGCGATCGACCGGAGTCTGAATTTCGGCGGCCAGCGATTTTACGGTTACATCTGTCATGCTGTTCCTTCCTGTTATTACGCGTCATCGCCGAACCAGCAGATATTACGTGCAGCCATAATCAGCGCACCGGCCTTCTCATCATCCAGCCCTTCAATATCTGTCAGATCGTCAACACCTTGCTCAGCGAGATCTTCCAGCGTGCAAACGCCTTTAGACGCCAGGCGATACGCCAGCGCACGATCCAGGCCCTCAAGATTCAGAAGATCCTCAGCGGGCTCCTGATTACCAAGGCTCTCTTCTTTCGCTAATGCCAGGGTGGTCAACGCATTTTTTGCTCGTTCACGCAGGGCTTCAATGGTCTCTTCGTCGAGGCCGTCGATTTCCAGCAACTCGTTGATTGGCACGTAAGCCAATTCTTCCAGCGAAGAGAAGCCCTCTTCCACCAGTACGGTGGCGAACTCTTCGTCGATGTCGAGATGTTTGGTGAACATATCGATCGCTGCGTGGGCTTCAGCCTGATGCTTAGCCTGCAGATCATCGACGGTCATCACGTTCAGTTCCCAACCACTCAGTTGGGAAGCCAGACGCACGTTTTGGCCGTTACGGCCGATCGCCTGAGCCAGATTACCGGCTTCAACAGCGATATCCATGGTGTGATTGTCTTCATCCACCACGATTGACGCCACATCGGCTGGCGCCATGGCGTTAATCACGAACTGCGCTGGGTTATCGTCCCACAGCACGATATCGATACGCTCGCCACCCAGCTCGCTTGATACAGCCTGGACGCGCGCACCGCGCATACCCACACAAGCACCTACCGGATCAATACGTTTATCGTTGGTTTTCACCGCGATTTTGGCGCGTGAACCTGGATCGCGCGCTGCCGCTTTGATCTCGATAACTTCTTCACCGATTTCTGGCACCTCAATGCGGAACAGTTCGATCAGCATTTCTGGCTTAGAACGGGTGACAAACAGCTGTGCACCACGCGCTTCCGGGCGAACGGCATATAACACGCCGCGAATACGGTCACCTGGACGGAAGTTTTCACGTGGCAGCATATCTTCACGTCCGATCACGGCTTCAGCATTGCTGCCCAGATCGAGTGAGATACTGTCGCGGTTTACTTTCTTCACCACGCCGGTGATGATTTCACCTTCGTGTTGACGGAACTGATCAACCACCATCGCGCGCTCAGCTTCACGTACTTTCTGTACGATTACCTGCTTGGCGGTTTGGGTGGTGATACGGTCGAAGGTGACAGATTCAATCTGGTCTTCAACGTATTCGCCCAGATTGAACGCTTCATCTTCAAAGCGGGCCGCATCCAGCGTGATCTCGCGAGTTGGCTGTGTCACTTCGTCCACAATCTGCCAGCGACGGAAAGTATCGAAATCACCGCTGCGACGGTCAATGCTGACGCGCACTTCGATCTCTTGCTCATACTTCTTTTTAGTCGCAGTGGCCAAAGCGCTCTCAAGCGCTTCGAAGATTTTCTCACGTGGCAGGGCTTTTTCGTTAGAAACGGCTTCTACTACAGCTAAGATCTCTTTGTTCATCCTGGTTAGCCTCAATCCGGACTTTTAAAAGTGGGGGACCAGGTTCGCTTTCTGAATATTACTCAGCGCGAACACCTCATCGTTACCCTCAACGGTTACCGTGATCATCTCACCTTCCACGGATTTGATGATCCCCTGCCATTTACGGCGGTTCTGTACGGCCATGCGCAGTGTCAGGCTCACCTCATCACCGGCGAAACGTGCATAGTGTTCAGCAGTGAAAAGAGGACGCTCGAGACCTGGCGAGGAGACTTCAAGGTTGTAAGCCACCGTAATGGGATCTTCCACATCCATTACCGCGCTGACCTGGTGGCTAACATCGGCACAATCATCAACATTGATACCATTCTCACTATCAATATAGATGCGCAAAGTCGATGTGCGACCGCGAACGAATTCGATACCGACCAATTCGTAGCCAAGCGCTTCTACTGGAGCGGTGATCAAATCAGTCAATTTTTGCTCTAATGTGGACAAGCCCACCCCCAAGACATAAAAAAAGGGCCTATAGCCCAGTATTGCGATTCCTGATAACAAAAAACCCCGAAAATTCGGGGCTTTTTATGACTGGACCCTGTACGCCGCAGAGCGGCTTCGGCACACAATCCAAAAGAATTTTTTTCAAAAAAACACTGAGGATGCGTCCGTCGATGCATACAGTATATTTGAAAAAGAACTCTAAGGGAAAGTGGTTGCGGGGGCCGGATTTGAACCGACGACCTTCGGGTTATGAGCCCGACGAGCTACCAGGCTGCTCCACCCCGCGTCCGAAAACGTGGCGAATAATACGCCGACCTTGCTTAAAAAGCAAGTTTTACTGAGATTTGGTACCGAGGACGGGACTTGAACCCGTAAGCCCTTTCGAGCACTACCACCTCAAGGTAGCGTGTCTACCAATTTCACCACCTCGGTACTGCACTGACTGCGACGTTATGTTGCCGCTAAAGCATTGACGATGTTACTGCGGGATATCATTGCCCGGGGTTGCCGGTTTAGCTGGCTGAGTCTGCTGTTCAGACTGAGCTGGCGCAGTGAGGTTTTCCCACTCGCTTCCTTTAGAAGACTTATTCGTGTTCAGATTGCCCAGAATCAAGCTGATAATGAAGAACAGGGTCGCCAGTACCGCAGTCATACGTGTCATGAAGTTACCAGACCCGTTTGAACCGAACAGTGTACCAGAGGCGCCTGCACCGAATGAGGCTCCCATATCAGCGCCTTTGCCTTGCTGAAGCATGATCAGACCCACGAGGCCAATCGCAACAATAAGGAAAACAACTAACAGAGCTTCGTACATAATCAACCTGTTTCCTTGCGCGTTATCCGCACAGTTAAAGCTTCACCAATATTGACGGGGAGTATCGTCATCACCCATCAGAAGCGGGTGTGAATACTAACCAATGGGACATACCTCTGCAAGCGCAATTTTCATGAACTTTATTGATTGCGGAAAAAAGCGCCAGGGTGGTGATTTAACAGGCGGAAAGTCGAAATCTCGCCGCCTGTTAACACGCTTAGACCGCTTTCACCGCATCAGCAATTTTATGCGCCAGCTCGGTGACTAACGCTTCATCTTCACCCTCGACCATCACGCGAATCAGCGGTTCAGTGCCCGATTTACGCAACAGCACACGACCGCGCCCTGCTAACGTTTTCCCCACTTCAGCGCTGACAGCCTTCACGCTCTCGGATTCAAGAGGATCATGACTGCCGCTGAAGCGCACATTCACCAGAATCTGCGGCAGCATTTTCATACCACTGCACAAATCATGCAGACTCATGTGATTACGCACGATAGCAGTAAGTACTTGCAAACTTGCCACGATACCGTCGCCAGTGCTGATTTTGTCCAGCAGAATGACATGCCCGGAGTTTTCAGCACCCATGCGCCAGCCCTTCTCCTGCATTTTTTCCAGCACGTAGCGGTCACCCACTTTGGCACGAGTGAAAGGAATGCCCAGCTGTTTCAACGCCAGTTCCAGCCCCATGTTACTCATCAGAGTGCCTACCACGCCGCCGCGCAGTTGCCCCTGACGCAAGGCTTCACGTGCAATGATGTAGAGGATCTGGTCACCATCAACCTTCATGCCCAGATGATCCACCATCATGATGCGGTCGCCATCGCCATCGTATGCAAGGCCCAAATCTGCCTTCTCATCCAGCACGCGCTGCTGCAGCATGCGAAGATCGGTTGCACCGCACTCTTTGTTGATGTTCATGCCATCGGGCTGCACGCCAATCGCAATCACTTTGGCACCTAATTCACGCAGCACATTAGGGGCAATGTGATAGGTCGCACCGTTGGCGCAATCCACTACGATTTTCAGACCATTGAGACTTAACTCGCTCGGGAATGTGCCTTTACAGAACTCGATATAGCGACCAGCTGCATCAACGATACGGCTGGCGCGCCCCAACTCAGCGGACTCAACGCAAGTCAGTGGCTTCTCTAACTCAAGCTCAATGGCCTCTTCCACTTCATCCGGCAATTTAGTGCCTTCCGCAGAGAAGAATTTGATGCCGTTATCGTCGAAGGGGTTATGCGATGCAGAGATCACGATACCGGCTTCTGCACGGAAGGTACGCGTTAGATAGGCAATCGCAGGGGTCGGCATAGGCCCGGTAAAGGCCGCCGACAAACCAGCAGCAGCCAGGCCCGCTTCCAGTGCCGATTCCAGCATGTAGCCAGATATACGCGTATCTTTACCAATTAATACCTTACGTGATCCCGAACGCGCCAGGACCTTACCCGCAGCAAAACCCAGCTTCAGGACAAAATCAGGGGTAATCGGTGCTTCACCGACCTTGCCACGAATACCATCTGTACCGAAATATTTACGATTACTCATGCTTTATCCTTTTGCTCTCCGTGTCGCTTCGACAATACGCATCGCTTCGACAGTCTCTTTCACATCATGCACGCGAATAATTTGTGCCCCTTGCATGGCGGCAATCACCGCACAGCCCAGGCTGCCGGTCAGGCGCTGCGTCGGACCGACATTTAACAGCTGGCCAATCATCGATTTACGCGACATTCCAACCAGTAGCGGTAAGCCAAAATGGTGGAAATGGCTGAGTTCAGCCAGCAGCTGATAATTGTGGTTGAGATTCTTACCGAAACCGAAGCCAGGGTCGAGCAGCAGATGCTCTTTTTTGATGCCTGCCGCTTCGCAGCGTGCAATCTGCGCGAGGAAGTAAGCGTCCACTTCGCTCACAATATTTTGATATTCGGGTGCTTGCTGCATGGTGCGCGGTTCGCCCTGCATGTGCATCAGACACACAGGCAAGCCGGTTTCCGCTGCTGCTTCCAATGCACCCGGTTCTGACAGTGAGCGAATGTCATTAATGATGTGAGCGCCCACTCGCGCCGATTCACGGATCACCTCTGGCTTTGAGGTATCCACGGAAATCCACACCTCAAAACGCTGAGCGATGGCTTCCACCACCGGAATCACGCGCGCTAACTCTTCATCCACGCTGACTTCATCAGCACCTGGCCGTGTTGATTCTCCGCCCACATCGATGATGGTGGCACCCGCATTCACCATCTCATTGGTATGGGTCAGCGCCTCGACCAGCGTGTTGTGAGTTCCACCATCAGAGAAGGAGTCCGGCGTGACATTCAAAATACCCATCACATGGGGAAACGACAGATCGAGATGGGAATCACGGGCGTACAACTTCATGGCGGGAATCTCCTTGGGAATCACGGTATCACTGAATGTAAAAAACCCCGGACCGGCCGGGGTTTTTGCTGAGGTTTGAGGCCTCTTATTTGTCGAGCTGTTCTGACATGGTGTTGCCAGGATTCGGCGTACGCGGTTCATCAACCGGACGTGGCGCCTTTGGCGTGCCATTGTTATCAGATGAGCTGCTGTTGCCTGAATCATCCCAACCCGCTGGCGGGCGAACTTCACGGCGAGCCATCAGATCATCAATCTGTGGTGCATCAATGGTTTCATACTTCATCAGCGCATCTTTCATCGCGTGAAGGATGTCCATGTTCTCACCCAGCAGAACGCGAGCACGCTGGTAGTTGCTGTCGATCAGGTGTTTAACTTCCTGGTCGATGATGCGTGCTGTTTCATCAGACATGTGTTTCGCCTTTGCCACAGAACGGCCGAGGAACACTTCGCCTTCTTCTTCAGCATACAGCAACGGACCTAACTTCTCGTTGAAGCCCCACTGAGTCACCATGTTGCGTGCCAGGTTAGTGGCCACTTTAATGTCGTTAGATGCACCGGTGGAAACGTGTTCCGCACCGTAGATGATCTCTTCTGCCAGACGACCACCGTACAGGGTCGAGATCTGGCTCTCCAGCTTCTGACGGCTGGCGCTAATTGCGTCGCCTTCAGGCAGGAAGAAAGTCACACCGAGCGCACGGCCGCGAGGAATAATCGTCACTTTATGTACCGGATCGTGTTCCGGTACCAGACGACCAATAATCGCATGGCCTGCTTCATGGTAAGCAGTCGATTCTTTCTGCGCTTCCGTCATCACCATGGAGCGACGTTCTGCGCCCATCATGATTTTGTCTTTCGCTTTCTCGAACTCAACCATCGAGACCACACGCTTGTTGCCACGTGCAGCAAACAGTGCCGCTTCGTTGACCAGGTTAGCGAGGTCAGCACCCGAGAAGCCTGGCGTACCACGTGCGATGATCGCTGCGTCAATGTCAGTGGCCAGCGGCACACGACGCATATGCACTTTCAGAATCTGTTCACGACCGCGAACGTCTGGCAGACCTACTACAACCTGGCGGTCAAAACGGCCTGGACGCAGCAGCGCGGGGTCAAGTACGTCTGGACGGTTGGTTGCGGCGATAACGATGATGCCTTCATTACCTTCGAAGCCATCCATCTCAACCAGCATCTGGTTCAGCGTCTGCTCACGTTCATCGTGACCACCACCTAAACCGGCGCCACGTTGACGGCCTACAGCATCGATTTCATCGATAAAGATGATGCACGGCGCGGCTTTCTTCGCCTGCTCGAACATGTCACGCACACGAGATGCACCGACACCCACGAACATTTCAACAAAGTCAGAACCGGAGATAGTGAAGAACGGTACTTTTGCTTCGCCAGCAATCGCTTTAGCCAGCAAGGTTTTACCGGTACCCGGAGGGCCGACCATCAGGACGCCTTTCGGGATCTTACCACCCAGTTTCTGGAAGCGGCTTGGCTCGCGCAAATATTCAACCAGTTCACCCACTTCTTCTTTCGCTTCATCGCAGCCTGCGACGTCAGCAAACGTGGTCTTGATCTGGTCTTCGGTCAGCATACGGGCTTTGCTTTTGCCAAAGGACATCGCGCCTTTGCCACCGCCGCCCTGCATCTGACGCATAAAGAAGATCCAAACGCCAATCAACAGCAGCATTGGGAACCAGGAGATGAAGATGGAAGCCAACAGGCTTGGTTCTTCTGGTGGTTCGCCAACCACTTTGACGTTTTTAGTCAAGAGGTTATCAAGCAGCTTAGGGTCGTTGACAGGAATGTAAGTCGTATATTTATTACTGTCTTTTTTGACAACGTTAATCTCACGCCCGTTAATACGTGCCTCGCGGACCTGATCCTGGTTCACTTCTGACAGGAAGGTTGAGTAATCAACCCTACGGCCATTCGACTCGCTGGGCCCAAAGCTCTGGAAGACAGACATCAGCACGACCGCGATGACTAACCAGAGAATCAGGTTTTTCGCCATGTCACTCAAGGGATTAACCTCATATTACAACGGTGTTAACAGACAGCGTAGGGTACTATATATCCTTCAGACCTGGAATCGCGGCGCTGATGATTTTGCTGCTTTCCACTGAAACTCGGAATTACACATCAGAGTAAACGCAGTTCGCCTTGCTTTGATTCCGGTACTGAGGGCTATAGTTTGCGCCCTGTCGCCACAATATACACTTCACGTGAACGTAAACGAGAAGCGTCTGGCTTACGAATTTTCACTTTCGTAAATAGGGAGCGAATTTCCCGCAGGTATTCCTCGAAGCCATCTCCCTGAAACACTTTCACTACAAAACTGCCGCCAGGTGCCAGGATATCCCGACACATTTCCAGCGCCAACTCTACCAAATACATTGATCGTGGAATATCAACCGCAGGTGTACCGCTCATGTTCGGCGCCATGTCAGACATGACAACTTGCACCTTTTGGTCACCTACTCGCTCCAGCAATGCGTTCAGCACTGCCTCTTCACGAAAGTCGCCCTGCAAAAAATCGACACCAACAATTGGGTCCATCGGGAGCAAATCACAGGCAATAATACGACCATTCGATCCAATCTGTTGTACCGCATATTGCGACCAACCACCGGGTGCAGCACCCAGATCTACCACTGTCATGCCGGGTTTGAAAAGCTTGTCACCCTGCTGAATTTCGTCCAGTTTAAACCAGGCGCGCGAACGCAACCCCTTTTTCTGTGCCTGCAGCACATATTTATCGCTAAAGTGTTCCTGAAGCCAGCGACTGGAACTGGCCGAACGCTTTTTACCCGTCATAATTTTTCCAATTAAATCTTCATCGTAGCGATAAATCAGTACGCAATGGGTCGCGTTGATTTGGCGATATACCCGAGATGGCGGTAGAATGAACCGTTTTCAATCCCTGAGTAAGTAAAAAATACGATGAATCTGAGTACCAAACAAAAACAGCACCTGAAAGGCCTTGCCCATCCACTTAAGCCCGTTGTTATGCTGGGCGGTAATGGCTTGACCGAAGGCGTGCTCGCCGAAATCGAACTGGCGCTCGAGCATCACGAATTGATCAAGGTGAAAATTGCCTCTGAAGATCGTGAAACCAAGCAGCTGATCGTTGACGCTATCGTACGTGAAACAAAAGCTTGTAACGTACAGGTCATCGGCAACACGCTGGTGCTGTATCGCCCTGCAAAAGAGCGCAAAATTACTCTGCCACGTTAATCAGCCTTAAAGGCTGCCACGACGGGCAGAGAAAGTGCCATGCTCCTGCATGGGATAAAAGGCCGCTATGCGGCCTTTTTCCTTTCTTTACAATGTGCGGCTACACATTTCAAAGCGTAGCAATATCTTAAAGGTATTCCACCTTTAACACTTCATATTCGACATCACCACCGGGGGTTTTCACGATGGCCACATCGTCAGCCGATTTCCCCACCAGTCCGCGCGCCATCGGCGAGTTCACTGAAATCAGGTTTTGTTTGAAGTCAGCTTCATCATCACCCACGATGCGGTAAGTGAATTCTTCGTCCGTATCCACATTCAAAATGGTCACGGTAGCACCAAAAATCACGCGTCCGGTTTTTGGCATTGATGTGATATCAATCACCTGGGCGTTGGAGAGCTTGGCTTCAATCTCCTGAATACGACCCTCACAGAAACCCTGCTCTTCGCGGGCTGCATGGTATTCGGCATTCTCTTTCAGATCGCCGTGCTCGCGAGCTTCGGCGATAGAGGCGATGATGCGCGGACGCTTCACGGTTTTCAGTTCGTTCAGCTCTTCACGCAGGCTCTCAGCGCCTTTCAACGTCATCGGAATCTGATTCATTTTGGCTCCTCGTCATCTATCCTGGTTAACGGCGTCATCCTGACCGGTGACAGCAGAAAACAGCTTCTGCGGCGCGTTACCTCTTTTCACAAGCAAAAGAAGCCTGACCCGGAAAGCTTTCCGGGTCAGGTTCGGTTTTGCATTTTGATACGTATTTTACCCCAGAGTTCCCTGTGGGTCATCGTTTACTTTGCACCACCTCGGGACGTAGTATTGACGCCTTCACCCGTCAGTTACCGCGAGATTATGCGATTTTCACGACTTGTTACCGGATTAACCTGTGCGTTTATGCTGCAGGCACAAGCAGCCCCCGTTGAAGAATACATGCAGTATTTGCCAGACGGCGCAAACCTGGCGCTGATGGTACAAAAAGTGGGCGCATCAACCCCGATAATCGACTATCACGGCAAACAGATGGCATTGCCGGCCAGTACCATGAAGGTGATTACCGCGCTGGCGGCCCTGCTGGAACTCGGTCCGGACTTCCGTTTTCAGACCACGATGGAAACCAAAGGCGCGGTCAGCGATGGCACGCTCAATGGTGATTTAGTGGCGCGCTTTGGTGGCGATCCGACGCTGAGTCGTCAGGATCTGCGCAACATGGTGGCCGCGCTGAAAAAGCAGGGCATCACACATATCAAAGGCAATCTGGTGATCGACACGTCCGTGTTCGCCAGCCACGATATGGCCCCTGGCTGGCCATGGAACGATCTGACGCAGTGCTTCAGTGCCCCACCAGGCGCAGCGATTGTCGATAAAAACTGCTTCTCAGTGTCGCTGTACAGCGCTAACACGCCGGGCGAAAACGCCTTTGTGCGCATTGCGTCCTATTATCCGGCACATATGTTCAGCCAGGTGCGCACTGTTGGCCGTAACAGTGGTGATGGGCAATATTGCGAACTGGATGTGGTGCCAGGCGAGCTGAACCGCTACACGCTGACCGGTTGCATGCGCCAACGCGCCGAACCATTGCCATTGGCGTTTGCGGTGCAAGATGGTGCTGCATGGGCGGGCGAAATTCTCAAGGCCGAACTGCGTGCCGCGGATATCGATTACAGCGGTCATTTAGTGCGTCAGACACAGGTTACACCGCCGGGTACCGTATTGGCCTCAACGCAATCCGCGCCGCTGCACAATCTGCTGCACACTATGCTGAAGAAATCGGACAACATGATTGCGGACACCGTGTTCCGCACCATCGGCCATCACTATTTCAACGTACCCGGCACCTTCCGCGCCGGTTCCGATGCGGTGCGCCGTATACTGCGTGAGAAAGCAGGCGTCGATCTCGGTAACAGCATTCAGGTCGATGGTTCAGGCTTATCGCGCCACGACTTGATCGCGCCAGATACCATGATGCAGGTACTGCAATACATCGCGAAAAACGACTCAACGCTGAACTATATTTCGATGCTGCCGCTGGCCGGCTATGACGGTACATTGCAATATCGCGGCGGTCTGCATGAAGCCGGACTGGATGGCAAAGTATCGGCGAAAACCGGTTCACTGCAGGGCGTCTATAATCTGGCTGGATTTATTACCACTTCCAGCGGTGCACGTGTCGCCTTTGTGCAGTATCTTTCTGGTTATGCGGTGCCGCCTGAAGATCAAAAAACGCGGCGTATTCCTCTGGTACGCTTTGAAAGCCGCCTCTACTCGGATATCAACAAAAACAACTAATGAAATTGCTGATCGTTGAAGATGATGCGCTATTGCAATCGGGCCTGGCTCAGGCCCTGAGCGCGCAAGGTTATGCCGTTGACTGCGCCAGTACCGCTGCAGAGAGCAACGCCTTTTTGCGCAGCGGGCAATACAGCCTGATCGTACTGGATCTCGGTTTACCGGATCGTGATGGTGCCACGCTGCTGCGCCAGTGGCGCCGCGACGGCATCAATGTGCCGGTGTTGATCCTGACGGCGCGTGATGCGCTGGAGGATCGTGTAGATGGCCTGGACGCCGGTGCCGATGATTATCTGGTTAAACCCTTCGCGCTGGTGGAACTGCAGGCGCGTGTCCGTGCTCTGATTCGCCGCTTTCAGGGCCACAGCGACAATCTGCTGCAACAAGGTGATCTCACCCTCAACCTTAGCTCGCAGCAAGTGTTGCTGGAAGAGCGTCCGCTGGAGATCACCCCGAAAGAGTTCGCGCTGCTGACGCGCCTGTTAATGCGTGTCGGACAGAATGTGCACCGCGAAACTCTGCAGCAGGATCTCTACAGCTGGAATGACGATCCCGGCTCTAACACCTTAGAAGTTCATATCCACAATCTGCGCCGCAAG
Organism: Pantoea sp. Seng; assembly: GCF_009829935.1. NCBI lineage: Bacteria > Pseudomonadati > Pseudomonadota > Gammaproteobacteria > Enterobacterales > Erwiniaceae > Pantoea > Pantoea sp. Seng. The sequence goes on along the minus strand of NZ_SZZV01000024.1, from coordinate 48,807 downwards.
CTCGGGAAAGATCGCATTAAAACCGTGCGCGGCGTGGGCTACCGTCTGGAAGTGCGCGAATGAATAGCATGCGTCAGCGGTTACTGATTATGCTGGCGCTGATTCTCCTCACCTGTCAGGTGATGAGCGCCATCTGGCTGTGGCATGAAAGCCGGGAGCAAATCAGTTTCCTGGTGAATGAAACCCTCTCGGCTCAGGCGCGTAACGACCGCGTCGAGAATGAGATCCGCGAAGCGATAGCTTCATTGCTGTTGCCTTCACTGGTAATGATCGCTTTAACGCTGCTGCTCTCATTCTGGGCGATCAACTGGATCATTCGTCCATTACGATCCTTGCAGGACAGCCTGGCGCATCGTTCCGCCGATAACCTCACCCCGCTGCCGGTTTATTCCGAGATGGATGAGATCGTCGCCGTCACCTCCTCCATCAATCAGCTATTTTCGCGGCTCGACCACACGCTACAACAGGAACGCCTCTTCACCGCCGATGCCGCGCACGAGTTGCGTACCCCTTTGGCCGGTTTACGTTTGCACCTTGAGCTACTGCACCAGCAGAACGTGCCGCAGAGTGAAATGCTGATTGAACGTATCGACCAGCTGATGCACACCGTGGAGCAACTGCTGATGCTGTCGCGTGCCGGCCAGGCGCTGGCGGGTGGCCACTATCAACAGCTGCAGTGGCAAAAAGACATCATGCAGCCGCTGCAGCCAGAAATGGCCGAGCTGTATGAGCAGCGTCAGCAAACACTGCACTGGCCGAACGGCAAAGATATTCCGCAACAGGGTGAAGCCGTATTGCTGCGCCTGATGCTGCGTAATCTGCTGGAAAATGCCTCACGCTACAGCCCGGAAGGCAGTGAAGTGAAGGTGAAAATGCAGCAGGACAAGCAGCAGGTGATTATCGAGGTGTGGGATCAAGGGCCGGGCATTGAGGCCGATGCGGCAGAAGAACTGACGCAAGCCTTCCGCCGTCGCGATCAGCGTTACGGTGGCAGCGGATTGGGTCTGAACATTGTGCTGCGCATTGTGCAAATGCACCGTGGCAGGCTGGAGCTGGTTAACCGTAAAGATAGCAGCGGGCTAATTGCCCGCTGCTATTTACCGCATCAACTGCTTTAGAAGTGAGTGTTGAGGCTCATGTAGTAAGTACGGCCTGACTCGTTATAAGTATTGGCACCCGCACCGTACAGGTAGGCACCTGTTGTGGCGTTACCGGTGGTTTGCGCATTACCCTCGCGGAAGTGACGCTTATCAAACAGGTTGTCGATACCCAGGGTCACGCTGGCGTACTTATTCACATCGTAAGTCCCGCTCAGGCCAATGATGGAGTAAGGACTCACTTTATCAGCCGCGCTACCCGTCACCGGTTGACCTTTGTAGTCATACTTTTTCGGTGTCTGCGTGCCGTACCAGGTCAACGTGGTCTGCAATGACAGATCCTGCGTTGCCTGCCAGCTCAGCGTTGAGTTCAGGGTGTATTCCGGGATGATCGACAGACGATCGCCGGTTTCCTTGTTCTTACTCTGCAGCATGTAGGTGAAGTTGTTGTTCCAGCTCACGCTATCCGAGAACGGCACATTCACCGTACCTTCCAGCCCTTCCACCACCGCTTTCGGTACGTTTTCCCACTTGTAGATATCCGTGGTGCCATTAGAGGCTTTACCGACGGCCGCGTAACCCGCTTCAATCTTGTTGCGGTAATCGTTACGGAACCAGGTCAGACCCGCCTGATAGCCTTCATGCTTCCACTCCAGTCCAATCTCTTTGTTGAAACTGTTCTCGGCTTTCAGATCTGGATTACCCTGCAGATAACAGGCGCCGGTGCTAGCAGCACAGCCCTGACCGTTGCTGTACAGCAGGTAGTTCGGGTTGGTCTGATACAGGCTTGGTGCTTTGTAAGCGAGGCCAGCGCCCATCTTCAGCGTGAAGTCATCACCCAAACCTTGCGACAGGTTCAGCGACGGGCTCCAGTTGTTGCCCACAATCGAGTGATGATCGAATCGCAGGCTTGGCGTCAGCATGGTGCTGTCGGTCAGCTCCATGTTGTCTTCGGCGAACAGCGAGAAGATTTCTGCTTGTGAATACGGGCTACGACCGGTATTCGACACGCCTGGTACAGAACCGTAGTTAGCCGCCTGGGTGGTTGAAGAGGGATCCTTCATGCTCTGCTGGTTCCATTCGGTACCCAGCGTTGCCGTCTGATTAATCAGCCACTCAAACGGAATGCTCACTTCGCTGTGCAGCAAAATGTCGTCTAACTGAATGGTATTGAAACCATCGTTAGAGAAGATGCCTTCCGTACCACCCGCCAAACCTTCGTTGATACGGCTGTTACGGGTTTTCTCGTAACGCGCGTAGGTATTGGTGCTGACACCGTTGTCCCAGGTGCCAGTCCATTTCAGTGAGATGTTCTGACGATACAGACGGTTGGTTTCATCGCCATACAGGCTCTTCACCAGCGCACTGGTGTTGGTGTTCTGGGTATCACCGGCATACAGGTTGCCCTGACGGCTATAACCTGCCTGCAGCTCCAGGGTTTGCATTGGAGCGAACGCCCAACTCAGTAAGGCATTGATATCTTTATTGACCGAACCTTCACGGCCCGAAGGATAGCTGCCCGCGTAAGTACCGGTACGTGCTGCGGCATGGCCTTCGTTGATGTCGTAAGCGTCAGCCTGAGTTTTCGCTAAGCCACCGTATAGGCGGAAGTTGAAGTCATCACCCAGCGGCCCTTCGAGGCTGAAGTTGGTGCGTTTGGTCGCACCTTCCGATTTGTGTTCCGGCGCATTGAAGTAGGTATTCCACGAACCGTGCCACTGCTGATCGGTATATTTCTTGGTGATAATATTCACCACGCCGCCTGCTGCGCCGTTACCGTAACGCACCGCGGCCGGGCCACGAATCACATCAATGCGTTCGATCATTTCTGGCGGCACCCAGTTGGTATCACCGCGCGTATCACGCTCACCACGCCAGCCCAGACGTACTGAGTTGCGGCTGGTGATCGGCATACCATCCACCATAATCAGGGTGTTTTCCGGGCCCATGCCACGAATATCAATCTGACGATTGTTACCGCGTTGGCCGCTGGTGGAGTTACCGGTCAGGTTGACGCCTGGCATGGTACGAATAATTTCTGACACATCACGCGCCGGTGGATGCTTTTTAATTTCATCTGCGGTGATAGTTGAAACGCCGGGTGCCTGCAGGTTTTGCTGCTGTGCGGTCACCATCAACGTGCCGCCGTTCATCGATTCGGCGTCGGTAGTGGATTGGCTGCTGGTCGTCTTGCTGGAAGTGTCTGCGGCCCAGGCGCTGCCGGAGAGCAGTGAGGCGCTCAGCCCCAGTTCAATCAAAATAGCTAATGATAATCGTGAGTAACGCGTCATTGTTTTTCATTCCTGGATGGCCAGTAAAAATGCCGTTGGATTCTTAACTGGCGAGCCGGTGAGAATATCCCTGTCCTTATCGCGCCCAGTTCCAGACCTGGCAGTGCCATCCGTTGCGTAACCTTCCAGGAAGGAAAGAGTCAGGCGGAACGAGCGTGCTCTTTTGAGCGGAAACACCCTATTGCAAATGCAAATAGTTATCAATAGTATTAATTATTAATCTTATGTAAATCTTTCCCTACACAGTGACTGGCAGCCCCTATGACCTGGCGAAATGATGTAACCGGTAGTGAAGCCTGGTGGCAGGAGCAACAAACTCAGGGTATTCCGCGAATTGACCCTCAACAGGATGGCACCTGTCTGGTGACCTTCTTCTGGCGCGATCCCCAAGGCAGCGAAAAAACGTCAGCGACTCAGCGTGTATGGATCAACATCACTGGCGTGACCGATCACCACCAGAAACGTCCACCGCAGTCATTGGTGCGCGTAACGGGTACCGATGTGTGGTACTGGCAAACTGCGCTGCCATCAAACTGGCGCGGCAGCTACTGCCTGATGCCCGATGAGCAGGCAACCGACTTTAGCGGTGAAGCGGACATGTATGCCTTGCGAAACTGGTGGCGTGACAAATTCCCCACGGCGAAGGCCGATCCCCTGAATACACTGCGCGGCTGGGCCGGTGGGCGTGGCATGGGCGTTTCGCCGCTGCATCTCCCGCAGGCCCCTGACCAGCAAATCTGGCAAGCCGTGGATGATGGCAGCGCATCGGCTGTTTCTTTGCAACAATATCAGTGGGATAGCGCGTTACTAAATAACAGTCGCAAAGTGTGGATTTATGCCACCGGCGAATCCGATAACGCGCAACGTCCACTGGCCATTCTGCTGGATGGCCAGTTCTGGGCGAATCAAATGCCGATTGCCGGGCCATTGCAGCAACTTACTGACGCAGGGAAACTCCCACCTGCCGTTTATCTGTTTATTGACATCATCGATCGTGAACACCGTAGTCGTGAACTGCCCTGTAATCCGCAGTTCTGGCAAGCCGTGCAGCAGGAGTTACTGCCGCAGGTGGCGCAATGGGCACCCTATCGCCAGCAGGCAGATAGCACGCTGGTGGCTGGACAAAGTTTCGGCGGGCTGGCATCGGTGTTTGCCGCGCTGCATTTCCCGGAGACGTTTGGCAATGCACTGAGCCTCTCCGGATCATTCTGGTGGCCCGAACGTGGCAACCCATACGGCTGGCTGTTGCAGGCGCTGGATAGCGGCCTGGCACCGAAACAGCCGCTGCGTTTCTGGCTGGAGGCAGGTAAACGTGAAGGCCTGATTCTGCAAGCCAATCAACAATTAGAACAAAAACTTACCGCTGCCGGCTATCAGGTAAATTACCTGCCGGTGGAGGGCGGCCATGACGCGCTATGCTGGCGCGGTGGTCTGCTCGACGGTCTGCAAGCCCTGTGGCGCAATCCGACTTAACTTCATCACGCAGGACGCAAACCGGAGCACAGATGTCTGAATCTCTGATGAACAAAACCATGACCGACCTACACACCTTGCCCTTAGTGGCAGCCCAGCCCGGCATCTGGATTGCCGACCAGCTGACCCAGCACCACAATGCATATGCAGTAGCGCACTTTGTCGAATTGTCCGGCGCCATCGACACAGACCTGCTCGCGCAGGCCATCGTGGCTGGCATGCAGGAAGCCGATACGCTGAATATGGCGTTTGCCGAAGTCGAGGGCGAAGCACTGCAGTGGCTGCAACCGCAGACGTTCAGTGCGCCAAAAATCGTTGATTTGCGCGCTGAACCCGATGCGGCCACCAAAGCCCGCGCGTTAATGCGTGAAGACATGAACGGTGATCTACGCGTACTGAGCGGTGCACCTTTATGGCATCACACGCTGTATCGCATTGGCGATCAGCACTGGTTCTGGTATCAGCGTTATCACCACTTAGTGGTGGATGGTTTCAGCTTTACCGCCATCACTCGCCGTATTGCTAACCTTTACACTGCCGCCGTGCAGCAGCAAGAGGCCGAGCCAACCCCGTTCATCCCGTTTAGCGAAGTCGTCGAAGAGTACCAGCGTTATCAGGAATCCTCTTCATTCACGCGCGATGGTGATTTCTGGCGCGAGAAAGGCGCAGCGCTGCCCTCACCGGCTTCGCTATCACCGCTGCCGCTGGCTGGACAAAGCGCGACCACCGATCTGCTGCGCCACAGCGTGACGCTCGATCGCAGCACCTTCCAAACCCTGGTGAATCAGCATCCACAATCCAGCGCTGCTGACCTGGCCTTTGCGCTGGTGGCGCTGTGGCTGGCGCGACTCAGCGGACAAAATGATTTCGCCGCTGGATTCATCTTTATGCGCCGCATCGGATCCGCCGCGCTGTGTGCCACCGGTCCGGTGATCAACGTGCTGCCGATGGCCGTGCATTACGATCCCACCCAGCCGCTGAGTGCGCTGGCTGCCCAGCTGGCAGGTGAAGTGAAGAGAATGCGCCGCCACCAGCGTTATGACGCGGAACAGGTGCAGCGCGATCTTGGACGTTTGGGCGATGGTGACCCGCTGTACGGTCCGGTGATCAACCTGAAGATGTTTGACTATCAACTCGATTTTGCTGGCGTTGAAGGCATAACCCATCAGCTGGCATCAGGCCCGGTGCGCGATCTGGAAATCGCTATCTACATTAGCGAACAGGGTGAACTAACGCTGGAGTTGCTGGCGAATGCGGAGCGCTATAGCGAATCGACGCTGATTCGCCACGCCAGCCGTTTTGCTTTGCTGCTGGATCAGCTGGCGGAGCAACCACAGCGTGCGTTGGGTGAACTGGATCTGCTAACCACAGAAGAGCACGTACAAATTGCCGGTATCAATCAGACCGCGCACCCTGTTCCTGCAGAAACGCTGGCCTCACTGTTGGCGCAACAGGCCGCGCGTACGCCTGATGCCCCGGCGCTGGCTGATGCGACGCACCAGTTAAGCTACCGTGAGATGCAGCAGCAGTTGTATGCTCTGGCAGCGGATCTTAGTGCAGCGGGCGTCCAGCGCGGCGATATCGTCGCAGTGGCATTGCCGCGTTCAGTGCAGCTCTCACTGGCACTGCAGGCGATAGTGTCGCTCGGCGCGGCCTATCTGCCGCTCGATACCGGCTACCCCGACGAACGTTTGCAGCTAATGCTGGAAGATGCCGCCCCCAAAACGCTGATCACCTCAGTGGAATTGAGCGCCCGCTTTAGCGCTATCGATTCTGTTAAGCAGCTGCACTTTGATGCGCTCTATACCGCGCCAGACGCGCCACCACCTGCCAGCGCGCCGACACCACAGGATGGCGCTTACATCATCTACACCTCAGGATCTACCGGGCGTCCGAAAGGCGTATTGGTCGGTCATGAAGCGATCGTCAACCGCCTGTTGTGGATGCAGGATCGCTATCCGCTGCAAGCCGACGATGTGGTATTGCAGAAAACCCCAAGCAGTTTCGATGTATCCGTATGGGAATTCTTCTGGCCGCTGCTGGTAGGCGCGCAACTGGTGATGGCACCGCCGGAAGCGCACCGCGATCCGGAAGCCCTTCAGCAGTTGTTTGCGCGTTACAAAGTGACTACCACGCACTTTGTCCCTTCGATGCTGGCCGCCTTTGTCGCGGCGCTGGACAGTGCGCCAGCGATTGCCTGCTGTGGCAGCTTACGTAACGTCTTCTGTAGCGGTGAAGCGCTGCCGACCGATCTGTCGCGTGAATGGGAAAAACTGACGCAGGTGCCGCTGCACAATCTTTACGGCCCGACCGAAGCGGCGGTAGATGTCAGCTGGTATCCGGCGTTTGGCGAAGCGTTGGCAGCCGTTGAAGGGGCCAGCGTGCCGATTGGTTTCCCGGTGTGGAATACCGGATTACGCATCCTTGATGCGCGTATGCAGCCGGTGCCGCCGGGTGTGGCGGGCGATCTTTACTTAACCGGCTTACAACTGGCACACGGCTATCTTGGCCGCCCGGATCTGACCGCCAGCCGCTTTATCGCCGATCCTTTTGCCGCTGGCGAACGCATGTACCTAACCGGTGACGTGGCGCGCTGGCTGGATAACGGCGCGGTGGAATACCTCGGACGCAGCGACGATCAGCTGAAGATCCGTGGCCAGCGTATAGAACTTAACGAAATCGATCATGTGATGAGCGCACAGCCCGGTATTGAGCAGGCAGTCACGCACGCAGTGGTACTCGGCGGTGCCGCTGCACAAGGCGGTGACGCGCGTCAGCTGGTGGGTTACGTCGTCGCAGAGCACGTTGTCGATGGCGACGCGCTGCGTGATGCACTGGCGCAACGGCTGCCTGCACATATGGTGCCGGTGGCAATTGTACAGCTCGATGCCTTCCCGCTGAGCAGCAACGGTAAATTGGATCGCAAAGCTTTACCGCTGCCAAAAAATGCAGCTGACAGCGTGGGCCGTGAACCGCATCCCGGTCTGGAAACCCAATTGGCGCAGGCTTTCTGCCAGTTGCTGGCGCGTGACACCATCATCGCCCAGGATGATTTCTTCGCCCTCGGTGGCCACTCGTTGCTGGCGATGCGCTTAGCTGCCCAACTGCGCCGCGAACTGCAACAGCCGGTTTCGGTAGGGCAGATTATGGTGGCTTCAACGGTGGAAAAACTCGCCCGGTTGCTGAGCGATACTCAATCGCATCAGCAGGCAGGTTTTGAAGCCGTTCTGCCGCTGCGTCAGGGCAACGGTCCGACACTGTTCTGCTTCCATCCGGCGTCGGGTTTTGCCTGGCAGTTCAGTATTCTGCAGCGCTATCTCGATCAGCGCTGGTCGCTGGTGGGGATTCAGTCGCCGAATCCCCAGAGCCCGCTGAACCAAAGCGCGCATCTCGACGAGGTGTGTGATGCGCATCTGCAAACCTTACGTGAAGTGCAGCCGCACGGGCCGTACTTCTTCCTCGGTTATTCGCTGGGCGGCACGCTGGCGCAAGGTATTGCGGCACGACTGGAAGCGGCAGGTGAAGAGGTAGCCTTCCTCGGCCTGCTCGATACCTGGCCACCGGAAACGCAAAACTGGGATGAGAAGCGTGGCGAGAATGTGCTGGATCCGGCGGTGCTGGAAGAGGTGAATCGCGAGCGCGAACAGTTTATCGCCGCCCAGCGCCATCAGGCGGGCGAAGAGATGCGCGCGATGTTCGATACCATCGAAGCCAACTACGCCAGTTCGGTGCGTCTGTTGGCCACCGCGCGCAGTGCGCGTTTCAACGGTCGCGCCACACTGTTCCTCGCCGAGCAGACGCAGCAGCCCGGCCAGGATGCGCGTCGCGCCTGGGCACCATATGTCGGTGAGTTAGAGGTTTGGCCGATGGATTGTGCACACGTGGAGATTATTTCCCCGCAGATGTTTGAGCAGATTGGCCCGCTGTTGCAACGGATATTAGGCTAACGTCAGCCGATTTCCGGGAGGTCGAGGGGCCTCCCGGCGATAACTGATCTGCCTTGTACAGGGGCTGGGATGAAGCCTCACTGCGATCAACCTGCCTGCCCTGTGCAGGGCGCTGCGTTAAGACCTCCCGACACGATGCTCCACTGTGGTGTGCCGGTCACAGCATTTAGATTCCCGCGATAACATGCTTTATGCAGCCAGACCGCTTACTTTCCTCTTCCCAGCGGCACGATCATTGGCGTGTGCGCCACCGGATCTTCCACAATCACGCAGCGTAAACCGTACACCTGTTCAATCAACGCGGGTGTTACGATCTCTGCGGGCTTGCCTTCGGCCAAAATCTTGCCGTGACGCATGGCGATCAAATGGGTGGCATAACGGCAGGCGTGATTAAGATCGTGCAACACCACCACCAGCGTGCGGCCATGCTGCTGATTCAACTCCTGCATCAGTTCCAGCAGTTCAATCTGATGGGTGATATCCAGCCAGGTAGTTGGCTCATCCAGCAACAGCAGCGGGGTTTGCTGCGCCAGCACCATGGCAATCCATACGCGCTGACGCTGCCCGCCGGACAAGGTATCCACTGGCTGCTGCGCCAAATCCGCCACGCCGGTTGCCCGCATCGCGCTTTGCACCGCCTCTTCATCTTCACTGCGCCAGCGGCCAAACAGCGCTTGATGCGGGTAACGCCCACGTGCCACCAGTTCGGTAACGCTGATGCCAGCCGGTGCGTTGGAACTCTGCGGCAGCAGCCCAAGTCGACGCGCCACCTCTTTGGTCGGATAACGCGCTATCGCCTCACCATCCAGATACACCTCGCCTTTCAGCGGAGTATTAAGGCGGCTCAGGGTGCGCAGCAAAGTGGATTTACCGCAGGCGTTGGGGCCGATAATCACTGTCAGCTCACCTTCCGGGATCGCCACCGACAGGTTTTCTGCCACCACTTTCTTGTCGTAGCCGAGCGTCAGGCCTTCGCCATACAGCCGTGAAGGGATATCGATCATTGGCGTCGCGCCTCCCGCACCAGTAACGCAATCAGATAAAGTCCACCGAGGCTGACGGTAATCACGCCAACCGGTAATTGATAAGGCAAGAACAAATGCTGCGCAGCAAAATCAGCCGCAATCAGCAACAGTGCGCCACACAGCGCCGCCAGCAGCAGCGCGCCTTTCTCGCCGCCGCCGAGTCGACGCGCGATTTGTGGTGCCAGCAGCGCAATAAAGGAGATCGGCCCCACCAGCGCAGTGGACGCCGCCGTCAACACTACGCCAATCAGCATCAGCAGTAGCCGACTGCGCTCCACCGGCACGCCGAGCGCACTGGCGGTATCATCGCCCATCTCCAGCAAACGCATCCGTCGTGTTAGCATCGCCATCAGCAGCAGCGACAGCAGCAACACGCCAATCACCGGCGGCGTTTTCGCCCAGGTGATGCCGTTAAGTGAACCGGCACTCCACAATCCGGCACTGAGCGCGGACTCTAGCGAAGCACTGATAATCAGCCAGGCATTCAGTGCCATCAGCAACGCGCGCACGCTGATACCAACAATAATCAGGCGGAAGGTTTCTACCCCGTTGCGCCAGGCAAACAGATACACCAATGCCGCCGTACCGATACCACCAACCAACGCTGCACCGGTCATGGCGGCGATGCCCTGATTGAACAGCACCAGTGCCACCAGCACGCCGCTGTAGGCACCGGTGTTGAAACCGAGAATATCCGGGCTGCCGAGCGGGTTGCGCAGCAGTGACTGGAAAATCGCGCCGCTGACGCCCAGTGCCGCGCCAATCAGCAGCGCCATTAGCACACGCGGCAGTCGCCACTCTAAAACGATCAGCTTGACGTTGCTGGCACCGTGTCCCGCCAGCACTTGCCAGAATTGCTCAGCACCAATCGGCAATGCGCCTCGCGTCATCGCCAGATACGCCAGCAGTGCGCATCCGAGCAACAACCACGTGGTATGTAATCTAACCCGACGCGTCATAACGCACCTCGCCCGAGTTTACGGCGCACCAGCACAATCAACACCGGTGCACCCAACATCGCCGTGACGATGGAGACGCGCAGTTCGCCCGCCACCAGCAGTCGTCCCAGAATATCCGCTGCCAGCAACAGAATCGGGGTAATGATCGCCGTGGCGGGCAGCATCCAGCGGTGATCGTTGCCGACCATCCAGCGTGCAAAATGCGGCGTCATCAGTCCGATAAAAGCAATCGGCCCCACTGCCGCTGTCGCCGCACCACACAACAACGCAATCGCCACTAAACCAAGCAGTTGCGTGCGCACCACCCGCGTGCCCAGCGCGGTCGCCATATCGCCGCCCATGCTTAAACTGTTCAACGCCTGCGACAAATAGAGTGCCACTCCGCTGCCGATTAGCACGGCCGGGAACAGCGTACGCAATACAGTGAAATTGCGGATATCCAGCGAGCCGCTGTGCCAGAAACGCAGATGATCATAAATATCGGGATTGAGCAGTGACAGACCAGACGTCAGTCCATCCAGCACCGCGCCCAGCGCTACGCCGGCTAACGTCAGGCGTACCGGATTGACTCGCCCGCCGCCAATCGCCCCCGTCATCGCCACCAGCAATGACGCCAGCAGTGCACCGGCAAACGCGAAGCCGAGCCAATCGAGGGGAGAATCCGCGCCAAACAGCGCAATGCCGATCACCACCGCAAACCCGGCACCTGCGTTAACGCCGAGAATGCCCGGATCGGCCAGTGGATTGCGCGTCAGGCTTTGCATTAGTGCGCCTGCTAATCCAAGGGCGACACCCGCCAGCAATCCGGCCAGCGTACGAGGCAAGCGTGCATCACGCACAATCACGCACTCAGCGTTGTCACAGCCTGAGGTAAGAGAATGATAAACATCGGAAATGGGTATCGATTTTGCCCCCAGCATCAAGCTGAGCGCGATGAGGAGCAAGAGCAGAATCCCTGAGCCTGCTAATGCACGGATCTGGCGCATCGTTCTAAACCTTCACTGTTCAACGTCGTCGCATGCGCAACGCAATTTGATAATGGTTATCGTTATTACTCGCGTTTGCCTATGTTACCATGACTCGCCTCGCGGACGATGAGGAAAATTGGTGCAAAAAGGCGAACAAATGAACAAATCTTCCCACTTTATCGATCTCTCCCTGCTGAAAACCCATGCGGCATTTCGCGCAGTATTTATTGCCCGATTCATCTCGATTGTCGCATTAGGCATGCTCGCCGTGGCGGTGCCGGTGCAGATTCAGCAGATGACGCACTCCCCGCTTTTGGTGGGATTGGCCGTCACCCTCGCCGCATCCGGTATGTTTATTGGTCTGCTAACCGGCGGGGTGTTAGCCGATCGCTACGAGCGTAAGAAACTGATTTTGCTTGCCCGATCCACCTGCGGCTTGGGCTTTATCGCGCTGGCGATTAACGCTGCGCTGCCGCAGCCTTCACTGATTGCGGTGTATCTGCTGGGATTCTGGGATGGCTTCTTTGGCGCGATTGGCGTCACGGCGCTGCTGGCGGCCACACCGGCGCTGGTGGGGCGCGAAAACATTATGCAGGCCGGCGCCATCACCATGCTGACGGTGCGTTTTGGCTCCATCCTCTCGCCAGCCATTGCCGGACTGGTCATTGCACACGGCGGCGTGGTGTGGAACTACGGCTTAACCGCGTTTGGCACACTGATTACCGTACTGACGCTGCTGAAATTACCGCAACTCCCGCCACCGCCTCAGCCGCGCGAACATCCGCTGAAGTCGCTGGCCGCCGGGGTGCAATTCCTGTTTGCCAGCCCGATTGTCGGTATGGTGGCGCTGATCGGTGCTCTGGTCACTCTGGCCAGCGCAATTCGCGTGCTCTACCCCGCTCTCGCACCACATTGGTCAGTGAGTACTAACCAGCTTGGCATGCTCTACGCAGCCGTGCCTCTGGGTGCCGCCATCGGCGCGTTCACCAGCGGTAAACTGAAACATGCAGCCCGACCGGGACAGCTGGTGCTGGGCAGTGCGGTGGCCGGATTTATCGCGCTGGGATTATTCAGTCTGATGCCCAATCTGCCGCTGGCGCTGCTGTGTCTGGTGGCGTTTGGTTATTTCAGTGCCATCAACAGTCTGGTGCAGTACGCGATGATTCAACTGCTGACGCCAGACCATCTGCTGGGCCGCATTAACGGCTTGTGGACCGCGCAAAATGTCACCGGAGATGCGATCGGTGCGGCGATGATTGGGGCCATGGGATCGTGGTTATTGCCGCCACAGGCTGCCGCCACGTTTGGTTTTGCGGCAGCGCTGTTGGGGATTGTAATGTGGTGTGTAATGGGCCGTTTACGTCGTTATGCGCCGCCAGCCCCTGAGCTGGCGGAGCAGGCATCATGATTTAACGAACAGTTTCTCCAGACGCGCCAGCAGATTGCTGGCGCTGTAGTAATCCAGACGGAACGAATCGACGCCAAGCGGGAATACCTGCTTATCCTTAACCGCCGCGTTTTGCGCGAGGAACGGATTGCCGATCACTGACTGTGCGGTTTTGTCATCAGCCGCAAACAGCAGGAAGGTTTTGCCCGTCAAACCGCTTCCCACATTCTCACCCGACAGCTGAATGATGTCTTTACGCTGGCCCATGCTGTGGCCTTGCTGCACGCTGGCGGGTGGAACGGCGAGGGTAAAGCCAAGTTGCTCCAGCAGTTTGCCCTGCGCTGACTCCGTGGTCCACACGTTGACGGCACGCCCATCGCCGTTCCACACCAAGGCAGACACGGGCTGCGGCGGTAAGGTGATGGCTTTTTTCAACGCTGCTTCACGATCGTCAAAAGCCTTCACCCGCTGTGCAGCCTGCGCTTCGTGACCGGTTGCCTGGCCTAGCAGCGTCACCACATCCTGCCAGCTCTTGTCGTCGTAATTCACCACCAGCGTCGGTGCGATGGCGGAAAGCTGGCTGGCGAGTTTAATCGCAGAATCATTACCTGTGGCGCTCACCAGAATCAGGTCTGGTGCTTCTGCGGCCACCGCTTCGGCACTCGGCTCGCCAATATAGAGACGTTTTACATGGCGCTGTTTTGCCACCTCACCCCATTGACGGAAAAAACCCTGATCGTCGGCCAGACGGCTGTTCGGAGCGGTCGCACCGGAGGCCACCACCGGTGCATCAATTGCCAGTAATGATCCAGTTAAGGTGACGCTGGTTGAAACAATACGCTGCGGAGCTTTGTTTAAGGTAATTGAACCCTTTGCCCCCTGCACCGTGCGCGGCCATCCCTGTTCTGCCTGTGCGAGCCCTGTGAAAGTCTGGAAAATAAACAACAGGGCTGTCAGTCCCAATAAACCGCATTTATTCATAAGTTTTGGTCCACCTTTTAGCTTATTGCACGGCTCGACGTCACCTTCCGATTACGCCTAATCATGCGGGAAATCCCGCGAATGGATTGACTCTTTTGTCCAATCGACGTAGGTTACAGGCCCATAATAAAAATGATAATCATTCTTAATAATCTTATCATTTATAGGTGAAAATTATGGTGGAATCATCCATGTTTGAAAATGCCTTATTAGAGGATTTTTCTGCGTTATGTCGTGGGTTCCTCTTTACCTCGCCGTGGCGAAGCCTCGCGACTCAAGGCTGCTATACCACGATAACCACCTCTGTGGCAGACGCTGCATCATTGCAGGGTGATTTTCAACTTCAGCTGCATCAACATTTTGCGGCGGCAAAACAACAAGGCATTGAGAATCCGATCCTGGTGGGTGCGATTCCGTTTGACGTGAGTCAGCCTGCGGCCCTGTTTATTCCTGAAACGTATCAAACTTTTCATCGTGCCGACCTACAGAATGCGCTGCCTGCGGCTGCCAGTGAGCTGCCGCAGGTACGTCGTCGCGTGGCGGTGCCGGATCACGATGTCTTTACCCAAATGGTGGCCGATGCGGTGACAGCAACGCAACGCGGTGACCTCGATAAAGTGGTGCTGTCGCGCCTGATGGATATTGTCACCGAACAGCCAGTGGATACCGCGGCACTGATGCAACGCGTCATTGCGCAGAATCCGAATAGCTATCACTTCCATCTGCCGCTGCCACAAGGCGGTGCACTGGTGGGGGCCAGCCCGGAGCTGATGCTGCGTAAGCAGGGCCGCGATTTTAGCTCATGCCCGCTGGCGGGCTCAGCACGTCGTGATCACCACGATAGCCAACAGGATCAGGCAGCGGGCAATACGCTGATGGACTCCAGCAAAGATCGTCATGAACACCAGTTGGTCACAGATGCGATGCGCGATACGCTGCAACCGCGCAGTCGCCTGCTGTCCGTGCCGACGGTACCGTCATTGATCACCACCGCGACCTTATGGCACCTCGCGACGCAAATCGATGGTGAGGTACAGGATGATCGTGAGAACGCCTTGTCGCTGGCCTGCCTGCTTCATCCGACCCCCGCATTAAGCGGCTTCCCACACCAGCGTGCTCAGCAGCTGATTCAGCAATTAGAGCCTTTTGATCGTCAGCTGTTTGGCGGCATTGTGGGATGGTGTGACAGTGAAGGCAACGGCGAATGGGTGGTGACAATTCGTTGTGGCACCGTGCACGGTGCACGCGTGCGACTGTTTGCGGGCGCAGGCATCGTTGCCGATTCCCAACCTGAATCAGAATGGCGCGAAACCGGCGTGAAGCTGGATACCATGTTGCGCGCTTTTGGACTGCAATAAAGGAAAGAGCATGAGCATTCCCTATACCCGCTGGCCTGAAGATTTGGCTGCGCGCTATCGCGAAAAAGGCTATTGGCTCGATGTGCCAATGACCGATATCCTGGCGCGTCATCAAGAGAATGATGCAATCGCGGTCATCGACGGCGATCGTCAAATCTGCTATCGCGAGCTGAATCAGCTAACCGATAACCTCGCGGCAGCCCTGCAGCGCCGTGGCCTGCAACAGGGTGATACTGCGTTAGTGCAGCTAGGCAACGTGGCGGAGTTTTACGTCACGGTCTTTGCGCTGTTTAAACTGGGCGTAGCATCCGTCTTCGCGCTGTATAGCCATCAGCGCACCGAGCTGACCGCCTATGCCGCGCAGATTGAGCCTAAACTGCTAATTGCCGATCGCAGTCACGCGCTGTTTGGCGATGACACCTTTATTGGTGCGCTTTGTGCCGCTCAACCGTCACTGCAGCAGATCATCCTGCGTAATGACGGTGATAAAGAAAACACTCTAGAAGCTTTGATGGCGGAAGCGGCGGGCGATTATCAGCCCACGCCGAGCGCCGCTGATGAAGTGGCGTTTTTCCAGCTCTCCGGCGGCAGCACCGGTACGCCGAAGCTGATCCCACGCACGCACAACGATTACTATTACAGTATTCGCGCCAGTGATGAGATCTGCGAAGTCACGGCTGACACGCGTTATCTGATCGCCCTGCCCGCACCGCATAACTTCGCCATGAGCTCACCGGGTTCACTCGGCGTGTTTTATGCTGGTGGCCAGGTGATCCTCGCCGCAGATCCCAGCGCTACGCTGTGCTTCCCGCTGATCGAGAAGCATCAGGTTACCGATACCGGTCTGGTGCCACCCGCAGTGAGCCTGTGGCTGCAGGCGATTCAGGAATGGGGTAGCAACAAGCAGCTGGCTACGCTGCAGCGCATTCAGGTCGGCGGCGCGAAGCTCGGCGAAACCCTGGCGGCACGCATCCAGAGCGAAATTGGCTGCCAATTACAGCAGGTGTTTGGCATGGCCGAAGGTCTGGTGAACTACACCCGCTTTGGCGATGACGAGAAAATCGTGCTGACCACTCAGGGCCGACCGATTTCTGAAGATGACGAAGTCTGGGTGGCGGATGAACACGGTAATGCGCTGCCGCACGGCACGGTGGGTCGCCTGATGACACGCGGTCCGTACACCTTCCGTGGCTACTATAAAAGCCCGGAACACAATGCCGCCAGCTTTGATGCTAACGGCTTTTACTGCTCCGGCGATCTGATTGAGATCAACCCGCAGGGTTACATCACCGTGCAGGGCCGCGAGAAGGATCAGATCAACCGTGGCGGCGAGAAGATCGCCGCAGAAGAGATCGAGAATTTGCTGCAGCGCCATCCGGATGTGATTCATGCCGCGCTGGTGTCGATGACTGATGAACTGATGGGTGAAAAAAGCTGCGCCTTTATAGTTGCCAGCCAGCCGATCAAAGCGGTGGCGCTGCGCCGTCATCTGCGCGATCTCGGTGTCGCCGAGTTTAAATTGCCCGATCGTATTACCTGCGTAGATGCCCTGCCACTGACCCCGGTTGGCAAGGTGGATAAAAAACGTTTACGCCAACAGCTTGCTGACCAACAAGCGCAAGCCTGAACCTATTCCGGAGATTGTAATGGCTATTCCAAAACTGAATTCTTACGCGCTGCCTGCCGCCACTGAACTGCCGACCAACAAGGTGAAATGGACCGTTGAGCCACAGCGTGCTGCCCTGCTGATCCATGATATGCAGGCTTATTTCCTGAATTTCTGGGGCGAGAACAGTCCGCTGATCGATCAGGTTGTGGAGAACATTGCCCGCCTGCGCGCCTACTGCAAAGCGCAAGGTATTCCGGTGTTCTACACCGCGCAGCCCAACGAGCAGAGCGATGCCGATCGCGCACTGCTCAACGACATGTGGGGACCAGGCCTGAATAAGCATCCGGATCAACAGAAGATCGTAGATACACTGGCGCCAGATCAGGACGATCAGGTGTTAACCAAATGGCGTTACAGCGCCTTTGTCCGCTCGCCGCTGGAATCGATCCTGCAGGAGATGGGCCGCGATCAGCTGATCATTACCGGCGTTTACGCCCACATCGGCTGCCTGACCACCGCCACTGACGCCTTTATGCGTAACATCCAGCCGTTTATGGTGGCGGATGCGCTGGCCGACTTCAGCCGTGAAGAGCACATGATGGCACTGACCTATACCGCTGGCCGCAGTGGCAAAGTGGTGATGACCGCCGATTTGATGCCGCTGCCGCTGAGCAAAGACGATCTGCGTGCGCTGATTCTGCCGCTGCTGGAAGATGACGATGTGCCAGAAGATGATGAAAACCTGATCGACTACGGCCTGGATTCCGTACGCGTGATGGCGCTGGCGGCGCGCTGGCGCCAGGTGCACAACGACATCGATTTCGTTAGCCTGGCAAAAAATCCGAGCATTGATGGCTGGTGGGCACTACTGTCACGGACGCCTGCCAAATGAGTGCCTCTTTCGACTTTAACGGAAAAATCGTCTGGGTAACCGGCGCGGGTAAAGGCATTGGTTACCACACGGCGCTGGCATTCCATCAGGCCGGCGCACTGGTGATCGGCTTCGATCTGCGTTTTGAGCAGCCCGACTACCCGTTTGCCACTCAGGTTCTGGATGTAGCGAATGCGGCGGAGGTGAAAGCCGTGTGCCAGCGTCTGCTGGCAGATCAGCCGCGTCTGGATGTGCTGATCAACGGTGCCGGGATCTTGCGCGTCGGCAGCACCGAAGCACTCGCATTCGAAGACTGGCAGGCGTGTCTGGCGGTGAATGCCGGTGGCGCCTTCAATATGTTCCAGCAAACGCTGCCGGTATTCCGCCAGCAGCGCGCGGGGGCGATTGTTACCATCGCTTCTAACGCGGCTCACGCGCCACGTCTCGGCATGTCCGCTTATGGCGCTTCCAAAGCCGCACTACGTAGCCTGTGCCTCACCGTCGGTCTGGAAATGGCACCGTTTGGCGTGCGCTGCAACATCGTTTCACCGGGTTCAACCGATACCGATATGCAACGTAGCCTGTGGCATACGCCGGAAGCAGAGCAGGAGATGATCAACGGCTTCCCGGATCAGTACAAGTTGGGGATCCCACTGCGTAAGATCGCGAAACCGCAAGAGATCGTGAACAACGTCCTGTTCCTGGCCTCAGATCTTGCCAGCCACGTGGTGCTGCAGGATATTGTGGTCGACGGTGGCGCAACACTGGGATCCTGATATGGCAATCTGGAAACGATCGGTTGATCTGGCAACCTTAAATACCCTGGGGGATAACTCGCTGGTGTCGCACGTCGGCATCGTGTTCACGGTGATTGGCGACGATTACCTTGAGGCAACTATGCCAGTGGATACCCGCACGCAGCAGCCGTTTGGCCTGCTGCACGGCGGTGCGTCAGTGGTGCTGGCGGAATCGATGGGATCGATTGCCGGTTATCTGAGTGTGGAAGAGGGAAAAAGTGTGGTGGGGATTGAGGTCAGTGCCAGCCATCATCGCGCGGTGAGCAGCGGTGAAGTGCGCGGCATCTGCCGTCCTTTGCACCTTGGCGCACGCAACCAGAGCTGGGAAATTGAGATTCGCAATGGACGCGATCAACTGTGCTGCACATCGCGATTGACGGTGGCGGTGCTGGGGTAATTTTCCGCGACGGCCCTCACCTCCTTATTCCAGGGGGCAGAATCATCGCGCCGGATTGCTGCACACGATGCCCTTTCATCGGGAGATGAAAATGGCACTCAGCAGCCATAAAAAAAGCGGCCAATTGGCCGCTTTCTGTTTTGCGATTAACGCTGGTAAATGATTTCGACGCCTTCGTCGTCTTCCTCGTCCCAGTCGTCATCCCAATCGTCGTCTTCTTCCACTTCCTGAGCGGTTTCCATGGCTTCGCGGTGATAATCATCCCACATGAAGGCCACTTTCTCCGGCTCTTTCGCTTCTTCTTCCGCTTCTTTCGGGTTCTCGATGATGAAGGTCATCACGTCCCAGCAGAGATCTTTCACGCCGTCATGGCTGGCCGCAGAAATCAGGTAGTATTTGTCTTCCCAGCCCAAAGCTTCCACAACCGCTTTAGCGCGGCTTTCCGCTTCTTCACGTTCCAGCAGGTCACATTTGTTAAACACCAGCCAGCGTGGCTTCTGGAACAGCTTCTCGCTATATTTTTCCAGCTCACCCAGGATGATGCGGGCGTTTTCGACCGGATCGGATTCATCGATCGGCGCAAGGTCGATCAGGTGCAACAGTACACGGCAACGCTCAAGGTGCTTCAGGAAGCGAATCCCCAGACCGGCACCATCCGCTGCGCCTTCAATCAGGCCCGGGATATCGGCGACGACGAAGCTCTTTTCGTTGTCCATGCGCACTACACCAAGGCTTGGCACCAAAGTAGTAAACGGATAATCCGCCACTTTTGGTTTAGCCGCAGACACGGAGCGAATAAAGGTCGATTTACCGGCATTCGGCAGACCAAGCATACCGACATCAGCCAGCAGCATCAGCTCCAGCTGCAGGTCACGCTTCTCGCCCGGCGTACCCATGGTCTTCTGACGTGGGGAACGGTTAACCGAGGATTTAAAACGCGTATTACCCAAGCCGTGCCAGCCGCCTTTCGCGACCATCAGCTTCTGCTCGTGGCGCGTCATGTCACCCAGCGTTTCGCCAGTACCCTGGTCAATCACGCGGGTACCGACAGGCACCTTGATAATGATGTCTTTGCCGCGTTTACCGGTGCAATCACGGCTCTGGCCATTTTGACCACGTTCGGCGCGGAAAGATTTCTCGAAGCGATAGTCGATCAGGGTATTCAGGTTTTCATCCGCCAGCAGGTAAACATCACCGCCGTCACCGCCGTCGCCGCCGTCCGGGCCACCGCGTGGAATGTATTTTTCGCGGCGGAAGCTGACGCAACCATTACCGCCATCGCCTGCAACCGCAAGGATCGTCGCTTCATCTACAAACTTCATTTTATTTCTCCGTCACGCTATCGTTCGCGGCGACTAAAGCACAGCAAACGGGTCCGCCAGGGTCTTCTGCGCTGACCGGCGGCGGATAATACAAGACTGGCAAAGCCAGGAGTACATAAATTGTACAGCAAACTGCGCGTTTTGGTCAGAGGGAATCCCGCAACCTGCGGCAGAATGTAAAAAGCCCCGCAAAGCTGCGGGGCCTTCAATTCGTGTGTTCAGACGTTAACCGTCTGCGTCACAATAACCTTACTCAGCAACGATGCTGATGTACTTACGGTTGTTAGGACCTTTAACTTCGAATTGTACTTTACCGTCTGCGGTAGCAAACAGGGTGTGGTCACGACCACAACCTACATTGGTACCTGCGTGGAATTTGGTGCCACGCTGACGAACGATGATGCTACCTGCCAGAACAGATTCACCACCGAAACGCTTAACACCCAGACGTTTTGCATTGGAGTCGCGACCGTTACGAGTCGAGCCACCAGCCTTTTTATGTGCCATTTGTCAGATCTCCTCTTACGCGCCGATCACAGTGATTTTCACATCAGTGAACCACTGACGGTGACCAGCTTGCTTACGGTAGTGTTTACGACGACGAAACTTAACAATCTTAACTTTCTCGCCACGACCGTGAGCAACAACTTCTGCCTTGATCACACCGCCTGATACCAGTGGCGCGCCGATTTGCACGTCTTCGCCATTTGCAATCATCAGAACCTGGTCGAACTCAATGGTTTCGCCGGTTGCGATGTCCAGCTTTTCCAAGCGAACGGTCTGACCTTCGCTTACTCGGTGTTGTTTACCACCACTTTGGAAAACCGCGTACATATAAAACTCCGCTTCTGCGCATGCCTTTCTATTCATCAGGCGGCGCGATAAATATTCACAATAGGGCGCGAATTCTACGCAAATCTCCAGCAGAAGACAAGTGCACTTTGCACTCTCTTGCAGAAAAAAAGCGCAGGACGAATGCAAACGTTTCTCAGCCCGATTTTTCAAGTACAATCAGTAACAGATTACCTGAACTCACGCTGGGTAAAAGCGCTTACCATGCAAAATACGAGTCAAAGCTGAACAGACGAATGAACTTAGAACAGATTAATGAATTAACCGCGCAGGACATGGCGGCCGTCAACCAGACCATCCTCGACCAGCTGAATTCAGATGTCTCACTGATTAATCAGTTGGGTTACTACATCATCAGCGGCGGAGGCAAACGTATCCGGCCCATGATCGCGGTGCTCTCGGCACGTGCGCTGAACTACCAGGGATCGCTACATGTCACCAATGCGGCGCTGATCGAATTTATCCACACGGCGACTCTGCTGCACGATGATGTGGTGGATGAATCCGATATGCGCCGTGGCAAAGCCACTGCCAATGCCGCGTTCGGTAATGCTGCCAGTGTGCTGGTGGGGGACTTCATCTACACCCGCGCGTTTCAGATGATGACCAGCATGGGATCCTTAAAGATCCTCGCGCTGATGTCTGAAGCAGTGAACGTGATTGCGGAAGGTGAAGTGCTGCAGCTGATGAACTGCAACGATCCCGATATCACGGAAGAGAGCTACATGCGCGTCATCTACAGTAAGACCGCGCGCCTGTTTGAAGCGGCTTCTCAAGCCTCCGCGATTCTGGCTGAAGCCACGCCGGCGCAGGAAAAAGCGCTGCAGGATTATGGTCGCTATCTGGGTACCGCTTTCCAGTTAATTGACGATTTGCTGGATTACAGTGCGGATGGCGAAACCCTGGGTAAAAATACCGGTGATGACCTGAGCGAAGGCAAGCCGACACTGCCGCTGCTCCATGCCATGCACAACGGTACACCAGAGCAAGCTCAGATGATCCGCATAGCAATCGAAGAAGGCAACGGTCGCCATCTGCTGGAACCGGTACTGGATGCCATGCAACAAACTGGCTCGCTGGAATGGACGCGCAAACGCGCTGAAGAAGAGGCGGATAAAGCCATTGCTGCTCTGCAGGCCCTGCCAGAAACGCCGTGGCGTAGTGCACTCGAAGCATTGGCCCACATGTCAGTGCAGCGTGATTTCTGATTGCTATTACGGGGCGGCATAGCCCCGTTTTCTTTCCTGCCTCACCCGTATTCTCCCCTGCTTTACTTCCCAGCGCTTCACCTGACTGCCCATTACATTCCTTGCATTGCTTTTGCGAAAGAGAGCTCAGTTTAATGCGAGGCCAAAACAATTACTGGAAGCTTATGGAAATTATTTGCTATAAGGTTTTTGTTTTTTCCTAATATCTCTGTATTGGATACGCCCGTTGCGGCAGAGACAACGCAATAACATGGACAAGGAGCAGGACGTTATGAAAGCAAGGAAACAGGATTGGCATCCCGCAGATGTGATTGCAGCACTGCGTAAAAAAGGCACATCAATGGCTGAATTGTCACGCAATTCGGGGCTGAACTCGTCCACACTCTCCAACGCACTTTCCCGCCCCTGGCCCAAAGGAGAGTGGTTGATCGCTGACGCGATCGGTGTACATCCCGCCGAGATCTGGCCAACTCGCTATTATGATCCCATTACATCGCGCTTGCTGGATCGCAAAAAACGTATTCGATCCCCCAGGGTTCGGCAGGAGACCTGAGATCCAGGACATAAAAAAACCAGCCACGTTATCGTGACTGGTTATCATCAAACGTTGAGTCAGCGTTATTCGCCGCTGACGCGCTCGATATTGGCACCCATGGCCTTCAGTTTATCTTCGATGTGCTCATAGCCACGGTCGATATGATAAATACGGTCCACAATGGTGGTGCCTTCCGCGATGCAACCGGCCAGTACCAGGCTCGCAGAGGCGCGCAGGTCGGTTGCCATCACTTGTGCACCTGACAGCGTCTCAACACCGTGGCAAATCGCAGTGTTGCTTTCGATTTCCGCGTGACCGCCCATACGAATCAGCTCAGGGATGTGCATGAAACGGTTTTCGAAGATGGTTTCGGTGATCACGCCTGTGCCTTCCGCCACCATGTTCAGCAAGGTGAACTGTGCCTGCATGTCGGTTGGAAAACCTGGGTGTGGTGCAGTACGGACGTTAACTGCCTTAGGGCGCTTACCGTGCATATCGAGGCTGATCCAGTCTTCACCGGTTTCAATCTCGGCACCCGCATCACGCAGTTTTGCGAGTACCGCATCCAGCGTATCGGGCTGGGCTTTATGGCACACCACTTTACCGCGGGAAATCGCAGCAGCGACAAGGAAGGTACCGGTTTCGATACGATCCGGCAGAACGCGATACACACCGCCACCCAGACGTTCTACGCCTTCGATGGTAATTTTATCTGTGCCTGCACCGCTGATTTTTGCGCCCAGCGTGTTGAGGAAGTTTGCCGTATCGACAATTTCCGGCTCACGCGCGGCGTTTTCAATAATGGTCGTGCCAGTGGCAAGCGTTGCCGCACTCATGATGGTCACGGTCGCGCCAACGCTGACTTTGTCCATGACGATATGCGCGCCTTTCAGGCGGCCATTAACGGAAGCTTTGACGTAACCTTCTTCCAGTTTAATTTCCGCACCCAGTTGCTCAAGGCCAGTGATGTGCAGATCAACCGGACGTGCACCAATAGCACAGCCGCCTGGCAATGAAACCTGACCCTGACCAAAACGCGCCACCAGCGGACCCAGTGCCCAAATCGAGGCACGCATGGTTTTCACCAGATCATACGGTGCGCTGAAGACATTAACTTCGCGAGCATCAACGTGAACCGAACCATTACGCTCAACGCGCGCACCCAGCAAATTTAGCAGCTTCATGGTGGTATCGATATCACGCAGCTTCGGCACGTTCTGAATCTCTACCGGCTCTTCTGCCAGCAGCGCAGCAAACAGAATTGGCAGCGCAGCATTCTTCGCCCCGGAAATGGTCACTTCACCACTTAAACGGGTGGGGCCTTGCACACGAAATTTGTCCATTAACGGCTCTCAATTATCTATCAACAAAACAACCTGTGAGGCGCTTAGAAACCGTTGAGTTTACGGTCGCGCGCCCACTCGGTTGGGGTATAAGTTTTGATGGAAACCGCATGAATACGGTTATCCGCAATGTATTCCATCAGCGGCGCATAAACAGCCTGCTGTTTTTTCACACGACTCAGTTCACCGAACATCTCACCCACCGCGATCACCTGAAAATGACTGCCGTCGTTGCTGAGAACATGTACTTCATCTAATGGCAGCGCCTGCATCAGCACGGCCTGAACTTCACTATTTTCCATCGCTCTTTGCTTCACTTAATAATAATAAGGCGGATATCTTAGAGGAAAGCGCCTGACTCTTAAATACGCAAAAGCCCCTGAATAAATCAGGGGCTTTTGGCGATGACTACGTTATCAGGCGATTTTTTCCGCAGAAACAATAATCTGCTGCAGGTTATACAGCGCAATTAATGACTGGAGTTTGTCGTTGATACCGGTGAAAAGTGGCGTGCTACCTTGTGCCCGCGCGATCTCGCGCAGGTGGACTAACAAAGCCAGTCCCGCTGAATCCACGCGCTCCAGCGCCGCGACATCAATGGTCGCGATATCCACCATGGCGGTTTCACGTTCATGCCACAATGACAGCAGGGTATCGCGATCCAACATGCCGCTTAAAGATAGCGTGCTGGCATTGCGCTGCCAGCGTAACGGTTCGCTCATGCTTACTGTTTATCCAGAGTGATAGGCTGCGCTGCGTAAGTTTTCAACTGCGCGGTCAGACCATCAATGCCCTTAGTACGCAGCAAATCACTCCACTCATTTTGTTTGGTCGTGATCATGCTGATGCCTTCAGCCACCATATCATAGGCCTGCCAGTTGCCGGTCTGGCTGTTCTTGCGCCATTGGAAATCAAGGCGCACAGGCGGACGGCCGTTCGGATCCAAAATAGTCACGCGAATCGCCACGATGTTAGCATCGCCAATCGGCTGCGATTGCTGAATCTGGTAGGTTTGGCCGTGGTACAACGCCAGCGCCTGGCCATAGGCCTGAGCCAGATAATCGCCAAATGCCGCAAAGTAAGCGTCACGCTGTGCCGGAGTAGCCTCACGATAATAGCGGCCCAGCACCAGCGCACCCGCGTACTTGATCTGTACATACGGCAGCAACTCCTGACGCACCACCTCACGCAGATAGTTAGGATCCTGCTTGATTTTAGGTTGCTCGTTTTTCAGGCGGGTGAAGGTCTTCGCCGCCGCTTCATTCATTAATTTATAAGGATCGCTCTGATCCGCTGCATTGGCCGCCAGCGGCACAATCGCCAGCATGGCAATCATCAGGAAACGTTTGAACATCGTGTTTTACCTCTCTATTCCGTTGTAGCAGGTGCTGCCGGAGCAGGCGCACTCTCGGTGCCCTGCTTTTGATTATCGTTTTTGTTATCGCCGCTCTTGTAGAGGAACTGGCCGATCAAATCTTCCAGCACCATCGCGGATTTGGTGTCACGCAACGTGCCGCCATCTTTCAGCATTGCCGAACCCAGTTCTGGATCGTCAAAGCCTAAATTCAGTGCGAGGAACTGTTCACCCAGCAGACCTTGCGTGCGAATGGCCAGCGAGCTGGTGTCCGGGATTTTGTCAGCATACTGATCGCTGATGTCCATGGTGACACGCGGTGACAGCGTTTTATCATCCAGCGAAATATCCGTTACTCGACCAATCACCACACCACCAATTTTCACCGGTGAGCTGACTTTTAGGCCGCCAATATTATCGAAAGTGGCATACAGCTTCCATGTCGGTTCGGTGCCAAGTGACTTGAGATCGGCCACGCGCAGGCTGAGGAATAACAGTGCCAACAGTGCTGCCAGCATGAAGACGCCAACCCAGATTTCGTTTTTCTTGCTTTGCATTGCATCAATTCCCAAACATCAGTGCTGTCAGCACAAAGTCCAAACCGAGTACCGCCAGTGAAGCATGCACTACGGTACGCGTTGTCGCCCGACTAATCCCTTCCGAGGTCGGGATGGCATCATAGCCATTGAACAGCGCAATCCAGGTTACCGTCACGGCAAAGACTGCGCTTTTAATGATGCAGTTGATGACATCGGTGCGAAAATCCACGGCATTTTGCATCGCTGACCAGAAGAAGCCCGGATCGATGCCTTTCCAGCCCACGCCCACCAACGCCCCACCGGCAATACCGACTGCCGTAAAGATCAAGGCTAGCAGCGGCATGCTGATAAACCCTGCCCAGAAGCGCGGCGAAACCACGCGACGCAGCGGATCAACGGCCATCATTTCCATGCTGGAGAGCTGTTCGGTGGCTTTCATCAAACCAATTTCTGCCGTCAGGGCTGAACCCGCGCGTCCTGCAAACAGCAATGCCGTGACCACGGGACCCAGTTCGCGCAGCAGCGACAAGGCCACCAGCATGCCGAGACTGGTTTCAGCGCTGTAGGTCGTCAGCACCAGATAACCCTGCAGGCCCAGCACCATACCAATGAATAAACCCGAGACCACAATGATCAGCAGCGACAGCACACCCACGCTGTACAGCTGTTTTACCAGCAGTGGCGCGTGGCGGCGGAAGGCAGGTTTACCCACCAGCGCATGAAACAGCATCAGGCCTGCACGGCCAAACGCCGCGCAAGTATTAATTCCCTGACGTCCAAGTGACGCCAGCGCCTTTAGCAACATCAGTTTACGTTCTCCCTGCACGAGTCAAATCGCTGAGGTAATCCCCGGCAGCGAAGCGGAATGGCACTGGACCGTCCGCATGACCCTCAATAAACTGGCGCACGCGCGGATCGGGATTTTCCCGCAACTCCGGCGCACTGCCCTGGGCAATAATCTTTTGACCGGCAACAATATAGGCATGGTCAGCAATGCTCAAGACCTCTGGCACATCGTGTGAAACCACAATGCAGGTCACACCTAACGAGTGGTTCAATTCATCGATCAATTTCACCAGCACGCCCATGGTAATCGGATCCTGGCCGACAAAGGGCTCATCGAACATGATCAGGTCCGGCTCCAGCGCAATCGCGCGCGCCAGTGCGGCACGGCGCGCCATGCCACCAGAAAGCTCGGCCGGCATCAGTTTAGCTGCACCGCGCAGGCCGACTGCTTCCAGCTTCATCATCACCGTGCTGTGCAGCAATTCCGGCGGTAATTGTGTGTGCTCACGCAACGGCCAGGCAACGTTATCAAAGACGTTAAGATCGGTAAAAAGTGCACCCGACTGGAACAACATGCTCATTTTTTTTCGCACTTCATACAATTTAGTGCGGGAAAGCGCTGGGATATTCTGGTCACGGAACCAAATTTCCCCTTTATCCGGTTGCAACTGACCACCAATCAGGCGCAGCAGCGTGGTTTTTCCAATCCCGGATGGCCCCATAATAGCAGTCACTTTACCCGCTGGCACGGTAAGCGAAATGTCATCAAAGATGACGCGGTCTCCGCGAGTGAAGCTGACGCCACGAACCTCAACCAGATTCGTTTTTTGCTGGATCATCGTTACCTCTTTATGCGGATCGGGCGTAATCAAAGTCGTGGATGGTAGCCTGGTAGACCACAATGCACGATAGTTTTACAGAAACTTACCCGTCAGGTGTGGCGAAAACGGCCTTAAAATTTACTTTTGCCTCTCAGACAGTCAAAATCAGCGCCTGTTTCCGCGCGCGCAATGTATTTACCTGTCGGACAAGGTTTGCCGACACACCTATCCATCAAGGATTTTTCATGTTCGTAGCCACTGCCCTGCTGTTTATTGGATTGATTTTACTGGCTTACGGTGCTGACCGTCTGGTTTTCAGTGCCGCGATCCTGTGTCGATCCTTCGGCATTCCTCCGCTGATCATCGGTATGACAGTGGTAAGCATTGGCACATCGTTACCCGAACTGATCGTTTCTTTTTCTGCGGCGCAGCATGGGCAAATGGATTTAGCTGTAGGGACGGCGCTGGGCTCAAACATTACCAATATTCTGCTGATCCTCGGCGGTGCCGCACTTTTGCATCCATTGACAGTGCACTCCAATCTGATTCGGCGCGAACTCCCCCTGATGCTGCTGGTCTCACTGCTGAGTGGCATCATGTTGTTTGATAATCACCTTAGTCGACTTGATGGCATCGCGCTGCTGCTGATTGCTTTAGGTTATCTGCTGATCGCCATTCGCATCGCCCGCCGCGCAGAGCGGGATAACAACGATACGTTAACGCGCGAACAATTGGCTGAACTGCCGCGCGATGAAGCTGGCAATACCGTGGCCTTTCTGTGGCTGGCGGTGGCGCTGATTATTCTGCCGATGTCAACGCGGATGGTGATCGATAATGCCACCGTGTTTGCCGACTATTTTGGTGTCAGCGAGCTGGTCATGGGTCTGACGTTGATTGCCGTCGGCACCAGCCTGCCTGAACTGGCTACCGTATTGGCGGGTGCATTGAAAGGTGAAGACGATATCGCTATCGGTAACCTGATTGGCGCTAATATCTTTAATCTGGCCATTGTGCTGGGCCTGCCCGCGCTGGTGCACCCCGGCAGCGTTGATGCACACGCTTTCGCACGAGATTACTGGGTGATGCTAGGTGTCAGCGTGCTGTTCGCCCTACTTTGCCTGTTACGCAAACGCCGGATTGGCCGCGTAGCGGGCTCTCTTTTGTTATCGGGATTTATTGCGTGGGTTCTGTGGCTGTGGCTCAGCCCTGCGCTCATCACAAGTTATTAAGGACGGACTGACCATGTCACATCAGCAACCGGTTTTTGATTACCAACAGGCAGGTAAAGCGGTACTGCGCATCGAACGCGAAGGGCTGGAGCAGCTCGATCAGTATATTAATGCCGACTTTAGCCGCGCCTGCGAAATGATCATTGCCTGCCGTGGAAAAGTGGTGGTGATGGGCATGGGCAAATCCGGTCATATTGGTGCAAAAATGGCAGCGACTTTTGCCAGTACCGGCACGTCTTCGTTCTTTGTTCACCCTGGCGAAGCGAGCCATGGTGACCTCGGCATGGTGACAGCTAACGACGTGGTGATCGCTATCTCTAATAGTGGCGAATCGAACGAAATTCTGGCGCTCATCCCGGTCCTCAAGCGACAGAAAGTGCCGTTGATTTGCCTCACCAGCCGTCCGGAGAGTGCCATGGGGCGTGCCGCTGACGTGCATTTATGCGTGAAGGTTCCACAGGAAGCGTGCCCGCTTGGTCTGGCACCGACCTCCAGTACTACCGCCACGCTGGTGATGGGCGATGCACTGGCAGTTGCCCTGCTGGAAGCACGCGGCTTTACTCAGGAAGACTTTGCGCTCTCGCATCCCGGTGGCGCACTGGGCCGCAAACTGCTGCTACACGTGAGCGATATCATGCACAGTGGTGACGAGATCCCACACGTCAGCCGCGATGCGTCGCTGCGGGATGCATTGCTGGAAATCACGCGCAAAAACCTCGGCCTGACGGTGATTGTTGACGACCTGATGAAAATCGAAGGCATTTTCACTGATGGCGACTTACGCCGCATCTTCGATATGGGTATCGATTTCCAGTCAGCCAGCATTCAGGATGTGATGACGCGCGGCGGGATTCGCGTGCGCCCGAATATGCTGGCTGTCGACGCACTGAATCTGATGCAAAACAAAAACATCACTGCGGTGCTGGTCGCCGATGACGATCGTCTGCTCGGTGTGGTACATATGCATGACATGCTGCGCGCTGGCGTAGTTTGAACAGGAACAAATAATGAGTGTTGAAACCACGATGATCGATACCTGCTATGGCCCGGTGAGTGCCGAGGTAATGGCGCGGGCGGCGCGGATTCGCCTGCTGATTTGCGATGTCGACGGTGTGATGTCTGACGGCGTGATTTACATGGGCAACAACGGCGAAGAATTGAAAGCCTTTAACGTCCGTGATGGCTATGGTATTCGCTGCCTGCTGACCTCTGATATCGAAGTGGCTATTATTACTGGCCGCAAAGCGAAGCTGCTGGAAGATCGTTGCCAGACGCTCGGCATTACGCATCTTTATCAGGGACAATCAGATAAGCTTTTGGCGTGGCGTGAACTCCTGGATAAACTGTCATTATCTGCTGAACAAGTGGCTTACATCGGCGATGATTTGATCGACTGGCCTGTGATGGCGGAGGCCGGTTTGAGTGTGGCCGTCGCCGATGCCCACCCCGTGTTATTACCTCGTGCACACTACGTCACCCGTATTGCCGGTGGCCGTGGTGCGGTACGTGAACTCTGCGATCTGATTTTGATGGCGCAGAACAAATTTGAGGATGCCAAAGGGCAATCAGTATGAGTAAGAGCAGGCGTTGGATAACGCTGATTTTGGCCTTGATCGCCCTGGTGCTGATCGGCTGGAATCTCACCAACCAGGACGATAGCGAAGCGCCGGTGGCGACCAATAGCCAGGAGCCAACCTATACCAGCGAGAAGTCCCATTCTGTGGTGTACAACCCCACGGGCGCGCTGGCGTACAAACTGATCTCGGATAAAGTGACTTACTTTGCGGCAGATGAGGTGAGCTGGTTCGATAATCCGGTTGCAACCACGTATGATGAAAATAAAGTGCCCACCTGGACTATACGTGCCGATAAGGCAAAGCTGACCAAAGATCGTATGCTGTATCTATATGGTCACGTCGAAGTGAATACCCTGACCCAGGATTCTCAACTTGAGCGCATTATTACCGATACGGCTCAGGTTAATCTGGTCACCCAGGATGTGACATCTGACGATCAAGTCACCCTATTTGGCCGCAGTTTTAATTCCACTGGCATGAAGATGCGCGGCAATTTACGAACCAAGAATGCCCAGCTGCTTGAAAAGGTCAAAACTTCCTATGAAATCCAAAATGAACAAAAACAGCCTTAAGTTGTTGTTGGTAAGCGCCTTACTGGCGACCAGCCTGCCCGCGCTGGCCCTGACGGGAGACTCTGACAAACCCGTTAATATTGATTCGGTGAATCAGGCGCTGGATCTGCAAGGCAACGTAGCGACCTTTACCGGCAATGTCATTGTGACCCAGGGTTCAATCAAAATCACCGCTGACAAAGTGGTGGTCACACGTCCAGGTGGCGACAGTAAAAAAACTATCGTGGATGCCTACGGCGCTCCCGCCACTTTCTACCAGATGCAGGATAACGGCAAACCCGTGCAGGGCCACGCCTCAAAACTGCATTATGAGCTGGCGAACGATTTCGTTGAACTGACGGGCAATGCCTTCATTCAGCAGCTGGACAGCAACATCAAAGGCGATCGCATCACTTACCTGGTGAAAGAGCAGAAAATGCAGGCCTTTAGCCAGGGCGAAAGCAAACGCGTCACCACCGTACTGGTGCCGTCGCAGTTGCAGGACAAAAACGGCTCGTCCACGAGCCCTAAAAAGAGTAACTGATCGCTATGGCCACATTAGTCGCTGAAAACCTGGCGAAAGCCTATAAAGGCCGCCGCGTGGTGGAAGATGTCAGCCTGCAGGTAAAATCTGGCGAGATTGTCGGCCTGCTGGGTCCAAACGGTGCCGGCAAGACCACCACATTCTATATGGTTGTCGGGATTGTGCCGCGTGATGCAGGCCGCATCGTGATCGATGACGAAGATATCAGTATTCTGCCGCTGCATGCGCGAGCGCGCCGGGGCATTGGCTATCTGCCGCAGGAAGCGTCAATCTTCCGCCGTCTAAGCGTGTTCGACAATCTGATGGCGGTGTTGCAAATCCGCGATGATTTAACGGAAGAGCAGCGTCAGGATCGTGCCAATGAGTTGATGGAAGAGTTCCACATTGAGCATCTGCGTGACAGCATGGGGCAGGCGCTTTCCGGTGGTGAACGCCGCCGTGTTGAAATCGCTCGCGCTCTGGCAGCCAACCCCAAATTTATCCTGCTGGATGAACCATTTGCCGGTGTTGACCCGATCTCAGTCATCGATATCAAAAAAATCATCGAACACCTACGCGATAGCGGCCTTGGCGTGTTGATCACCGATCACAACGTGCGTGAAACGCTTGCGGTGTGCGAACGTGCTTACATCGTGAGCCAGGGACATCTGATCGCGCATGGCACGCCGGATGAAATTCTTGCAGATGAGCAGGTTAAACGGGTTTATTTGGGCGAAGAGTTCAGACTCTGATAAGGTGTCGTTATTCACGACATTTGCTTAGGAAATTCAAGCAGAATTATGAAGCAAGGTTTGCAACTCAGGCTCAGCCAACAGCTGGCGATGACCCCACAGTTGCAGCAGGCCATTCGTCTGCTGCAACTCTCTACGCTTGAACTCCAGCAGGAACTGCAACTGGCGCTGGAAAGCAATCCGCTGCTTGAGCAAACCGATCTGCATGAAGAAGTCGATTCACGTGAGCATCAGGAGAGCGACTCGTTAGACACACGTGAAGCCCTCGAACAGAAAGAGATGCCCGAGGAGCTTCCACTCGACGCCACCTGGGATGAAATCTACACCGCGGGAACGCCTTCTGGCACGGGTACCGATTACCAGGATGATGAGCTGCCGGTTTATCAAGGTGAAACCACCCAGTCACTGCAGGACTACCTGATGTGGCAAGTGGAGCTCACGCCGTTTACGGATACCGACCGCGCGATTGCCACTTCAATTGTCGACGCCATTGATGACACGGGCTATCTCACCGTTTCCGTCCAGGACATCTGCGACAGCATTGGTGATGAAGAGCTGACGCTGGAAGAGGTTGAAGCGGTGCTGAAGCGTGTTCAGCGCTTTGATCCTGTCGGTGTCGGTGCACGTGATCTACGTGACTGCTTGCTGGTGCAACTTTCACAATACGCTGCCGATGCGCCAATGCTGGCAGAAGCGCGGTTGATCGTCAGTGAACATCTGGATCTGCTGGCCAACCACGATTTTCGCAGCCTGATGCGTGTAACACGCCTCAAGGAAGAAGTGCTGAAAGACGCGATGCTGCTGATTCAGTCACTCGATCCCCGTCCCGGCCAATCGATCAACACCAGCGAACCCGAGTATGTGATTCCTGATGTACTGGTGCGTAAAACCAGTAAGCGCTGGACCGTTGAATTGAATTCAGACAGCTTGCCGCGCCTGAAGATCAATCAACATTACGCCGCGATGGGCGGTTCCGCACGTAACGACAGCGACAGCCAATTCATTCGCAGTAATTTGCAGGAAGCCAAATGGCTGATTAAAAGCCTCGAAAGCCGCAACGACACACTGCTCAAAGTGACGCGTTGTATTGTCGAGCAGCAGCAGGCGTTCTTTGAACAGGGCGAGGAATACATGCGGCCGATGGTGCTGGCAGATATCGCCCAGGCCGTGGACATGCATGAATCCACCATTTCCCGTGTGACCACGCAAAAGTACCTGCACAGCCCGCGTGGCATCTTTGAATTAAAATATTTTTTCTCCAGCCATGTGAATACCGAAGGCGGTGGCGAAGCCTCTTCCACGGCTATCCGTGCCCTGGTGAAGAAATTGATCTCCGCGGAGAACCCCGCAAAACCCTTGAGCGACAGCAAACTCACCTCCATGTTATCCGATCAGGGCATCATGGTGGCGCGACGTACGGTTGCTAAATATCGCGAGTCTTTATCTATACCGCCATCAAACCAGCGTAAGCAGTTGGTTTGACCGAACGAAGAAGGAAGACCTATGCAGCTAAACCTGACCGGACTGAATGTTGAAATCACTGAACCGCTGCGCGAATTTGTAAATAGCAAATTTGCCAAACTGGAACACTACTTTGATCGTATCAATCAGGTTTATATTGTTCTGAAAGTGGAGAAGGTGACGCAGATTGCGGAAGCAACACTGCACGTCAACGGCGGAGAGCTGCACGCCACAGGGGAAGCGGAAGACATGTACGCGGCCATCGACGGGTTAATCGACAAGCTTTCCCGTCAGCTGACCAAACACAAAGACAAACTGAAAAAACACTAACCTTCATGCTTGCAGAGTGCTGACCGATTCGGCACTCAGAGCGCAAATGGGGCGGGTTAACCGCCCCGTTTTGTCATCTGCGCAAGCGCCAACGGGAGACTCGCCATTGTGCTATGAATGGCGTTAACCTTGCGGCTATGTGAACTCGCAAGTGAAACGATGATGAACAACGATCTGACACTGGAATTGAGCTCGGTCCTCTCACTGGACTGTACCCGTAGCGGCGTACACTGCCAGAGTAAAAAACGCGCGCTGGAAATTATCAGC
Source organism: Pantoea sp. Seng (assembly GCF_009829935.1). Classification (NCBI taxonomy): domain Bacteria; kingdom Pseudomonadati; phylum Pseudomonadota; class Gammaproteobacteria; order Enterobacterales; family Erwiniaceae; genus Pantoea; species Pantoea sp. Seng. The sequence continues at coordinate 14,197 of NZ_SZZV01000024.1, read as the reverse complement.
GAGCTGGCAGCGAAGCAGCTCAATCTGCCGCACCAGACACTATTTGAAGCCATTCTGACTCGCGAACGTATGGGCAGTACTGGCATTGGCAACGGTATCGCCATTCCGCATGGCAAGCTGGAGGAGGATACGCTGCGCGCCGTTGGCGTATTTATCAGCCTCGACCAACCGATCGCCTTTGACGCCGTGGACAATCAGCCGGTTGATCTGCTGTTTGCTCTGCTGGTGCCTGCAGACCAGTGCAAAACCCATTTGCATACGCTGTCGCTGGTCGCTAAACGTCTGGCAGACAAAACCGTCTGCCGCCGTTTGCGTGCGGCACAGAGTGATGAAGAACTCTATGCCATTATCACAGAAGCTCAGGAAGAACACTCTTAAGCGACAGACACATTTACCGGCCTATTCGTCGGTTTAAAACGGGAGAAATGTGATGGTGCTGATGATCGTTAGCGGTCGGTCAGGCTCAGGAAAATCGGTCGCACTGCGTGCCCTGGAAGACATGGGATTTTACTGTGTCGATAATCTACCCGTGGTGCTGCTACCGGAATTAGCGAACACCCTAACAGAGCGCAATATTTCGGCGGCCGTCAGCATTGATGTGCGCAACATGCCTGAATCGCCGGAGGTGTTTGAAACGGCGCTCAACAATCTGCCGGATTCGTTTTCACCACAGTTACTGTTCCTGGACGCCGATCGCAACACGCTGATACGGCGTTACAGCGATACTCGCCGCATCCATCCGCTCTCCAGTAAAAACCTGTCACTGGAAAGCGCGATTGATGAAGAGAGTGACCTGCTTGAGCCTTTGCGTTCGCGGGCAGACCTGATCATTGATACTTCCGAAATGTCGGTCCATGAGTTGGCTGAAATGCTGCGTACGCGCCTGTCAGGAAAACGTGAGCGTGAGCTGACCATGGTGTTTGAGTCCTTCGGCTTCAAACACGGCATTCCCATTGATGCCGATTACGTCTTCGATGTGCGTTTCCTGCCAAACCCGCACTGGGATCCCAAGCTGCGTCCGATGACCGGGCTTGATCGTCCTGTTGCGGCTTTCCTCGACCGCCACACTGAAGTACATAACTTCATTTACCAGACGCGCAGCTATCTGGAGCTGTGGTTGCCGATGCTGGAAACCAACAACCGCAGCTATCTAACGGTCGCGATTGGCTGTACCGGGGGTAAACACCGTTCGGTTTACATCGCCGAACAGCTGGCAGATTACTTCCGTTCACGCGGCAAAAATGTGCAGTCTCGTCATCGCACTCTGGAAAAACGTAAATCATGACCGTGAAGCAAGTCGTTGAGATTCGCAATAAGCTGGGCATGCATGCGCGCCCGGCAATGAAACTGTTCGAGTTGGTGCAGAGTTTTGACGCAGAGGTACTACTGCGCAATGAAGCCGGTACGGAAGCCGAAGCCAGCAGCGTGATTGCGCTGTTGATGCTCGACTCCGCGAAAGGCGGCCATATCGAGATTGAAGCCAGCGGTCCGCAGGAAGTCGAGGCGCTGGCTGCGGTGATTGAGCTGTTTGAAGCCGGGTTTGACGAAGACTAATTGCTGTTAATGCAATTTGTAACGCGCGAGGAAACCTTCCCCACCTAACTGACGCATCTGGCGTATTATCCACTGCTGGCGCATTCGTATATACCCGGAAGGTGCATCAGCGCGGAAGCGAATCGGGTTTGGTAGTACCGCCGCCAGCAGCGCCGCTTCAGAAATCGTCAGACGACTGGCTGGTTTGTGGAAGTAGCGCTGTGAAGCCTCTTCCACACCAAACACGCCGTTGCCAAACTCCGCAATATTCAAATATACCGTCAGAATGCGGCGTTTGGTCCACACGGTTTCGAGTCCAACGGTTAAACCGGCTTCCAGCCCTTTTCGCACCCAGCTGCGGCCATCCCATAAGAACAGGTTTTTTGCGGTCTGCTGCGACAGCGTTGAGGCACCACGCATCTGTTCTGAGCCATCGTTATCCAATACTTTTTGTATCGCATCGACATCAAAGCCCCAGTGCTCCGGAAATTTTTGATCTTCAGAAGCGATCACGGCCAGCGCCATCCACGGAGAAATCTCATCCATGCTGACCCAATCGGAGTGCGCCACATAGTCGAACCGACCACTGAACCAGGCGCCCAGTTGACGCTCCACCATCACCGCAGAAAACGGCACTGGTAAAAAGGCAAAGATCACGATGCCTGCCAGCCAAATTCCCAACCACGCAAGCAGCACTTTAGCAATCAGCACTTTAAGGCGTTGCCCCATTTTCCCTTTACTCTTACTCATGCAATTTTCTCTTACCTGTTCCCTGCATTAATCAATCACCCCGGTCACAATTTTGATTACCTGTAATCCTGGGCAAAACTTTACCGCTTATCCCGTGAAAGTTAGAGATGAAGTTATTACCTGCGTCATCATCGTTCCTCTATTAGAGCCAATCACATCAAGCACTTCCATTATGAGGGAATCGGTTCCATGGTGAAAAACCCAGCTAAACCCTTACAATCGGATACTTCATACAAAGTGATAAAGATCACGTTTAAACTTTCACAATACTTAACAATAAAATTTCAAAGCGTTTGAATAAGCGCACTGATGAGCGCAGCCGTTTCAATAAACGTGGCTGAAATCGCGTCAACATCATCATGATTAGCCCTGACAATGGTAAAGGATTTAGCCTTCCGTTTGGTTTACATTGCACCGCAAAACCTTAAACTGGAACTTTCAGCAGAGGGTTTCCAAAACGTTTTGGATAACCCACCAGAACTACCTTATTTGTTACCTAATATCAGCATGTTAAGTTCAATCAACTCTGATTTTTCGACTGATTAGGAATTTCAGTGCAGCTGTCAGGCTTTTCCTGCTTCAGGCTGAAGGAAATTCAGGCAAAAAGCAGAACAATTGGTCAAAAATAGTGCAATACGGCAAAGAAATTAATTCCTTGCTTGACTGTGTCAGCAATTTAATGTTTTCTGTATTTAATCGCTGCTCAACTTCACACAATTTAATGAATCTTGTCACAAGCGTTGGCGAATTTGTTAAGGTGATTTCGAAGCGTTAACCAATACCATACTGTTGCTGATCTATTCGACTTCTAACGATAGCAGCAGTACCCATTTCCCTGGTGTTGGCGCAGTATTCGCGCACCCCAGTTTCGACTGGGGTCATTTTTTTCTGGCGTCCGAAGATTTTTCCCTTTCAGCTACCCACTCGCGTAACACGTTAACGTCATGCAGCCACTCATGTTTTAATTCGTCGATCCACTCCTGCACGTTGTCCCACCATGCTGGCAGTTCCGGTGACTGTATCTGTTTCGCCAGTTTCTGCAGATGCAACAGTCCTACTGAGCCCGCAGCACCCTTAATTTTATGCCCTTCTTCCGCAATCCCTTTTTGATCGCGCGCCATCATGTTGGAATCCAGCACGTCGAGATAGCCCGGCATCATCTGTTCAAACATCGTCAGGCTTTGTGTAATCAATCCTGGGCCGACCAATTCGATATACTGTTCCAGCATCTCCACATCGAGCAGCATGCGCGAGTGTACGTCTGAGGACGTCTGAATCTCTTCTTCCGGTTCGCCCTGGTAATCCCAGAACTTTTTAATCATCGCCGTTAAGGCCGGCACCGCCAGCGGTTTACTCAGCACATCATCCATACCGGCGTCGAGATACTCTTTTTTATCTTTCAGCACGTTGGCGGTCAGTGCCACCAGCGGCGGCAGCGCCATGCCAGCATGGCGTTGGTGAATAGCGCGCGACACATCCAGTCCGGTCATATCCGGCAGTTGAATATCCAGCAACACCAGATCAAATTCCTGCGGATCAAACATCGCCAGCGCTTCAGTGCCGGTCATCGCCACTTCCACACTGCATCCCAGTTTCTCCAGTACCGAGCGCGCCACAATGACGTTCAGTTCAATATCTTCAACCAGTAATACGTGCAGCGCCGGCAGTGGCATGCTGTCGTCGAGATCTTCGTCTTCCACCTCATCGGCCACACGAGGTGCATTTATCTCGACCACAAAGCATGAGCCCTGCCCCGGCGCACTACTCACGCTAATATCGCCGCCCATCGCCTGTGCCAGACGCCGAGAAACCGCCAAACCAATACCGGTACCGGTGGCGGGTTTTCCGCCGTGCTGATCTTTTACCTGGTAATACATGGCGAAGATCTTGTCCTGCTCTTCCTGCGGAATTCCCATGCCAGAATCCTGCACTTCAAAGCGCAGCGTTTCGTCCTGGTGATAGGCGACCCGCACCACAATCTCACCCTGCTGGGTGAATTTCACCGCGTTACCGATCAGGTTCCATAAAATTTGACGCAGGCGCGTGCCGTCAGCAGAGATGATGTGCGGCAATGGCAGCTCTGGCGCCATCACGAACTTCAGTCCTTTCGGCTGCGCCAGTAACCCGGAGAGGTTTTCCAGATCGGCCAGGAAACCGGTGAAGTCGAGTGGCTGATTATCCAGCTGCACTTTGCGGCGCTCAATTTTGTCCACTTCAATCACGTCATTAAAGATGTTGCCAAGCGTGATGGCCGAGACATGGATGGTTTTCAGGTACTTCAGTTGTTCCTGATTGAGATCGGTGTCCAGCAGAATGCGGCTCAAGCCGACAATGCCATTCAGCGGCGTACGCAGTTCATGGCTGATGGTTGAAATAAAGGTGGTCTTCTCACGGCTGGCATTCTCCAGCGCGTCCTGATAACGCTTACGCTCAGTAATATCGCGACCAAAGCCCATCAGGCCGCTGCGTTTACCGACGCGATCGTAATACGGCACTTTGCGGATTTCGAAGCAGGCTTTGCGCCCATCAGGATATTGCAGCCACTGTTCGTACGTCAGGGAGACGTTATGGCGGAATACCTTTTCATCCGTCTCCAGCACCTTGGAGGCGGCATCTTCATCGTAAATGTCGCGCGGCGTCAGGCCAATCAGTTGCTTCTCGCTCATGCCGGTTAGCAACTCCATCGCACGGTTACAGCCCGAGAACTGCTTGTCGATGTTGCGATAGAATACCAAGTCCGGTGAGGCATCGAGGAAGGAGCGTAAGAAAGAGGATTGCTGTTCCAGCTCGATTTGCGCCTGTTCACGACGCGCCATCTCTTCGCGCAGTTTATCCATCACCTGCTCGCGGGCCTGCTCCGCTTTGATACGATCGTTAATTTCCTGATTCAGCTGAGCGATGGTCTCTTTCATTTGCTGATTAAGTTCAAGATCGCGTGTGCGCATCTCTTCCAGCTTATCGACCAGCTTTGTCAGGCGCTGGCGAGACTCTTCCAGCTGATCAACCACCACCGAGAGAAAATAGACGGCCCAGGGCGTGATTAAGAGACCAAAGAATACCGATCGCACCACATCGATACTCTCAACATGGCCACGCAGTACCATGGTGACCGCCATCTGCACCACCATCGCCAGCACCACCAGTGCTGAAGCTAACAGTAGTGAGAAACGCACCAGCCCAAGCTTGACCATCAAATCAACGTAGTACTGCGCTAAAAGACGAATCTGTTTCATCACGAGCTCCCTGAACGAAATCTGGCTCATGATAGCGTAATTATCGCGGCACTGCGCCGACTCAGCGTGTCATTGCCTGCTGACTTTGCCTCATTATGGTGCATCGCAGCGCCTTTTCGCCGATGTTCGCGTCGTTATGCGTAAAGCGCTTGACTAAATCTGCCAACTGAATAATCTGGAGGGCCGCGCTTTTGCGACCCTTTTGTCACATCCCGTGCTATTCCGCCTCCCGGCAGCCATTTCATCTGATGGTTGCGTCTTGTTATTGCATATTCATTCAACTTTAGCGCCATTTTACTCACAATCAGCTTGATTAATTTTACTAATGACAGCCCTATTTTGATTCAAATATGACGCCATAAGAAAAACAGATACATGCTGTGCGTGAAACCGCCCCAACAGAATTTTATGCTGATGGAATGCAGTTATTCAGCATTGATTAGATATCTGAGGCGTACCTCACAGTGAGACGGCTCACACTTCATAGGGGAATCAGAATCGTCAGATTGACAGTTATTTACGTAATAAATTGTTCATAATCATAGTGTTAATTGGTAAAACAGCCGATTAACCGCAACAAAGCTGGCTATTTGACCTGAGTTCGCTTTCCCGATAAGTTGGAATTCCGCTGGATGCTTTCCAGTCGGGACTGTGTCTCGGCATATCTATGCAGCAAGAAACTCCCTCTGGATGCAAGTTATCTCCCGTAAGAGACCGGAAGTAAGAGCAGCTCATCAAGGACGAGACCATACTCTCTTGAGAGCCTTTGCTCGGTATTGCGACGTCCGCGTTTAAGCGGCGAAAACGAATTTGATACAGCACGCAGCGGTGCTCTGTGCTTGAAATAATGCAGGTAATGTCAAAAGCAGTTTAAGGAGACCCTCAATGTCCACTCAAAAACCTCATCCCTATGGTTTGTATGATCCCTCAGCCGGTAGTGATAGCTGTGGTGTTGGGTTTATTACCCGTAAGGACGGCGAGCAGACCCATGAGATCCTGCAGATGGCCCATAGCGCACTGTGCACGGTACCGCACCGTGGCGGCATGTCTGCTGAGGGCGTGGGCGATGGCGCAGGTGTCAACGTCGACCTTTCTCTGAACTTCTTCCGTAAAGTCACCGGCCAACCGCTGGAAGCCGGTCGCTTTGGCGTCGGTAACTTCTTCGTGCCAAAAGATGCCGAGCTTCGCGCGAACGCTGAGCGTCTGGTGGAAGAAACCCTCGCTGCCCATAACTTCCCTGTGCTGATGAAGCGTGATATGCCGCTGGACGGCAGCGTGACGCGTCCAGCCGCTCTGCAATTCCAGCTGCCGATTGTGCAGTGGATCTTTGCGGCTCCGCAGGAAGTCACCGAACAACTCGAGTTCGAGCGCCACATCTATCGTGCGCTGCTGGACATCGAAGCGCGTGCCTTTACTGAAAGCGAATTCGGCGGTCTCTATCCGCTGTCGCTCTCTTCACGCACTCAGGTATTTAAAGCACGCCTGAACTCTAATGAAGTGATTCCGTACTTCAAAGATTTGACCGATGCCGATCATCAGGTGCGCGGGCTGTTCTTCCATACCCGCTTCTCGACCAACACCGATCCGCACACCACCATGGCACAGCCGTTCCGTCTGATGGCGCACAATGGTGAATTGAACACCGACCGTAAGAACCGTATCGCTGAAGCGGCGCTGATGCTGGCGCGCGGTAAGAAAATCGTGCGTCCGAAAGGCCAGTCCGACAGCTCGCGTCTGGACCAAAGCATTCATAGCCGTTTGATGGAAGATAACCTCGACCTGATCAACGCCGTCGTCTCAATGATGCCACCAGCGTGGGAAAACGACACCTCACTGTCAAATGAAGTGCGCGCCATGCTGGAGTACTTCTCTCTGTATGAAGAGAAGAACGATGGCCCGGCAGCGTTGATCTTCGGTAATGGCGAAGTGATCGGGGCACGCCTTGACCGCCTGGGTCTGCGCCCATTGCGTTCTGTCGAAACCGCTGAATACATCGGTGCGATGTCAGAAGCGGGTCAGATTGCCTTCCCACCGGAAAGCGTACTGCGTCGTGGCCGTATCGAAGCGGGCGGCATGCTCTATTACGATCACAAAGAAAAACGCTCTTACACCACGGTGGAAGCGCTGGAAAAACTGGCAGCAGAGAAAGATTACCTTTCACTGCTGAGCGCGGCTCGCGTGGACCTGCACGATCTGCCGGAGATTCAGGCAGAGCAGCTGGGCTCACCGCTTCGCTATCGTGGCGACCTCAAAACCTATCAGCGTTTTGTGGCGTACTACTACAACCAGGAAAGCTTCAAATTCATGATGGACCCGATGCTGCAAACCGGCGCTGAGAAGATCTCGGCGATGGGTTACGGCAACGCCATCAATGGCCTGTCCGACCACGAAGGCGGCATGGCGCACTACTTCTCACAACGCTTTGCTCAGGTCACCAACCCGCCGCTGGATTCTATCCGCGAAGCGGACGGCATGACGCTGCGCGTGGCACTGGGTGCAAAACCGCACCTTGGCCGCAGCAAAGGTCAGCAGGTTATCGTGCCAACGCCGATCCTGACACACCTCGATATGCTGCGTCTGCGTGAGCAAACCGTCGCACCTTATGCGCGTTTCGAGATGCTGTATGAGCCGGTCATCGGCAAAGATATCGTCAGCCGTGCCGCCAACGCCAAAGCGCTGGAAAACGCCATTGATAATCTTGCACAGCAGGTCGTGGATTTCGCACGCCAGCAGGGCGGCATTGCGGTAATCACCGACCGCCACATCTCTTCAACTCACGCGGCGATTCCTATGCTGCTGATGGTCTCTGCCATCAACCAGCGTTTGGTGCAGGAAGGTCTGCGTCTGGATGTTTCTCTGGTGGTAGAAAGCGGCCAGAGTATCTCCTCTCACCACATTGCAGCCACTTTAGGCTTTGGTGCGTCAGCGGTTTACCCGCTGGGCGTACAGATGCGCGCGGAAGAGAAATATGGCGAAGGCGAAGAAGGTAACAAAGCCTTCAAACGCTATGCCAAAGCCGCCGAAAAAGCCTTGATGAAGACCATGGGTAAAGTGGGTCTCTGTACCGTTGAGAGCTACAGCTGTGGTGAATTCTTTGAACCTAACTTCCTGAATACCGACGATCCGGTTCTGAAGAAGTACTTCCCGAATATCAAAACCCCTGTGGGTGGCGCGGGCTTCCCGGCAATCGCTCAGATGGCGGTTGACTGGCATCAGAGTGCGCTGAAAATCCAGGGCGAGGCAGAAGTGCCACTGCTCGGCTTGTTCAAAGAGCGTGCGGAAGGTGCAGGTCACTCTTACGGCACCATCGCCGTGCGTACCTTTATTGATATGACGGAACAGCCGATTCGCTTCGCGGACAAAGCACGCGAAGAGGACAATTTCATCCGTCTGATGACGCTGGCCAAACTGGACAATGCCTTCAGCATTAAAGCTGACGCATTCAAAGACAGTAGCTTCGAACGCATCCCGAACGAGGTCATTGACTCACTGGCGATCACGCCGGATTACCGTCAATTCTCTAGCCTGATGCACGCCGAGCGTAAACGTCGTCCTGCTGCGCTGCGTGACATCCTCGCGCTGCCGTGTGATTTGACCCACGTTGATAGCGAAGCGGAGTTTGGTCGTAAACTCGGCCGTTACTCACTGGTCAACAACGGTTTTGCTACCCGTGGATTGAAGTGTGAAGCGGTGGAAGGCAGCCTGAACCAGTTCGAGCTGCGCCTGATTGATTCCATCGCGGGCCTGAAGCCAGAAGATGAACGTCTGGAAGCGCTGGCACGTGCACTGAAAACCCGCTTTAGCGACGACATCGAAAGCAGCAGCGTGGCCGGCGGTGTATTGCACATCACCGCTTACGGTAAAGCGGCAGATTATCTGTCACTGATCTTTACCGCACTGCCTTCGCTGCCGCTGGAAGAGATTCAACCGGCACACGAAATTACCCGTACTTTCGCCTCAGGTGCGATGAGCCACGGTGCGTTGGTGGCACCTGCACATGAAGCGGTAGCGCACGGCACTAACATGGTCGGCGGCATGAGTAACTGTGGTGAAGGTGGCGAGCACTATTCCCGTCACGGCACCATCCGCGCGTCACGCATTAAGCAGCTGGCGTCAGGCAGATTCGGCGTGTGGGCGGCTTATCTGGCCGATCCGATGCTGGAAGAGCTGGAGATCAAAATCGGTCAGGGCGCGAAACCAGGTGAAGGCGGACAGCTGCCTGCACCGAAAGTGACCGTGGAGATCGCCGCCGCGCGTGGCGGTACGCCGGGTGTTGAGTTGGTTTCACCCCCACCGCACCACGATACCTACTCCATCGAGGATTTGGCGCAGCTGATCCACGACTGTAAGGCAGCGCGCGTGCGCGTTATCGTAAAACTGGTGTCTTCAGAAGGCATCGGTACTATCGCTGTGGGCGTGGCAAAAGCTGGCGCAGACGTCATTAACGTGGCAGGTAACACCGGTGGTACTGGTGCGGCCTCGGTCACCAGCCTGAAATACACTGGACGCGTTGCCGAAATCGGTATCGCGGAAGTGCATCAGGCGCTGTGCGCGAATGGCCTGCGTGACAAAGTGCAGCTGCGTTGCTCCGGTGCACAACAAACCGGTAGCGATGTGATCAAATCTGCCCTGCTCGGTGGCGACAGCTTCGAGTTCGGCACCACTGCGCTGATGATGCTGAAATGCGTAATGGCGAAAAACTGTAACGTTAAATGCCCGGCCGGTTTAACCACCAACGCCGAAGCCTTTGATGGCGATCCGCGTCAACTGGCACAGTACTTCGTTAATGTAGCGCAAGAAGTGCGTGAATTTCTCGCACGCCTCGGCCTGCGTTCACTGCGCGAAGCACGTGGCCGTTCTGACCTGCTGCACCTGATGGATCATCCACTGGAAGTCGGCAAGCTGGATCTGCGTGCGATGTTGACCGTGGTGCCAGAGCAGAAAATCGCGAAGCCGGTCTATCTGGAAAAAGATTTTGAGCTGGATGATGGCTGGGTTGAAGAGCTGAAAACACAGCTGATCGACCAGGCGAGCCGCGATATCGCGCTCGGCGCAGGCATTACCCTGAACAACCGTAACAAGAGCGTGGGCGGCCAGTTGGCCATCGACATCGAGCGCATGCTCAACCACGAACTGTCTGCTGAACAACGTGCTGCACTGCCAGCGGTGTTCAAAGACGATCGCGGCCGTCATTATCTGGCACCGCGCACGGTGAATATCCACACCAGCGGTTCTGCCGGTCAGTCATTCGGTGCCTTCTGCAACGATGGTATGCAGATGAAGCACTACGGCACCTGTAACGATGGCGTAGGTAAAGGTCAGTGCGGTGGCGAGCTGGTGGTGATGTCACCGGGTGGCGGCGCTCAAGACAGCGACGGCAACGTGCTGATCGGTAACTTCGCGCTGTTTGGTGCGACCGGCGGCCGTTTGTTCGTACAAGGCCAGGCGGGCGACCGTTTCGCGGTTCGTAACTCCGGTGCAACCGCAGTCGTCGAAGGTGTCGGCGATTTCTGCTGCGAATACATGACCAATGGCGCAATTCTGAACCTCGGCACCTTTGGTAAAGGTTTCGGCAACGGCATGAGCGGTGGCTTTGCTTACCAGTACGATCCATACGGCGCACTGGCAGGACACGCAGCGGGTGATTCCGTGCTTTTCGGTTCAATCGCTGACGAAGATGAATTGGCGCAGGTTCACAAGCAAGCCGTGCTGACCATGCTGAACTGGCACCTGGAAGCCACTAACTCGCCGCGCGCAGCCTGGCTGCTGGAGAATTGGGAAACCGAGTGCCACCACTTTGTCTACGTGATGCCGCGTTCACTGCTGCTGTATCAAGATGGTGGCGAGATCCTAAAAGCGAAATCACGTAAGGATCTGTTGGAAGAGCTGTCAACCTCACTGGCTGCACATCAGGTTGCCAAATTCAAAGCGGCCTGGCGCACGGGTAAAACCATTGCGGATGGCGCCGTACCGGCTTACGGTGCGACGGATACAGCGGAAATGTTCGTGTTGCTCAACAACTACACCGTACTGAGCTTTGCGCAGCAACTTGCACTCGGCAAACTGCCAAAAGGCACCGCCGTTGAAGACCCTGCGGTTGAAAAAGCGGTACGCAATTTGCTGATGACGGAAGACTTCGCGCTGGTGAGCAAACTGCAACGTCATGCTCGTTCAGCGATTGAAAGCTACAGCGATGACGAATTGGCGAGTCTGATTGCAGCAAAACGTATGTCCGATTACAAAGCAGCATTAACGCAACGCAACATTCGCTCCATGGACAGCCTGGCGACTTATGGCTGGATAATTTATCAGGATGCCCGCAACCGTGAGGTGCTTGGCCATCTGCCTGATTTCGAAGAGCTGTTTGCACGCGCCGCGCTGCCAGAAATCGCCGCTGCTGTCGGGAAACTTTCCTGATAGCAGCACCAATGAATGTGTGTATATTGACTGAACATCACGAGACGGGTTTGAGTACAGATATCCATGAAGATTCCTTACATTCCTGAAGATGCGCCGTTTAACGGCGAACAGAAATACTGGCTGGCGGGTTTTCTCGCCGGTCTCCACTCGCGTCTGTTGGTATTAGAAGATAAGCAGACGGCACCTGCGGCCGGTGGCGCCACCAATACTCAGCTGCACATTCTGTTCGGTTCACAGACCGGCAATGCTGAAGCGCTGGCGCAAACTGCCGCAAAAGCCGCGCGTGCCAAAGGTCTGGTGCCGGTGGTGCAGGCATTGGGCGAAGTGGACCTGGATGTGTTCGCCACCATGCGCCATGTGCTGATTGTCACCTCCACCTACGGTGAAGGCGAAATGCCGGACAACGCACAGCTGTTCTGGCAGGCACTCTCTGCCAGCACCGCGCCACGCCTGGAGCAGATGCACTTTGCCATCCTGGCGATTGGTGATACCGGTTACGATGGCTTCTGCCAAGCAGGTAAATTCTTCGATATGCGTCTGGAACAGCTGGGTGCAAAACGCGTCTTTGACCGCATCGACTGCGATATCGACTTCGAAGAGCCGTCGAGTGCATGGATTGGCGATGCAATGCCACAATTTGCCGCCAGTGCGGGCAGCAGTGGCACGGTATTAGAGAGCGCGCCAGAAGCCCCTGTCATCCCTGGCAGCAACAAGCAAAACCCTTACGCAGCGGCGTTGGCAACCAATAAACGTCTGTCAGGTGAATCTTCGGCGAAAGATATTCGTCACTTCGAATTCGATTTGACCGACAGCGGTCTGAAGTATGAAGCCGGTGATGCGCTGGGTGTTATCCCAGTGAACGATGCTGAGTTGGTTAGCCTGCTGTTGAGCGAACTGAAAGCGGACTATGAAACTCCGGTGCCAAGCTTTGATCGTAACCTCGGCGATCTGCTGACCTATCAGTTTGAGATCTCCGAGCCATCGCGCAAGCTGATTGAGTGGGTAGGCCAGCACACTGCCAACCAGGAACTGCTGCACGTATTGCAGCACGACGATAAAGACACTCTGGCTAACTGGCTGTGGGGCAAAGACACACTGGATCTGCTGCAGCTTGAGCTGAAGCGCACTCTGTCTGTACCAGAGTTCGTGGCGATGCTGCGTCCGTTGCAGCACCGTGCGTACTCCATCTCTTCCAGCTCCAAAACGCATCCGAATCAGGTGCACCTGACGATTGCTTCCGTGCGCTATCACAGCGGTGGCCGTGAGCGTAAAGGCGTATGTTCAACCTACCTGGCTGAGCGCGTGCGCCGTGGCGAGAAGCCAGCGATCTTTATTTCGCCAAACAAAGCGTTCCGCGTGCCGGCTAACGGCAATGCTCCGCTGATTATGGTTGGCCCTGGCACCGGTATTGCCCCGTTCCGTGCCTTCCTGCAGGAACGCCAGTCAACCGGCGCTGAAGGTAAGAACTGGCTGTTTTTCGGCGATCAGCATCAGGAACACGACTACATTTATGAAGATGAGCTTAATGGCTGGCAGCAAAGCGGTCTGTTAACACATCTCGACCTGGCATTCTCACGCGATCAGGAAGAGAAGATCTACGTGCAGAATCGTATGCTTGAAAAAGGCGCTGAGCTGTATGCCTGGCTGCAGGATGGCGCGTACTTCTATGTTTGTGGCGATGCTTCGCGCATGGCGAAAGATGTGGATGCAGCGCTGTATGAAGTGGTGCGCCAGTTTGGTGGACTCTCTAGCGAACGTGCAGCGGCTTACATTGACCAGTTGAAGAAAGATAAGCGCTATCTGCGTGACGTCTACTAAGGCCCAAAAAAAGGAAGCTAATGAGCTTCCTTTTTTACATCTGCTGTCGCGGCACGATGAATCGCACCATGTAAACGCGGTTCAGATGCGCGATCAATCGCGCCGTTATTGAGAAATGCTTCCATAAAAAAACGGGCCAATTGGCCTAATGCCGATCAGTTAAGCCTGACTGGCATTTTTTCTTCTGGCTGTCGGATATTTATAGGGTCTCTCTTTCACCACCCTTGGGAACGAGCGCTCCCGTCGTCCCGGTAGTCTGACCATCTCTGCTATCGAACTTACGTCCTTTACCAGTTCCGGGATACGCCCAGGCGAAGCGCCTTCAAGTGTCCAGAGCAGTTTCATCACCCACGCTGTCGATTCCCTGAAGCTGAGCTGGTTAGGCCAGTATCCCTTCAGCGTTGAGGCCATTCTTATCATCTGATATCTCACCAGATTGTAGG
>NZ_SZZV01000023.1:0-76963 GCF_009829935.1 Pantoea sp. Seng | reverse complement strand
GGATAGCCAGCGTTCGCAGGTGAACGGCTGATACGAACTGACTCTTCGCCTTCAGAGATTTCCAGCTCGGAGATGCCAGACTCTTCTACCAGTTCGATCAGTTTCTTAATTTTACGAATATCCATGAGTGTGGTTCCGTACTCTGTTTAATTGGAATGTGACAGGCGTTTTACTGCCGTTTGTAAAGCCCATGAGTATCCATCAGCGCCAAGTCCACAAATGACGCCAGCAGATACATCAGAAAGATAGGAGTGATGTCGGAACGGCTCACGTGCATGCACGTTCGAGAGATGCACCTCAATAAAAGGGATGCTAACCGCCAACAGGGCATCACGCAGTGCAACGCTGGTATGCGTGAATGCAGCCGGGTTGATGATGATGTAATCCACATTGCCACGGGCCTCGTGAATACGATCAATCAACTGAAACTCTGCATTCGATTGCAAATGACTCAATTTCACATGGTGCTGATCGGCCTGCTGGGTCAAATCGCTGACAATTTCTGCCAACGTGGTGTGCCCATACTTCTCAGGCTCGCGCGTTCCCAACAAATTCAGGTTGGGGCCGTTTAAAAGCAGTATGTGAAATTCGTGCGCCATCTTGCTGCTATCTCCTGCAATCAGTAAGGCATCGCGTAAAATACCGCGACATCTGTCGTTTGTCACTCCTGAGAGTGAAAAAGACGACTTCGCTTGCAATAAAGCCGGGCATTATATCCGTTTCGTCGCAATTCGCAGCAAAATACTGGTCTTATCTGCGAAGTTGATCCGATGCGGCCCGAAAGCCACACCTTTTATCAGATTTCACAGCAGGAAGACAACCATGCGGGGATTATCGATGCAGAAGTTTACGCAACTTATTGTAACGCCAACCTAACAGCACTAAAGCCACCAGCGCATAAATCCAGGGCTGCGGGGAGAAGACTTTCACCGACCAAAGATAGTGGATAGGTGCGAGGATCGCGACAAGATAGATGCCGTTGTGCAGGGTTTGCCAGCGACGGCCAAGCTTACGTTGGGCACGTTGAAATGAGGTGATGGCGAGGGCAAACAGCACCAGCCAGCAGATCATACCCAGTAACAGATAAGGACGTGAAACGATCTCACTACCCAGCAGTTGCAGGTGGTTATAACCCAGTTCCAACAGGTAATAGCTGGTCAAATGCAAACATGCCCAGGCAAAACACCACACGCCGAGCAGGCGGCGGGTGCGAATCAGCAGAGGCTGTTTCAGGTAACGCGTGAGTGGGCTCACCAGCAGCGTCGCCAAAAGCAACTTTAACGCCATTCTGCCGGTAAAATGCTGGATATCTTTCGCCGGGTCGGCACTTAACCAACCCTGGCTGGCAGCCATAAACAGATACACAAACGGCAGGAAAGCCGCGAGATGCAGCACCACTTTTAACAGGGTGATATGGCGTAACGTCAGTCGCACTCAGTAGTTCTCCCGTAAATCGAGCCCGCGATACAGTGAAGCCACCTCTTTAGCGTAGCCGTTAAACAGCAGGGTTGGCTGGCGTTCGACATTCAGAATGCCGCCGGAACCAATAAAACGCTCGGTGGCCTGCGACCAGCGCGGGTGATTCACATGGGGGTTAACGTTGGCATAAAATCCATATTCGTTATTGGCGATTTGGTTCCAGGTGGTAGGAGGCTGGTCGCGCGTCAGGGTGATTTTAACGATGGACTTGATGCCCTTGAAACCGTATTTCCACGGCACCGTCAGGCGAATCGGGGCGCCATTCTGTGGCGGCAGCGCTTTACCGTACACGCCGGTGCTTAATAGTGTGAGAGGGTGCATCGCTTCATCAAGACGCAACCCTTCCACATACGGATAATCCAGCCCACCGCCAATAAAGCGATCTTTCTGACCTGGCATCTGGTCCGGAGCATATAACGTCTGAAAGGCGATAAAGCGGGCATTGCTGGTGGGTTCAGCCAGTTTGAGTAATTTATTCAGCTCAAAGCCCACCCAAGGGATCACCATCGACCACGCTTCAACACAGCGCATGCGATAAATACGCTGCTCCATGGCAAAACGTTTAAAGATGTCGTCCATATCCAGCGTGATCGGTTTCGCCACTTCACCTTCAATGCGCAACTGCCAGGGCTCAGTTTTCAGCGTGCCGGCGTTAGCAGCTGGATCGGCCTTATCCAGACCAAACTCATAAAAGTTGTTATAGCCAGAAACCTTGTCAAACGGTGTCATCGGCAGATCGGCCTGATACTGCGCGGGTTTGGTAAATTGCAGATCGCGACCTGCGGGGGCAGGTGGACGGTCATTGCCTTTAAACCAGCTCAGCACATCTGCCTGCGCCGCGCCGGGTAAACTTGCCGCAGCGGCGCCTAATCCCAGCGCTTTCAACACCTGACGGCGGCGCATATTAAAGATGCTCTCGGGCGTCACGTCGGATTCGGTAAGGTATTGCTTCAGCTTCATGGCATTCTCCGGCGAAAAAGGTGGTGTTGTACTCAGCATGATCAACTCGCGCTGGACACGCCACTTTGCCCGGAAAAATATGAAATTTCCTGGCAAGCGGGCTCTGTTGAGAATAGGACGAAAAAGTCCGTGTGAAACGCAAGCCATCACACTTTGCGGCTATACTCGCGCCGCAGGTCCGATTAGCATGGCGCACCGCCTAATTTGATGCGCGTCTGGCGCTGATTCAGACGATGTTTTGTGCTATTTTGCTCAGGTTTACGCCAATGAGCAGGTTGGCGCCGTCGGATGGCGACCGTTTAGAACCGCAGTGATACAGGCACAGGGATGCGATTAACAACTAAGTTTTCTGCGTTTATTACATTATTAAGCTTACTGGCAATGTTATTGATGCTGGTCGGCTGCGCTTTTAGTTTTATCTGGCTATCGCAACAACGCGTTGAAACACGCGTCAATACGCTAGCGACCGAAGTCGATAAAGCGCTGACAACGCAATCGCCACAAGAACTGACGCAGTGGTTGACGCGCATCATGCCGGTGATCAATGCGGAACAGATTGAGATGCATAACGGCAATACCGTGGTGTTTCAACTCGCTCGCCATGAAAATCCTATGCTCGAAGATGAGCCGAATCGTTTTATTCAGTTCGATCTTCCGTTAGTGCACTCTCCCGGCCTTGAGCTGCGTGTAGTGGTACTCGATCCTGCGAAAACCTGGTTCCGTTCCTTTACCGGTGCCTATACGCTGATTGTCCTGCTCAGCGTGGTGGCGATTATGTCGGCTTTACTGGTGATGACGCATCGCTGGATCAATCGTCGCTGGCAGCACATGGAGCGTTTAGAAGCTCGCTCCGAGCGTATTCTGGCGGGTGAGCGCGTGCCCTACGTCGGCCATTATGCCGAATGGCCGCCAAAAGCCAGTCGCGCCATTGACACTTTGCTTAACGATCTTCAGGAAGCGGGTGAGCAGCGCTTGCGCATTGATACGCTTATCCGTACGTTTGCCGCACAGGATTCACGCACCGGCCTGAATAACCGCCTGTTCTTCGATAACCAGTTAGCCACGCTGCTGGAAGATCAGGAAGATGTGGGCACGCATGGCGTGGTGATGATGGTGCGCCTGCCCGATCTCGACACGCTGCATGAAACGCTGGGCCAAACGCTGGTGGATGAATACCTGTTTGACCTGATTAATATGCTGTCGACATTTGTTCTGCGATATCCAGGCGCTTTACTGGCACGCTACTTCCGCAGCGATTTTGCCGTGTTATTGCCGCACCGCACGCTCAAAGAGGCCAACAGTATCGCCGATCAGTTGATCAACGCGGTCGACTCATTGCCGCCGATGCGTATGGTCGATCGCGATGATTTAATCCACATTGGCATCAGCGCGTGGCGCAGCGGAGAAACCGTGCCGCAGGTGATGGAAAATGTCGAGATGGCGACCCGTCGTGCCGCCTTGCAGGGCGGTAACAGTTGGTCAGTCGGTGAAGGCAATACCTTAGACATGGGACGTGGTAGTGTGCGCTGGCGAACGCTGCTGGAAAACACGCTTAATCGCGGCGGCCCACGTCTTTACCAAAAACCGGCTGTGTTGCTGGATGGCAAAGTGCACCACCGTGAAATGCTGGCGCGCGTGTTCGATGGCGACAAAGAAGTGGTGTCGGCCGAGTTTATGCCACTGGTGCTGCAACTGGGTTTGACCGACAGTTGGGATCGCCAACTGGTGACGCGAATCGCGGCACTCTCTGAAGTGTGGCCTGATGAAACGCTGGCTTTACCCGTCAATATTGACTCCTTATTACAGCGTCCATTCCAGCGCTGGCTGCAAAAGCTTTTGCTGCAATGTACAAAATCGCAAAGAAAACGTTTTTTATTTGAACTTGCTGAGGCTGATGTTTGTCAACACATCAATCGCTTAGTGCCGGTTTTCCAAATGTTGACCGCGTTTGGTTGTCGTGTGGCGGTGGATCAGGCGGGCATGACCGTGGTGAGCAGTGCTTATATCAAGCAGTTCCCAATCGAAGTGATTAAACTCGATCCGGGGCTGGTACGTAATATTGAACGTCGTACTGAAAACCAGTTATTTGTGCAAAGTTTACTGGAAGTGTGCAAATCCACCTCGACACAAGTTTTTGCTGCGGGCGTGCGTACGCGCGCGGAGTGGCAAACGCTGGCGAATCTGGGCGTGGCAGGTGGGCAGGGCGACTTCTTTGCCCCATCATTGCCGGTGAACAGTAACGTGAAAAAACATTCACAACGTTATCGAATTTAGGTCTTCAGCCAGTAAAGTGGCGCTGAGGGGCCTTTTTCTGCCCTTTGGTGGATTACGTCCGCGCTTATGATGGCTGGAAATGTTAGATTTTATGTCGAAATTCGCCCGGTGATTAAGGGGGAATTTACGTTTAATAGGGCGGCTTAGCGCTATTTAACGGCGGCCAGGGATAAGCGAATCGGCCCAAAAAATTATTCAGCGTATTTTTTCACCGAAGCAGAACGTTTTTGCGCCTTGTAGCGGCTTCGCGTGGTTGGTAAAGTAGGCGGATTTTATTTTCCGCCCCCAGCTTGCAGGATTATCCCTTAGTATGTTTAAAAAATTTCGTGGCATGTTTTCCAATGACTTGTCCATTGACCTGGGTACCGCGAATACCCTGATTTACGTAAAAGGACAAGGCATCGTGCTGAACGAGCCTTCCGTGGTTGCCATTCGTCAGGATCGTGCCGGTTCGCCAAAGAGCGTTGCGGCCGTAGGTCATGACGCCAAGCAGATGCTGGGTCGTACTCCAGGCAACATCGCGGCCATCCGTCCTATGAAAGATGGCGTGATCGCCGATTTCTTCGTGACTGAAAAAATGCTCCAGCACTTCATTAAGCAAGTGCACAGCAACAGCTTTATGCGTCCAAGCCCACGTGTGCTGGTCTGCGTACCGGTTGGCGCCACTCAGGTTGAGCGCCGTGCTATCCGTGAATCTGCACAAGGTGCAGGCGCGCGCGAAGTGTTTCTGATTGAAGAGCCGATGGCTGCCGCAATTGGTGCAGGCCTGCCGGTATCTGAAGCAACCGGTTCGATGGTGGTGGATATCGGTGGTGGTACCACTGAAGTGGCCGTTATCTCCCTGAACGGCGTGGTCTACTCTTCTTCTGTACGTATCGGTGGTGACCGCTTCGATGAAGCTATCATTAACTATGTGCGCCGCAACTACGGTTCACTGATTGGTGAAGCCACTGCGGAACGTATCAAGCACGGCATTGGTTCTGCCTATCCGGGTGATGAAGTACACGAAATTGAAGTACGTGGTCGTAACCTGGCAGAAGGTGTACCGCGTGGTTTTACCCTGAACTCCAATGAAATCCTCGAAGCGCTGCAAGAGCCGTTGACGGGTATCGTGAGTGCAGTGATGGTCGCGCTGGAACAGTGCCCACCAGAACTGGCTTCTGATATCTCCGAGCGCGGCATGGTGCTGACCGGTGGTGGCGCATTGCTGCGCAATCTGGATCGTCTGCTGATGGAAGAAACCGGTATTCCGGTTGTCGTTGCAGAAGACCCGCTGACCTGCGTCGCGCGCGGCGGTGGTAAAGCGTTGGAAATGATCGACATGCACGGCGGCGATTTGTTCAGCGAGGAGTAAATCCTCATCGGCTGAGACCGTGGTCAAATTGCGCAGGGAGTCGCGCCTATCGACGCTGCGCACGACGGCGAGATGCGTCCAGCCCTGGAGGCGTTAGTCATAAGACTGGCGCTTCTTCCCTGATGTCGAGGAACACGCAGAATTTATGAAGCCGATTTTTAGCAGGGGGCCTTCCCTGCAGTTGCGTCTCTTTCTGGCAGTCATTGTGGCTATCGCGATTATTATCGCAGACAGCCGCGTGAGCTCCTTCTCCCAGATCCGCAACTACCTGGACACGTCGGTAAGTCCATTTTATTTTCTGGCCAATGGGCCGCGACAGCTTCTTGACGGCGTCTCAGAAACGCTGGCTTCACGCCAGCAGCTCGAGCTGGAAAACAAAGCGCTGCGCCGTGAGCTCTTCCTGAAAAACAGTGACCTGCTGATGCTGGGGCAATACAAGCAGGAAAACGCACGTCTGCGTGAGCTGCTCGGCTCGCCGCTGCGTCAGGATGAGCACAAGATGGTGACCCAGGTGATTTCAACCGGCACCGATCCGTATACCGATCAGGTGGTTATCGATAAAGGCAGCGTAAACGGTGTTTACGAAGGCCAGCCGGTGATCAGTGATAAAGGTGTAGTGGGTCAGGTGGTGGCTGTGGGTCAGGTGACCAGCCGTGTACTGCTGATTTGTGATGCTTCGCATGCGTTGCCGATTCAGGTGTTACGTAATGATATTCGCGTGATTGCGGCGGGTAACGGCTGCAGTGAAGATTTGCAGCTGGAACATCTGCCGGGCAACACCGACATTCGTGTCGGCGATGTGCTGGTGACGTCAGGTCTCGGCGGGCGTTTCCCTGAAGGCTACCCGGTTGGCGTGGTCTCTTCCGTGAAAGTCGATACCCAACGTGCCTACACCGTGATTCAGGCGCATCCGACGGCTGGCCTGCAACGTCTGCGTTACCTGCTGCTGTTGTGGGGCGCGGATAAGAATGGCGACATGCCAATGGCACCAGATGAAGTTCACCGCGTGGCGAATGAGCGTCTGATGCAGATGATGCCACAGGTCTTGCCGCCAGCAGGCGAAATGGGCCCACCGGCACCGGATATGATGCAGCCTACGCAGCAAATGGGGCCGCCGGCACCCGCTAACAGCAGTCGTTCGCAAGGGATCCCAGCGAACACACGCGGAGGCCAGCCTTGAGTCGATATCGCAGCCAGGGCCGATGGGTTATCTGGCTGTCCTTTCTGATTGCCCTCATTCTGCAAATCATGCCCTGGCCGGAACAAATCTACATGTTCCGGCCTTCATGGCTTTTGTTGATCCTGGTTTACTGGGTTCTGGCATTACCGCACCGGGTTAATGTTGGTACAGGCTTCTTTTTAGGGGCCGTGATGGACCTGGTGGCCGGTTCGACGCTGGGGGTGCGCGCGCTGGCGTTCAGCATCATCGCGTATCTGGTGGCCTTCAAATTTCAGCTATTCCGAAATCTGGCGTTGTGGCAGCAGGCATTAATGGTTATGGTGCTGTCGCTCGCGGTGGATGTCATTGTTTTCTGGGCTGAATTCCTGGTCATCAACGTCTCATTTCGCCCGGAAATCTTCTGGAGCAGTGTGGTCGACGGCATTCTATGGCCCTGGCTATTCTTATTAATGAGAAAGATTCGCCGACAGTTCGCTGTTCAGTAAGGAAGACTATGATAAGCCTGTATCTCGCATCCGGTTCACCGCGTCGACGTGAACTGCTCACGCAATTGGGTCTGCAGTTTGAACGTCTGATTACGGACGTTGAAGAGCAGCGCCAGCCAGAAGAAGCGGCGGAAGTGTATGTTCGCCGTCTGGCTTTGGACAAAGCGCGAGCTGGCGTGGCGGTCGCGCCGCAGGATTTACCGGTGCTGGGTGCAGATACCATCGTGGTACTCAACAATGACGTGCTGGAAAAGCCGCGCGATGCTGCACACGCAGCGCAGATGTTGAGTCAACTCTCCGGGCAAACGCATCAGGTGATGACCGCCGTCGCGCTGGCTGACAGTGCACGCGAGCTGGATTGCCTTGTCACCACTGATGTGACATTCCGCAATATCACGGCAGAAGAAATCTCGCACTATATTGCCAGCGGCGAGCCGATGGACAAAGCCGGCGCGTACGGAATACAGGGTCTGGGCGGCAATTTTGTCCGCAAGATTAATGGAAGCTATCACGCCGTAGTGGGATTACCGCTGGTTGAAACCAATGAGTTGCTGAGCCACTTTCAGTCACTGCGTGCGTTAAGGGGACAAGATGACGGCTGAGCTGCTGGTTAACGTTACACCTTCTGAAACCCGTGTTGCCTATATTGATGGCGGCATTCTGCAGGAAATTCACATTGAGCGCGAAGCACGGCGCGGTATCGTAGGGAATATCTATAAAGGTCGCATTAGCCGCGTTTTGCCCGGCATGCAGGCCGCATTTGTTGATATTGGCATGGATAAAGCCGCCTTTCTGCATGCTTCTGACATCATGCCGCACACCGAATGCGTGGCGGGTGATGAGAAGAAAAACTTCGTCGTACGCGATATTAGTGAGTTGGTGCGCCCCGGCCAGGATTTAGTGGTACAGGTGGTGAAAGATCCGCTCGGCACCAAAGGCGCGCGCCTTACCACTGATATTACGCTGCCTTCACGTTATCTGGTGTTTATGCCAGGCGCATCGCATGTGGGTGTTTCCCAGCGAATTGAAAGCGAAGCGGAGCGTGATCGCCTGAAAGCGGTCGTTTCCGCCTACTGCGACGACCTCGGCGGCTTCATTATTCGTACTGCTGCCGAAGGCATCTGCGAGGAAGACCTGGCGCAGGATGCCGCGTTTCTCAAGCGTCTCTGGACCAAAGTCAGCGAGCGTAAGAAACGTAACCAGACGCGCTGTCTGCTGTACGGCGAGTTAGCGTTGGCACAGCGCGTGCTGCGCGACTTTGCCGGCGCAGCGCTGGATCGCATTCGCGTTGATTCACGTCTGACCTGCGATCTGCTGGTGGAATTTACCGGCGAATATATCCCGGAAATGGCCAGCAAGCTGGAGCTGTACAGCGGCAAACAGCCAATCTTCGATCTGTTTGATGTTGAGAATGAAATCCAGCGCTCACTGGAGCGCAAGGTTGAACTCAAGTCGGGCGGCTATCTGATCATCGATCAAACCGAAGCCATGACCACCGTCGATATTAATACCGGTGCATTTGTTGGGCATCGTAATCTCGACGAAACCATCTTCAACACCAACATTGAAGCCACACAGGCGATTGCTCGCCAACTGCGTCTGCGCAATTTGGGCGGCATTATCATCATCGATTTTATCGACATGAGTAATGACGACCATCGTCGCCGCGTACTGCATTCGCTGGAAAGTGCGCTGAGCAAAGATCGGGTGAAAACCGGTATCAACGGCTTCTCGGCGCTCGGTCTGGTGGAAATGACGCGCAAACGCACGCGGGAAAGTATTGAACATGTGCTCTGTGCCGATTGCCCGGTGTGCAAAGGGCGCGGCACGCTGAAAACGGTGGAAACGGTCTGCTACGAAATCATGCGCGAAATCGTGCGTGTGCATCATGCTTATGATTCCGATCGTTTCCTCGTTTATGTTTCCCCGGCAGTGGGCGAGGCGTTAAAAAGCGAAGAGTCACATGCGCTGGCTGAAGTGGAAATCTTTGTCGGTAAGCAGGTTAAAGTCCATGTTGAGCCGCTCTATACTCAGGAGCAGTTTGACGTCGTCATGATGTAAGTCGTGAGGCTGAACGCCGTTATTCAACGGGAAGCAAGGAGAGGTGTGTGAGGCGGTTGCCGAGGATTTTGTTACTGCTGCTCGCCGCAATCATCGTTATTGTGGCGCTGCTAGTCAGCGGGTTGCGCCTCGTGATGCCGCATCTCAACAGCTATCGCAGCGACATACTGCAGACGATTTCACGCGTCAGCGGAGTGACGGTGGATGCCAGCGAGCTGCAGGGTAAATGGGAGAACTTCGGCCCAACCCTGCAGGTGCGTAATCTCAACGTTGTGATGCCTGAAGATGGCAAACTCACCATTGGCCGCGTAAATCTGGCGCTTAACGTATGGCAATCGCTGCTGCACTGGCGCTGGCAGTTCCGTGATCTTACCTTCTGGCAACTGCGTCTCGAAACCAATCATCCGCTGCTCACCAGCGATCAACAAAAAAATAGCTTTAAGCCGGCGCAAATCAACGATCTGTTTCTGCGCCAGTTTGACCACTTTGATCTGCGTGATAGCAGCATCCGTTTTCTCACGCCCTCTGGCCAGCACGCTGAGCTGGCGATTCCGCGCCTGACCTGGCTCAACGAAAGCACGCGTCACCGTGCGGAAGGGGAAGTCAATCTCTCCAGCTTTACCGGTCAGCATGGTGTAGTGCAGGTGCGACTCGATCTCAACGATACCAACGGATTACTCAACGATGGCCGCATCTGGATGCAAGCGGATGACGTCGATGTGCGTCCGTGGATCGGTCCGTGGCTGCGCGACAACACCAGCCTCGAAAGTGCCCGTTTCAGCCTGGCGGCATGGGTGAATCTGCGTGATGGCGATGTCTACGCCGGTGACCTGTTGCTCAGTAAAGGCGGTGCACGCTGGCGCGGCGAACAGGGCGATCACCAACTGCAGGTCGATGGCTTAACCTCGCATCTGGCGCGTTTCCAAAATGGCTGGAGTTTGTCCGTCCCGCAAACCCGACTCAGCACCGATGGCATCGCCTGGGCGCCGGGGCACTTCTCACTTCTGTGGAAGCCGGAAGACCAGCAGATGCTGGGCGTCAACAGTGGTGCGGAGGTGCGTGTGCGTGCCACGCAACTGGATCTGGAGCGTCTGGCACCGTTGGTGCCGCTGTTCAAACCCTTATCCCCTGCGTTACTGGATAACTGGCGTGCATTGCAGCCGCGCGGCAACATCGATGCGCTGGCGCTGGATATTCCGCTCAATCAGCACGAACAAACCCGCCTGCAAGCCAAATGGCGCAACCTGGCGTGGCAGCATTGGGAGCTGTTGCCAGGGATCAGCAATCTAAACGGTACCGCCAGCGGCAGCGTGAGTAACGGTCGGTTGGATGTGGCGATGGGACAAGCGGAAGTGCCTTATGGCGACATGTTCCAGGCGCCACTGCAAATTCAACAGATCACTGGCAAACTGAACTGGCAGCGCGATGCCAGCGGCCTGACGCTGGACGGTCAGAATCTTGATGTTCAGGCACGTTCCCTGTGGGCGCGCGGTGATTTCCGCTATCAGCAAAATATCGGCAAAGCGCCACAGCTGAATATTCTGGCGGGCATTCGCGTCACCGATGCGGGTGATGCCTGGCGCTACTTCCCGGAACCGCTAATGGGCCATGATCTGACCCATTTCCTCAGCGAGTCGATCAAAGGCGGGAAGGTGGACAATGCCACGCTGTTGTTCGCCGGTAATCCCAGCCTGTTCCCGTTTAAGCACAATGACGGCATGTTTGAAGTATGGGTGCCGCTGCGTCAATCCACCTTCCAGTTCCAGCCCGGTTGGCCCGCGCTGGAAAACCTCGATATCGACCTCGATTTTGTTAACGACGGCCTGTGGATGAAAGCCGAGAAAACCAAATTGGGAGAAGTGGATGCGCGTAACGTCAGCGCGGTGATCCCGGACTACCTCAAAGAGAAGTTGATTATTAATGGCGATCTTAGCGGTCAGGGCAAGCAGATTGCCGATTACTTCGAACAGACGCCTCTGAAATCGACGTTGGGCGCGGCACTGCAGCAGTTGCAAATCGGTGGCAATGTGCGCGGTTCATTGAATCTCGATATTCCGCTGGATGGTGAATTGGTACATGCCAGCGGTAATGTGGTGATGAACAATAACAGCCTGCACATTAAGCCGTTAAACACCACGCTGGAAAACCTCACCGGACGTTTCCGTTACAACAACGGCAATCTCGAAAGTGAAGAGATGCAGGCCAACTGGTTTGGTCAGCCCACTGGCGTCAGTTTTACCACTACCGAAAACCCTGACAACTTCGGTGTCAACGTGAAGCTGCTGGGCGACTGGCAGCCGTCGAAACTGAAAGTGTTGCCAACCAGCGTCAGCAGTCAATTGAGCGGCAGTCTGCCGTGGCAGGGCAATGTCGACATCACGCTGCCACACAAAGGGGGCGCGACCTATAAAGTCGATTTGCAGGGCGATGCAAAAACAGTAAGTAGTCACTTACCTTCGCCACTGGATAAGCAGGCGGGCGAAGCGATGCCGATCGCCATTAACGCCACCGGTGATCTGAAAGGATTCACGCTAAGCGGCAGCGTGCGCGAGCATAACCGTTTTAACAGCCGCTGGATTCTCGAACCTCAGCTGCGCGTGGATCGCGGCATCTGGCTCAACGATGCGAAAAGCACGCCGAAGCTGCCAGAAAAACGCGGGATGGAACTCAATTTACCGCCGCTGGATGGTGAAGCCTGGATGGGGCTGCTGGCGGGAAGCAGTGGTTCGCGTAATGCTCAGGGCGAAACGGAAGTCGGCGGCGCGCTGTTACCAGGCGATGTAACTCTGCGGACACCGGCACTTATGCTCGGTGGCCAGCAGTGGCATGACGTTAATGCCACCGTCACGCAAGGGCCGACCGGCAACACACAACTCCAGCTGGAAAGCCGCGAAGCGCGAGGCAGTTTGCAAACCGCACAGCATGCGCCATGGCAAATCGACCTTAGCTATCTTTACTACAATCCAGAATGGGCGAACAGCAGCGACAACAACGCCTCGCCGTTGGGTGACAACAGCAGCACAGTAGACTTCAGTAACTGGCCAGCGATGCAGCTAAACTGTGATGAGTGCTGGCTGCGCGGGCAGAAGTTTGGACATATGCAGGCCAGATTACAGCCGCAGGGAGATACGTTAGCACTTACTAACGGTAGCGTGGATTCCGGCAGTGCAAAGCTGAAGATCAACGGAGAATGGGTCAATAAGCCGGGCAATCAGCGTACCTCATTAAAAGGCAGTCTGAGCGGTAAAAACATTAATGATGCCGTTAACTGGTTTGGGATGAATACCCCACTTCGTGACGCGCCGTTTAACGTGGATTATGACCTGCACTGGCGTTCCGCCCCGTGGCAGCCTTCAGCGGAAACGTTGAGCGGTACGCTGAAAACCCATTTTGGCAAAGGCCAGATTGCGGATGTGAACACCGGGCGTGCGGGGCAGTTGTTGCGCCTGATGAGTTTTGACGCCTTGCTGCGCAAGCTGCGCTTCGATTTCAGTGACACCTTCAGTGAAGGCTTCTATTTCGATTCAATTAACGGCACGGCGTGGATCGAAAACGGTGTGATGCACACGGATAACCTGCTGGTTGATGGCCTTGAAGCGGATATCGCCATGCAGGGGCAGATCGACCTGGCAAAACGCCAGATTGATATGGAAGCGGTCGTTGCCCCTGAGATCTCCGCTTCGGTGGGAGTGGCAACGGCCTTTGTGGTCAACCCGGTGATCGGGGCCGCCGTATTTGCCGCCAGTAAAGTATTGGGCCCGCTGTGGAATAAGATCTCGCTACTGCGTTATCACATTAGCGGACCGTTGGATAAACCGGAAATCAATGAAGTGCTGCGCAAACCGCGCGAAGACGACAAGAAGTGAATTTGACGCCGTCGGGGAATTGCCGCAGGCTATGACTATCCGAGCACATAATGAGTGAGAAACGATGACTCTGAATCTGGTAAGTGAGCAGTTACTAGCTGCGAACAGCATTAATCAGCAGGACCTTTTTTCCCTGTTAGGGCAGCTTTCAGAACGTCGTCTGGATTATGCCGACCTCTACTTCCAGTCCAGTTTCCATGAATCCTGGGTGCTGGAAGACAAAATCATTAAAGATGGTTCTTACCACATTGACCAGGGTGTCGGTGTGCGTGCTATCAGTGGTGAGAAAACCGGTTTCGCTTACGCAGACCAAATCACCCTGAACGCCCTGCGCCAGTCTTCTGAAGCCGCGCGCAGTATTGTGCGTGAGCAGGGCAATGGCAAAGCGCATACACTTTCAGCTGTGATCAACCGTTCGCTATATGCGCCGGTGAATCCGCTGGACAGCCTGACGCGCGAAGACAAAATTGCACTGCTGCATCGTGTTGATACCGTGGCACGTGCGGCCGATCCGCGCGTGCAGGAAGTCAATGCCAGCCTGACTGGCGTGTACGAGCAGGTGCTGGTGGCGGCGACCGATGGTACGCTGGCTGCGGATATCCGCCCACTGGTGCGTCTGTCGATCAGCGTGCAGGTGGAAGATCAGGGTAAACGTGAACGCGGCTCCAGCGGCGGCGGCGCGCGTACCGGTTATGAGTTCTTCTATGCCGATGAAAACGGTGATGTACGTGCCGATGCATGGGCGCGTGAAGCGGTGCGTCTGGCGCTGGTGAACCTGTCTGCCGTGGCCGCGCCTGCGGGCACCTTGCCGGTGGTATTGGGCGCTGGCTGGCCGGGCGTGCTGCTGCATGAAGCAGTCGGTCATGGTCTGGAAGGCGATTTCAATCGTCGTGAAACGTCGGTCTTCAGCGGTAAAATGGGGCAGCTGGTGGCCTCTGAACTCTGCACCGTGGTTGACGATGGCACTATCGAAGGCCTGCGCGGCTCACTGGCAGTGGATGATGAAGGCGTGCCAGGCCAGTATAACGTCCTGATCGAAAACGGCGTGCTCAAAGGCTATATGCAGGACAAGCTTAACGCGCGTCTGATGGGCGTACCGCCAACCGGTAACGGACGTCGTGAATCCTATGCGCACTTGCCGATGCCGCGTATGACCAACACCTATATGCTGGCGGGCAAATCCACGTCGCAGGACATCATTTCCAGCGTTGAGTACGGGATATATGCACCAAACTTTGGTGGCGGTCAGGTGGATATCACCTCCGGCAAGTTTGTGTTCTCAACTTCAGAAGCCTATCTGATTGAAAACGGCAAAGTCACCACGCCGGTGAAAGGTGCCACGCTGATTGGTTCGGGTATTGAAGCAATGCAGCAGATCTCAATGGTCGGTAACGATCTGGCGCTGGATAAAGGCGTTGGCGTGTGCGGTAAAGAGGGGCAGAGTGTGCCGGTCGGCGTCGGCCAGCCAACCCTGAAGCTGGATAAAATCACCGTCGGCGGAACTGCATAATCATTCCTGGTGCGCATCAATGCGCACCTTCCGAATGACAGTAAAGTCTGATGTCCCCATGACGCACCATTTCGAATGGCCGTGGAGTCTGATGATTCCACGGCGGCCTCTACGAATGACCGTAAGTTGATGTTCGCATGGCGGACTCTACAGATTATCGAACAGTCTGAGTTTCCCTATGGCGCACCTTACAAATAGTCGTTTCGCGCATCGTAGGGACACCCTGTATGGCGCCCAGACCGTTAACTCTTACGATGCTGCTGGTACTGTTGCGCCACCTGCTTAAAGTACTCGGTCAGATAATCGATACATACCTGCACCTTCAACGGCATCTTGTCTTTCTCGGTATAGAGCGCATACACCGGACGCGGTTCTGAGTGATATTGCGGGAACAGAATATCGATCTCCCCGGCGTTAATCTCATCAATCACCCACATCAGGGGGACATAGGCGATGCCGCAACCGGCTTTCAGCCAGCGAATCAGCGTCTGTGAATCATTAGTCACGAAGCGCCCTTGTGGCGTCAGCCGCGTCACCAACCCTTCCGGCGCGACCAGTTCAAAGGTGTTATCCGGGCGTACGCTGTACTCCAGCCATGAAAAATTATCGATTTCACCCGGTTTGTCTGGCGTGCCATGCTGTGCCAGATAACTTTTTGCGGCACAGACCACCATCGGCATCGCGCCCAGTCGGCGTGAGAACAGATTTGAATCTTGCAACGAGCCTACGCGGACCACGAGATCCAAGCCGTTAGCGATCAAATCTGGCGCGGGAATGCCGGTAACCAGATTGACGCTCAGACCAGGATATTCACGTAGCATATCGCTGGTCATTGCAGACAACACATTTTGCGCCATGGTGGAGGAGCAGCCGATACGCAGAATACCGATCGGCGTATTATTAAAGGCATAAAGCTGTTCGTGCACCTGAGACGCTTCAGCCAGCATGCGGCGGCAGCCCTGATAGTAAATCTTACCTGCTTCGGTCAGACCAATGCTGCGCGTACTGCGATTTAACAATTTGACCTGCAACTCATCTTCCAGTTTGGCGACAATTTGGCTGATTGACGAAACGCTAAGATGAAGCTGACGTGCCGCGGCGGTAAAAGAACCTAATTCAACCACTTTGGCGAAAATGGACATGCCTTTAAGTCGTTCCATTGTTTACTCTGGCTAAAAAGTGATTTAGCTCACAATATGTAGAAAACGTATAGTCATGCGCGTTACTATACGCACGCTGGGTCTGTTCACCGCACCTTAACACGGCTGTGTTTACACGATGATACGCTATCATTAGCTCAACGCGGCCTGAATGTTGCCATCAGTCTCCCAATCATCCCCTGATTCTCAACCCGACGTGCCATGCGGCATGAGGGCAGGTATCGGTGCAATCCGGCAAGGTCGAACTAAGGAACCGTAATGAGTGTGCTTCCGGTATTTGTCGTATTCGGGCTGAGTTTTCCGCCCATCTTCATTGAACTACTGGTTTCTCTGGCGCTGTTCTGGCTGGTGAAACGCGTGCTGACGCCCAGCGGAATTTATGACCTGGTGTGGCATCCGGCACTTTTTAACACAGCGTTGTATTGCTGCGTGTTTTACCTTGTATCCCGTCTATTCGTCTGAGGTTTTTAAGTGAAAGCGCTCATAAGAAAAATCGCGCGTTACGCGATTACTATCCTGCTGGTTATCATCGCAATCGTGATCATCTTCCGCGCCTGGGTGTTCTACACCGAATCGCCCTGGACGCGTGACGCCAAATTCTCCGCTGATGTGGTGGCGATCTCGCCGGACGTGACCGGCCTTATCACTGACGTGCCGGTGCACGACAACCAGCTGGTGAAACAGGGGGATACGCTGTTTGTCGTGGATCGCCCGCGCTACCAGAAAGCGCTGGATGAAGCCCAGGCGGATGTCGAATATTACCAGGCATTGGTCAATGAAAAGCGTCGTGAAGCGGCGCGCCGTAATCAACTCGGCACCAGTGCCATGTCGCGTGAAGCCATCGACCAGGCTAATAACGATCTGCAAACCAGCGAACATCAGCTGGCGAAATCGGTGGCAACACGCGATTTGGCGGTGATCGACCTGGATCGCACCACCATCAAAGCGCCTTCAGATGGCTGGGTCACTAACCTGAACGTTTATCAGGGCGAGTTCATCACCCGTGGTTCCGTTGCCGTGGCATTGGTACAGCAGCACTCATTCTACGTGCTGGCGTATATGGAAGAGACCAAGCTGGATGGCGTGCGTCCGGGCTTCCGCGCTGAAATCACCCCGTTGGGCAGTAATACCGTATTGCGCGGCACGGTGGACAGCATCGCGGCGGGCGTGACCAACAGCAGCAGCAGCGTGGACAGCAAAGGTATGGCGACCATCGATTCCAACCTCGAATGGGTACGACTGGCACAGCGCGTACCGGTGCGTATTCGTCTTGACGATCAACCGGGCAACCGCTTCCCGGCGGGCACTACCGCCACGGTAGTGATCACCGGTGATAAAGATCGCCAGACCAAAGTCTCGCCGTTGACGCAGTTCTTTAACCGCCTGCGCGAGTTTGGTTAAGCGAGGGCGTTATGATTGAGTTTTTGCGTTTCCCGGTGAAGCTGACATTTGCGCTGGTTGCGGCGCTGACGATTGGCTTTCACTTTAATCTGGAAACGCCGCGTTGGGCGGTGATGACCGCCGGCATTGTTGCTGGTGGTACCGCCTTTGCTGCGGGGGGCGATCCCTATTCTGGCGCACTGCGCTATCGCGGCATTCTGCGCATCATTGGTACATTTATTGGCTGTATTGCCGCCCTCACTATCATGATCGCCACGGTGCGTGCACCGGTGGTGATGCTGCTGCTGTGCTGTTTATGGGCGGGGATGTGCGTCTGGCTCTCTTCGCTGATTAAGGTCGAGAACTCTTACGCATTGGGACTGGCGGGTTACACGGCACTGATTATCGTGATTACTGCCGATGCCAGTGGCGGTTTGACGCTGGCACCCCAGTTTGCCGTTGAACGTTGCAGTGAAATCGTCATTGGCATTCTGTGTGCGATTCTTGCGGATATGTTGTTTTCGCCGCGCTCGATCAAAAAAGTGATTGATGCTGAAGTCGATTCGCTGCTGGTGGCGCATTACAAACTGCTGCAATTGTGTGTCGCCCACGCGGATAAAGACGAGGTGGATCGCACCTGGAGCGCGCTGGTACGTCGCACCACGGCACTCAACGGCATGCGCAGCCAATTGCTGATGGAATCTTCGCGCTGGAAAAATACCAGCCGCCGGTTACAGATGCTGAATACGCTGTCGCTGACGTTAATTACGCAAGCCGCTGAAACCTTCCTGATTCAAAACGCTCGTCCGGATTATATTCCGACGCAGTATCGCCTGCTGATTGAGAAAGACGTCCATAACGTCGATGACGTGCATAAGCGTATGAAGGTGATGCGTCGTTTGATCAGCGTCAGCAACAAAAATGTGCCGATGACGGTGGCAAGTTGGGTCGGCGCAGCAACAGAGTATCTGCTGCTGATTAATGGTGTACGCAGTAACAGCCGCATTACCACGCTGGAAGAGAGTATCCTGCAGCGCGAAGTGGTGATTCAGGCACGTTCGGCGGAAACCCATCATGCGATGATCAACGGCGTGCGTACCTTTGTGGCGACCGCGCTCGGCTCTCTGTTTTGGCTCTATACCGGCTGGACTTCGGGCAGTGGCTGTATGGTGATGCTGGCCGTCATCACCGCGCTGGCGATGCGTATGCCGAATCCGTTGATGATGGCGAAAGACTTCTTCTACGGTATGGCCTTCGCCGTACCACTCGGCATGCTCTACTTCATCTATATCCTGCCAGCTACCCAGCAAAGCGCGTTGTTGTTGTGTATCGCGATTGGCGCACTCGGGTTTATCGGCGGTATCTTCGTGCAACGACGCCAGATTGGTACGTTAGGTGCGTTGATTGGCACCATCAACGTGCTGGTGCTGGATAATCCGATGAAGTTTGAGTTCAACGTCTTCCTCGATAATGCGTTGGGCCAGTGGATCGGCAGCTTTGTGGCGATGATGGTGATTCTGCTGATTCGCGATAAATCCAAAGCACGTACCGGCCGTAAACTGCTGAATCGCTTTATGTATGCGGCTGTGGCGGCCTTGACCACCAATCAGGCGCGCCGTCGCGAGAATCATCTGCCCGCGCTCTATCAGCAGCTGTTCCTGCTGCTCAATCTGTTCCCCGGCGATATCGACAAATACCGCATCGCGCTGACGCTGATTATCGGTCATCAGCGACTGCGTAATGCTGAAGTCCCGGTTAACGCGGAGCTTTCGGCTTATCACCGTCAGTTGCGATACACCGCCGATCGCGTGATTTCAGCCACTAGCGATGACAAGCGGCGCTACTACTTTGAGCGTTTGTTGAAGGAACTGGAGATTTATCAGGAAAAGCTCCATCACTATTCGGCACCGGAGAGCGTTACCGAACCGGTGAAACGGCTCTCGTTGATGCTGGATAAATACCAAAACACCCTCATCCAAATCTGAAATCGGCCGCTGCACGTTGCAGCGGCCTTTTTGATCCCACGCTGACACAAAACCCGATGATATTGGCATCTATACTTTCCTGACAGGATGCAAACTAGCAGGAGAAGAATAATGTCCACCTCTCTACAACAACACGCGCTGTTTAAAACCGGCTATTTCGCTGCGGGCCAGTGGCACAACGCCAGTGCCACCTTTGACGTCACTAATCCGGCAACCGGCGAAGTGCTGGCAAAAGTCGCACGCGCGGGTAAGGCGGAAACCGAGCGGGCCATCGCTGCCGCTCAGCAGGCTTTTCCGGCATGGCGTGATAAAACCGCGAAACAGCGCGCAGAGATTCTTAATCGCTGGTATCAACTGATGATTGAGAACAAAAGCTGGCTCGGGCAACTGATGACCGCCGAGCAGGGCAAACCCCTGAAAGAAGCCGAAGGCGAAGTCGAGTACGCCGCCAGCTTTATTCAATGGTTTGCCGAGCAAGCTAAACGTGCCAACGGCGAAATCATCCCGCCAGCAAAACCCGGATCACGCATTTTGGCAACACGTGAACCGATTGGTGTGGTGGCGGCTATCACGCCGTGGAATTTCCCGATGGCGATGCTGACACGCAAGCTTGGCCCGGCGCTGGCAGCAGGCTGCACCGGCATCATCAAACCGGCCAATAACACTCCGCTGTGTGCCTTTGCGTTAGCCGCGCTGGCGCAGGAAGCCGGTGTGCCCGACGGCGTATTGAATGCGGTGGCGGGCGATACTCATGCCATCAGCGACGCCATTATGTCGAGCCCGGCTGTACGTAAAATCTCGTTCACCGGTTCAACCGCCGTGGGCAAAACGCTGATGCGCAATGCCGCGGACACCATGAAGAAAGTCTCGATGGAGCTGGGTGGCAATGCACCCTATATCGTGTTTGAGGATGCGGATATTGAGGCGGCGGTACAGGGCGCAATAGCCAACAAATTCCGCAATGCGGGCCAGGTCTGTGTCAGCGTTAACCGCTTTTATGTACACAACGCGGTCTACGATCGTTTCGTCAATCAACTGGCCGATGCCGTGGGCAAGCTGAAAGTGGGTAATGGCGTAGAGGAAGGCGTGATAGTCGGCCCGCTGATCGAGCAGTCGGCGCTGGAAAAAGTAGAAGAGCACGTTAAGGATGCGCTGAGCAAAGGCGGTAAGTTGCTGATTGGCGGCGAGCGTCATCCGCTGGGAGGCAACTTCTGGCAGCCGACGGTGATTGCCGAGGCGCATGAGGGGATGAAGCTGGCCCAGGAAGAGACCTTTGGTCCGGTCGCCGCCTGCTTCCGCTTTGATGATGAAGCCGATGTCATTCAGCGCGCCAATAACACGGAATACGGATTAGCCGCCTATTTCTATACGCAAAATCTGCAACGGGTGTTCCGCGTCTCGGCGGCGCTGGAGGCCGGGATGATTGGCATTAATGAGTGCGCCGTATCCACTGAACTGGCACCGTTTGGCGGTGTAAAAGAGTCCGGTTTGGGACGTGAAGGATCGGTGCTGGGAATGGAAGAGTACCTGGAAGTGAAAGCGCTGCATATTGGTGGGCTTGCCTGACGGGCGGCCCTGCCTGCAAGAGGGAATCACAATGAGAACCGAGCGTTTTGATTTTGACGAAATCGTCGATCAAGCCCATTTCTATCGCCAGTTCAGCGATCGTTTTGCGCTGGCGGATCTGGCCATCAGCGATCTTGACGATCTCTGGGATGCGATACTTGGGGAGCAGTTGCCGTTGCCGCTGGAAATTGAGTTTGTGAATCTGGGGACAGGGCAGAAACGCCGGTATGGCGCATTAATCCTGCTGTTTGATGAAGCAGAAGAGGAGCTGGAAGGCCAGCTCCGCTTTAATGTGAAGTGACAAGCCGAAAAAGGGCCCCGGCGAGCGGGGCCAAAGGGTTCGTCAGAATTGACGAGGAATTATTTATACAGCTCGGCGGTCACGTGATAGCTGTCGCCGGTTTTCGCTTCAATCACTTTATAAGCACTGGCACCTTGTGCATCGGCTTTCTGAGAAAGCTCAGAACGGTAATCCATTGGCGAACCGCCGGTACCGCTGATGGTGATAGTGCTGCCGGTAGGTTGCAGATTTTGCGCCTGCTCATCCGTTACCAGTTGGGCTGCCGATGCACCAAAGGCAAACAAGGAAAGAAGGCTGGCGGCTGCGATGGTTACTTTGATTTTCATGATTTTTTCTCCTCGTTGTAATCAACAACCTGCGGCAAAAGGTGGGTGAGGCGGGTCGTCGATCAATTGTCTGGCGCCGTTCAGGCGCCCGACGTTCGATGTAATCTTATTTGTACAGTTCTGCAGTCACGTGGAAGGTGTCGCCACGATTATTCTCAATGATGCGGTAATGGCTGGCACTCTGAGCATCGGCTTTCTGCGACAGTTCCTGACGGACGTTGGTCTGATCACCGTCAACACCGCTTACGCTGATGGTCTGATTCAACGGTTGCAGTTGCTCGGCTTGTTCGTTAGAAACCAGGCTGGCAGCACTGGCACCGAAGGACAATACGGAAGCCAGACCTACGATGGCGATAGCTAATTTGGTTTTCATGATTCACTCTCCTGAAATGGGGTTTGGCAACCTGAGAGGCAAATGCGTCTCAAACGGGTCGCCGTTCACACTGCGTCTTGTTCAGTCAACTTATTTATAAAGCTCAGCGGTGGCGTGATAGCTGTCGCCGGTATTCGCTTCGATCACACGGTAGGCTTTAGCACCTTCCTGATCGGCTTTTGCATTCAGCTGCTCATGGATATCCATCGGAGAACCGCCCACGCCGCTCACACTGATGGTGCCGGCAGGTTGCAGATTCGCTGCCTGTTGGGCATTGATAGAATCTGCTGCAAAAGCACCAAATGACAGGGCAGATAGAACACTCAGGGTTGCGATAGTAGTTTTAACGTTCATGGTATTTTTCCTCGTCTTCTGTTTTTATCTTTTTCTTTCGTGTGATTTGCATCACAAAAACAAGTATAGATCTAATCACCCATGAAATTAATGTCTGGCTAATAATGTTTGGTTGTTATTCTTTATCCTTATGGCACCTTTTTAGAACTGGAAGTTATTAAAACCGGTTGATTCTTAACCATTGGCTGTTATTTATTCGTAAAAACAAGGATCTGCATCAAATTATCTTTTCGTGCGAAAGATCATGGTCGATCCCGCTGGCTGATACGCCATAAGAAGCTATAACCA
The DNA here is from genome assembly GCF_009829935.1 of Pantoea sp. Seng. NCBI lineage: Bacteria > Pseudomonadati > Pseudomonadota > Gammaproteobacteria > Enterobacterales > Erwiniaceae > Pantoea > Pantoea sp. Seng. Next base: position 54,061 of record NZ_SZZV01000023.1, on the reverse strand, counting down.
CTGAGCATAATATGTAAAGCAGTGTAAAATAGCGCGAATGGTTAAGAAGGGGAAAAGGTCGTACCAATATTTTGTCGGATGCAGAACCGGCAGCTATATCGATAACTTATTATTAAAAAAGGATTTTGTAACAAGCGTGGCGGGTAACGGATCATCAGGAAGGATGTTACCGGCAGATGATCTGCCGGTTAAGACCAGGGTTTTATAGTTCCTGTTCGAATAAAACCAGCACGGCATCGTGCAGCTGTTTTACGGAGAAACTACGCGCAGGGGTAATAAAGATGGTGTCATCCCCCGCGATAGTACCGAGAATGCCTTCCGCTTTACCGAGTGAATCCAGCAGGCGTGCAATCAGCTGCGCAGCACCCGGGCTGGTGTGAATCACCACTAAGGCATCGTTGTAATCGATATCCAGCACCAGATTCTTCAATGGGCTGGTGGTGGTCGGCACGCCAAGTTCGGCTGGCAAACAATAAACCATTTCCATTTTGGCATTACGGGTGCGCACGGCACCAAACTTTGTCAGCATACGAGAAACTTTTGACTGGTTGATGTTCTCGAAGCCGTCTTCCTGCAGCGCCTGTACGATTTCGCCCTGAGAGCTGAATTTTTCTTCTTTTAATAACGCTTTGAACGCTTTGATCAAGTCGTCTTGTTTTGATGGGTTTCGCATAAGCTACCAATAAAAGAGGGGTGCAGCAGGCAACAGGCCAGCAGCAGATAAATTATTATGCATTTAGATGAATTTTTATGCAATAAGCGTAGTGAGCGAATCGCGCTAATCAACTGCGGACAGGCATCATAGCAGAGTTTTGTGTTGCGCCAAAATCGCGGGCTGACGCGCAAAGCGAAGGTTGCAATGTTGTTATAGTATTGAAGTGGTAACAACTATATCGATGATCATTGCCGTCCATTGTCTTCTGGCTGCGATTGTATCATTCAGGCGACTTCTGAAGTGGAGATGTCTCGGGAGCCGATTGCGGCGTCATGTTATTGCGCGACAGGTTTGTCGCTATCGCCTGAGAAGTTGATTAAACTCGTAACCTGATGGATTTTCGGCATATCTCTGCCCCACCTTCATAAGGAGTTCAGGATGAAAGTTGCCGTTCTCGGTGCAGCCGGTGGTATTGGCCAGGCGCTCGCACTGCTGCTCAAAACTCAATTACCCGCAGGTTCCGCTCTCTCACTTTATGATATCGCCCCGGTCACGCCCGGGGTGGCGGTTGATCTCAGCCATATTCCTACCTCTGTGAAGGTGGAAGGGTTTAGTGGCGAAGACGCGACACCTGCGCTGCAGGGAGCCGATATTGTGCTGATTTCTGCGGGTGTGGCACGTAAACCCGGCATGGATCGCGCCGACCTGTTTAACGTTAACGCGGGCATTGTACGTAACCTGATCGAGCAGGTTGCCAGCACCGCGCCGAAAGCGCTGATTGGCGTGATCACTAATCCGGTTAACACCACGGTGGCCATTGCGGCTGAAGTGCTGAAGAAAGCCGGCGTGTATGACAAGAACCGTCTGTTTGGTGTCTCAACCCTCGACATTATCCGCGCCAACACCTTTGTTGCAGCGTTGAAAGGCAAGCAGCCCACCGAGATCGAGGTCCCGGTGGTGGGGGGGCACTCAGGCGTGACAATTTTGCCGCTGCTGTCGCAGGTTAAAGGCATCAGCTTCAGCGAACAGGAAGTGGCTGACCTCACTAAGCGTATTCAGAACGCCGGCACCGAAGTGGTGGAAGCGAAAGCCGGTGGTGGATCGGCGACCTTGTCAATGGGGCAGGCTGCTGCGCGCTTTGGTCTCTCACTGGTGCGTGCGCTACAGGGCGAAGCCAATGTAGTCGAATGCGCTTATGTTGAGGGAGATGGCGAATATGCGCGCTTCTTCTCCCAGCCGCTGCTGATCGGCAAGAACGGTATCGTGGAACGTCGCCCGTTGGGTTCTTTGAGTGCGTTTGAACAGCAAGCGCTCAGCGGCATGCTGGATACGCTGAAGAAAGATATCGCGCAGGGCGAAGAGTTTGTGAAGTAACGCTCAGCAGAAAAAACAGCGCCCGGTGATTGCCGGGCGTTGTCATTTATAAGCCGCCAGATTTAAAGGTTTGGCTGGACGGTGAGCCATTGCTGGCCGGCGTTTTACGTCCCAGCGTTTCCATACGCACCTGGAACGGTGGGAACGGCATCTCAATACCGTGCTCTTCAAAGCCACGCAGAATCAACTGATGCAGCTCATGACGCAGTGGCATGCGGTGACCCATCTCGGCAGCGTGCACACGCAGTTCAAACAGCTGAATACCTTGCTGCAAGTCTACCAGGAACACATCCGGTGTGGGCATATCCAGCACGTAGGTACAGCGCTCGGCCGCCTGCTTGAGAATGTTGGTGACTTCATCACTGTTGACGTGTGCCGGAGCCGGGATGGTCAGCACCACACGCGTGACAGAATCCGACAACGACCAGTTAACGAACTGCTCAGTGATAAAGGCCTTGTTAGGCACGATGATCTCTTTACGGTCCCAATCGGTAATCGTGGTGGCGCGGGTATTGATGCGGGTAATGCTGCCGGTCAGATCGCGAATGGTGACGGTATCGCCGATGCGAATTGGCTTTTCGAACAAGATAATCAGACCAGAAATAAAGTTGGCGAAGATCTCCTGCATACCAAAGCCCAACCCCAGACCTAACGCCGCCACCAGCCACTGCAGTTTTGCCCACTCAACGCCAATGATCGAGAAGCCGACTAATCCGCCAATCAGCATCAGCACGTATTTGGTCAGGGTAGTGATGGCATAACCGGTGCCAGGTGACAGGCTGATGTGTTGCAGCAACGCCAGTTCCAGCAGGGCAGGCATGTTACGCACCAGCTGAGTGGTGATAATGAACACCAGGATGGCAATCAGCACCGCGCCCAGCGTAATCGGCTGCACGCTCTCCACGCCCTGCACCGTGGTGCTGGCATCCCACAGTGGGATGTTGTCGAGGAAACTAAAGGCCGAGTGAATTTCTGACCACAGTACGATAACGGACACCAGCGCGATCAGCGTCAGAATGGATCGCACCAGGCGCAATGACTGCGCACTAATCTCATCCAAATCCAGGCTCGGCTCTTCAATTTCGATGGTATCGGCGTTGGCGGGCGTTTGTTGATCTTTCTCATCCTCACTGCGCGCACGGTTGGCCAGCATATCCGCGCGGCGTTGACGGGCGCGGTCGAAGGCGATGCGACGGCGTTGGATCAGCATCCAGCGGCGAATGATGTGATAAATCACCAGCAGGAAGAACCAAATGCCCACCGAGGTTTCCAGACGCGCCAGCAGTGCCTGTGCGGTCGCCAGATAGCCGATGCAGGAAGCCAATGCCGCTACCAGCGGGATGGCAATCATCAGGTTCCACAGAATACGGTTAACGAAGTTGTCGCCGTTGCCCTCTTTATCCAGATACAGCGGAATGCCTGCACGTTTAAGGCTGACGGTGACAATACTTAACGCACCGCAAATCAAAATGAAGCACAGGCGACCGAGCGTGCCGGAGAACTGCGGATCGTCGAGATTGGCAAAGGCAATCAGCAGCATGATCAGCGGCACAATCAGGCCAACCGTCAGCGAGTAGTAACGCATAGCACGCGCTACCCGCGCCTGCGGCCAGCGGAAGTGCACCACAAATAGCCCATCATGACGCGCAAAAGCAGCACTGATCATAAAGGCCCACAGCAGCGGCAGCGTGGCAGTGATGCCATCTCCAATCGCAACGGCAAACGGATAAGGCCAGGCGTGCTGTAAGCCAAAGCCCAGCGCGGCCCACAATACCGGCAGCGGCACCGCCACCAGAATCGACCAAAATACGGTGCGGAGCGTCAGGCTAAAGCGATCCTGAGTGACTTTTCCAACCTTGCTGGCGGAGCGTGCCATAAAGTCATTGAAATGACGGCGAGAGCTGATGCTAAAGCCCACCAACAGCACTGCGCAGATGATTGGCATCACGGTTTCTTTGCTGGTAAACATCATCGCCAGCGCTTTACCGAGTTGCCCCAGTGTATCCAGCGACAGCAGCCGGGTTAAGTCACGCGCCACGTCAATCGGATACTTCAAATCGATGGCGCTGACATCCGCCGTCCAGAACAGATAGCGGTGGGTGGCTTCTTTCACTTCCCCCAGCGCGTCCTGCAACTGGGTATTCGACACCTTCAGCTTGGTGATTTCCAGAATCAGCGTATCGCAGCCGGAGATCAGTGAATTGAGCAGTTCGCGCTGGGTTTTCAGCTGGGCATCGAGAATTCGGGTTTGCTCGCTGGTAAACGGCGTGCCATCGTCCTGCTTCTCCTTGCGCAGATCCTTTTGCCGCTCCAGTAAATCTTCATAATGCAGCCGTTGCACACGCAGTTGGCCCATCTCGCTATCAATCTGCTGCGACTTAGGCATATCCGGCAGTCTGGCGACCTGCGCACGTAGAGCTTCACCCAACAGATTCGATGCGCCCAGCCATTGTGATTGCTCGCGCAGGGTGCTGAGCGCCTGACGCACCTGCAGCGTCTGATTGGTGGCCAGGCGTTGTTGCGAGGCGACCAAATCCATACGCTGAGCTTGCGCATTCAGGTCGGCTGAAAGTTCACGGTTCACGCGGAATTGATCGCTGATCGAAGCCGGTAAATCGCCGCTGTTTTCCGCCAGCTGTTCAGTGCGTTCGAGCGCCAGTTCCGCTTCTCGCTGACGCTGATTATTCAGCTGATTGCGCAACGATTGCAGATAGTTATCCAGCTGCGTCACTTTACGCTGATGCACTTCCGCCCGCATACGCGCCAGCTCCTGGCGATTATTGGCGGAGAGCTGTGCCAGTTCTAACTCATCCACACGGGCTTTATTGGCGGCATTCTCGGCCAGGCGGGCATAAATCTGCGCCTGAGCCAGCGGCGTAGCGGCCGCAGAAAAGCCCTGAGCACGGCGATCGCTTTCGGTCATCGCCCGGCGTGCGTCAGTCTGCTGCTGCGGTAACTGTGAAAGTGAATCGCTAATCTCACGTGCGCGATCCTGCTCCTGTTGCGCCTGACGCCCTTCTTCCAGTAGCTGGCTGCTGATTTGCAGGATTTCCTGATCCAGTTCGGCGCTGCTCATGTTATTGCGCACCGTTTTACTGCCGTCGGTCAGTGTGGCGATCTGCTGACGCAGTTCACGTGCCAGCCGCGGAAAATCATCAATCACCTGCTGATACTGTTTAGCGCGCTCCAGCGATTCATCGCGCTCAGAGAGGAAATTGATGGCTGCTTCAATGGCCTGAACTTGCTCAGCTTGAGCAGGAGAGGCTTTGGCGGATTTGGCCGCATCCAGTTCCTGCTTCAACTGACTCGCGGGGGGAACGGTGGCTGCCAATACAGAACTGCTGAGCACCAGGCTCAGCAGTAGAGAGAGAAGAACGCGCACGGGAGAGGTTCCGGTTATTCAGCGAGCGGGGCGCTGTCGCCGGGCTGCGGCAGGGCAATCGCCAGCGGTTGGCCAAGGCGGGTTTTGCTCTCAGCTTCGAGACTCTCCGCCAGCTTCACGCGGCCCGGTGCGAACAGGTTAATCACCGTCGAACCGAGTTTGAAACGTCCCATTTCCTGACCTTTCAACAACACAACGGCCCCGTCATGATCCGCTGAAGGATAACGCCAGCGTTTAATCACCCCTTCGCGCGGTGGCGTAATGGTGCCCGCCCACACGGTTTCGATGCTGCCCACAATGGTTGCCCCTACCAGGATCTGCACCATCGGGCCATGATCGGTATCGAAGACGCAGATCACACGCTCATTGCGTGCAAACAGGTTCGGGATATTACGTGCTGTCAGCGGGTTGACGGAGTAAAGATCGCCCGGCACATAAATCATTTCGCGCAGAATACCGTTACAGGGCATGTGCACACGGTGATAATCGCGCGGGGCAAGATAGGTGGTGATGAACTCACCATCGACGAACTTTTCTGCCAGATCGTCGTTACCGGCCAGCAAGGCCTGCAACGAATAGTAATGGCCTTTCGCCTGGAAGATCTGATCGCCTTCAATGCGGCCTAACTGGCTCACCGCGCCATCAGCCGGCAGCGCCAGCAGGGTCGCATCGGGATCAATCGGGCGCGCACCCTCTTTTAGCGGACGCACGAAGAAGTCATTAAAGGTGCGATAGCTACCAGTATGGGGTTTGCTGGCTTCGGCCATATCCACTTTGTAGTACCAGACAAACATGTCGATGACCGCTTTGGTCAGCCAGCCACCGCGACGACTGGCGCCCCAGCCGGCAAGTTCGGTCAGCCCTTTTTTAGGCAGAATATGATTCAGGCCGAGTTTAAAACGATCAAACACCGTTGCCTCCTGGCTTAATTACGCTTGGTTTACACAAAAGGGGGCGGATTGTAGCAGCGCCCCGGTCAGTTGGCGAATGTGCCGTTGTACCCGTTAATCTTCGCTGGCGGAAAAGTTTTTACGCGTTTTTACCTGCGCCATACTCTCCAGAATCCGGTGGTAGTTATCGAAGCGCGAGATGTTGATTGTTCCTTCCTCTACCGCTTCGCGAATGGCGCAGCCGGGATCGGTATCATGCTTGCAGTCGCGGAAACGGCAACCGCCGATAAACTCACGGAATTCGACAAATCCACGGGTGATTTGTTCCGGCTCCAGATGCCATAAACCGAATTCACGTACGCCTGGAGAATCAATCACGTCGCCGCCGTGCGGGAAGTGATACAGGCGTGAGGCGGTGGTGGTGTGTTGGCCCAGACCGGAGTTATCAGACACATCGTTGGTCAGAATCTCATCGCCCGCCAATTCCAGTCCCAGCAAATTGTTTAGCAAACTGGATTTACCCACACCAGATTGACCCGCAAAAATACTCACGCGATCGGTTAAGGCCTGTTCCAGCTCCGCCAGGCCATCTTTGGCACGGCTGGATACCATCAACACGCGATAGCCAATTTTGCGATAGATATCCATCTGCTCATCCACAAACGCGCGGGCTTCCGCGTCGAGCAGATCGGTTTTGTTCAGGACCAGCAGTGGCTCAACGCCCAGGGTTTCACTGGCCACCAGATAACGATCGATGATATTGAGCGACAGCTCCGGCAGGATCGCCGACACAATGATGATCTGATCGATGTTGGCCGCGATCGGTTTGACGCCATCATAGAAATCCGGACGCGTCAGCACCGTTTTACGTTCGTGAACTGCTTCCACAATGCCTTTACCGCCGCCAATCGCCGCACGCCACAGCACACGGTCACCGGTGACCAGTGAGCGAATGGTGCGACGGATATTGCAGCGATGCACTTCGCCCACGCCATCTTCCACATCTGCGTGCATGCCGAAACGGCTGATCACCACGCCTTCGCTCGCTTCTCCAAACAGGTTGTCATCCGGTTCCGGCTTTTCATTCCGTTGCTGCAGACGACGCTGATGGTTAGCGCTTACGCGACGTTGTTGACCCTTCGACAGTTTATTTTTGCTCACGCATCCTCTCACGGCTTTCGCCAGGCTTCGCCCCGCTGGGCAAAACGTCTATGATACACCTGAAACGAGTGTAATGACGACTTTGGCAACAGGCGGGAAACGCATGACAGCTGGAAATGAAAATAATCTGATTTGGATCGACCTGGAAATGACCGGATTGGATCCGGAGCAGGATCGCATTATTGAGATCGCCACGATCGTCACCGATGCCAACCTGAATATCCTGGCAGAAGGCCCGGTGTTTGCGGTGCATCAGTCTGATGAGCAATTGGCATTGATGGATGAGTGGAATGTGCGTACGCACACCAACAGTGGCCTGGTAGAACGTGTGAAAGCCAGCCAATACGACGACCGTGCTGCAGAGCTGGCGACCATCGAATTTCTCAAGCAGTGGGTTCCGGCTAACACTTCTCCGATTTGCGGCAATAGCATCGGCCAGGATCGCCGCTTCCTTTTCAAATACATGCCGGAGCTGGAAGCCTACTTCCACTACCGTTATCTGGATGTCAGCACGCTGAAAGAACTGGCGCGTCGCTGGAAACCCGATATCCTGCCGGGCTTCAAAAAAGCGGGCAGTCACCAGGCGCTGGATGATATCCGCGAGTCCGTTGCCGAGTTGGCCTACTACCGCGAACACTTCTTGCAGCTTTAATCGCCTAAGGGTGCGCAGGAAATCATCAGGTTGCTGATTAAATCAGCAAACGCACTGAAAGCGCAAAATTTTGCTTTTAGACTCTTGCGACTGAAAGGATTTCTCGTATAATGCGCACCCCGTACCGGTGAAGAATTTATTACGGTGCGCAGCAGTAACACGAAGTTCCAGAATCAAGTATTTCGGTTTGCGGCAAGGCAGCAACTGAACGAATCACAGAGAGCTTACGTCAGTAAGTGACCTGTGTGAGTGAAGGAAGCTAACGCGGCAGCAAATTGAAAGACGAAGATTATGCGGGAATAGCTCAGTTGGTAGAGCACGACCTTGCCAAGGTCGGGGTCGCGAGTTCGAGTCTCGTTTCCCGCTCCAAATTTCGTTAGCAGTAACCTCTTTGCGGGAATAGCTCAGTTGGTAGAGCACGACCTTGCCAAGGTCGGGGTCGCGAGTTCGAGTCTCGTTTCCCGCTCCAAAATCTGTTTTAGTTAGTAGTAACCTCTTTGCGGGAATAGCTCAGTTGGTAGAGCACGACCTTGCCAAGGTCGGGGTCGCGAGTTCGAGTCTCGTTTCCCGCTCCAGATTTTCATATTCACTAATGTTATTTGCTCTCGGGCGTAATCAGACTTAAAACTGCTGCAGTCTTTATCGATCTCATGCGGCCTGGTTTTCTTTCTGGAAATTTTACGTACCGCATTAGCACCAACGATGCCTGTAGTCTGTTGCAGTTATCTTACAGGTTATCCACAATGCGCCTGCAACGTACCGACGGCGTTTTACCCTATCTGCAAAATTGTTTTGAACAGAGTTATCCACAAGCTCTGGACAAGCCCCTGCGCGCAATATTCTACTTAAATGTTTACAATAATCATTTAACTCATTGATTGTTAATGAATTAAAGGTATTTCAGTCTGTGAATAGTCTTGGTAGACGATATAATGATCCTCGTCACTATTCGGCTTTATAATTTTATTCACAGCATGTGGAAAAGGATTTTATCCTGCGTGATTGGTTAATCACGCATCACGGACCAGGCCTTTCTCGACGGCGCGCACTAAGCGCTGTTTCTTCGCGGGCTGAACATCCACGCTCTGTGCCGCACGCCTCTGTAATTGCTGCGTGATGGCCCAGTCAATATGCTCATCCAGCATGGCGTTTTCACCGCTACGCATTTGCAACGCCGCCAGATTTTCTTCTGCCCAGGGCGCATTGCCCAATGCTACTGCGATATTCCTCAGCCAGCGTAAGTGGCCGATGCGGCGAATCGCAGAGCCTTCAGTGACTCGCAAGAATTTCGCTTCATCCCACTTGAAGAGATCCACCAACGGCGGCGCGTGCAGCACCGCGCGCGGCGAGAAATCATCTTCATCGGTCAACTGACCATAACGATTCCACGGACAGATAAGCTGGCAATCGTCACATCCATAGATGCGGTTACCAATCAGCGGACGGAATTCTTCCGGTATCGCACCTTCCAGCTCAATAGTGAGATAGGAAATACAGCGCCGCGCGTCAACCACATAAGGCTCAACGATAGCGGAAGTCGGGCAAATAGTGATGCAGGCGACGCAGCGACCGCACTGTTCTTCCTGTGGCTGATCGACGGGCAACGGCAAATCAATCAGCAACTCGCCGAGAAAGAACCAGGAACCGGCTTCGCGATTGAGAATGAGCGAGTGTTTACCGGTCCAGCCCAAGCCTGCTTTGGCGGCAATCGGCCGTTCAAGGATGGGGGCGGAATCGACAAATGGGCGAAAGTTGAGTTCGCCACAATGCGCCTGAATCATTTCTCCAAGCTTTTTCAGGCGATTGCGCAATACTTTGTGATAATCGCGGCCCAGCGCATAGCGGCTGACATAGCCCAGCTGAGGATTTTTTAAGGTGCTGGCAAACGCCGCTTTGGCCGGAAGGTAGTTCATGCGCACGCTGATCACGCGCAGTGTGCCGGGCAGGAGTTCATGCGGACGCGCACGCATCATGCCGTGGCGCGCCATCCAGTCCATCTCTCCGTGATACTGCTTCTCCAGCCAATCCTGTAATTTGGGCTCTTCAGCGCTAAGATCGGTATCGCAAATACCAACCTGCTGAAAGCCGAGTTCGCGCCCCCACTGTTTAATTTGGTGGGCAAGCTGTTGAAGATCGAGAGGGTATGACATGAGAAACCAGGCAATTGAAGCAAACCCGCGCAGTTTACCACACTCTGTCTGGCCTGCGCAGGCGATAGGGCAACTGGAGCGCGATGCGGCGGATAGCCTGGGTTTAACCTTGTATGAATTGATGCTGCGCGCCGGACAGGCGAGCTACGAACGGGTGCGGGCGCAATGGCCGCAGGCGCAGCATTGGCTGATTCTGTGCGGACAGGGTAATAACGGGGGCGATGGCTATGTGGTGGCGCGGTTGGCACAGGCTGCGGGGCTAGAGGTGACACTGCTGGCATGTACCGGTAATAAGCCGCTGCCGGAAGAAGCGCAGCAGGCGCAAGAAGCCTGGCTGGCGGCGGGCGGGGTGATACATGCCCCGGATGCGTCATGGCCGCAAAACATTGATGTGATCATCGATGCATTGCTCGGTACCGGCATCAATCGTGCACCAGCCGCGCCTTACGCTGAATTGATTGATCTGGCCAATGCACATGCCGCGCCCATCTTCGCGATAGATATTCCATCGGGGTTGAATGCTGCCACTGGCACCACGCCGGGCAATGCCATCAACGCGGATGTCACCCTGAGTATGATTGTGTTGAAACCGGGATTGTTGACTGGTAAAGCTCGCGATCACGTGGGTCGATTACATTGTGATGCGCTAGGCCTGAACGCATTCCTCGCGGGCGAGACGGATCCCATTCAACGCTACGATGCGGCTGATCTGGTGCACTGGCTGAAACCACGAAAAGCCACTTCGCACAAAGGTGACCATGGACGTTTAGTGGTAGTGGGAGGGGATACTGGCACCGCCGGGGCGATTCGAATGACGGCGGAAGCGGCGCTGCGCAGTGGTGCTGGGCTTGTGCGCGTGCTCACGCATGAAGATAATATCGGCCCGATTCTGACCGCGCGACCGGAGCTTATGGTCGATGCGCTAAATGATGAAACGCTGGAACAGGCCCTGCAATGGGCAGACGTGATCGCTATCGGGCCCGGACTGGGACAACGTGAGTGGGCTCAGAAGGCACTGAAAAAAGTCGCGTCTAGTGAAAAGCCGATGCTTTGGGATGCTGATGCGCTTAACCTGCTGGCAATCAAGCCGGATTACCGTCAGAATCGCATCATTACTCCGCATCCTGGCGAGGCCGCACGGCTGTTAGGCGTGAAGACCAGTGAGGTCGAGCGCGACCGCTTACAGGCGGCGCAAACACTCGCTAAACGCTACGGCGGTGTGGTGGTGCTGAAAGGCGCAGGCACGATCGTGGCCAGCGCGGCAGGTGACATCGCGATTGCGGATGTAGGCAATGCAGGGATGGCATCCGGCGGCATGGGCGATGTCCTGAGCGGTATCATTGCGGCCATGCTGGGCCAGAAACTGACTTTACTTGAGGCAGCCTGCGCGGGCTGTGTCGCACACGGTGCAGCGGCAGATGCGGTTGCCCGGCAGCGCGGTACGCGCGGCATGTTAGCCACTGATTTGTTCGAACTGCTGTGGCAGTTTGTTAATCCAGAGATGATCCAACAATAAAGCATGAAAACCTGTGTTATCCCTTTGCCCGATGAGGCGGCAACCCTAAATCTGGGTGCGCAACTTGCCCGCGTTTGCAGCAGCGCGTTGGTGATCTATCTTTATGGCGATCTCGGCGCCGGTAAAACCACGTTTAGCCGCGGCTTTTTGCAGGCGCTTGGCCATCAGGGCAATGTGAAAAGCCCAACCTATACGCTGGTGGAGCCCTACGAACTCGGCTCACGCACGCTGTATCACTTCGATCTTTATCGCCTGGCCGATCCTGAAGAGCTGGAGTTTATGGGTATCCGCGATTACTTCAGCGGGGATGCATTGTGCCTGGTCGAATGGCCGCAGCAGGGCGCTGGCGTATTACCCGAGCCCGATCTGGCATTGACGCTGCGCTACGTGGACGCGGCGCGAGAAGCGGAGATCAGCGCGGTTTCTGCAGTGGGTGAAACGCTGCTGGCCCAGTTCCAGCAAGGCAGGGAGTCGGCATGACCGCATGGATGAAAGGGATTCTGCTGGCTGCGCTCTGTATCGTTTCTGCTTCTGCGTTATCTGCCACCTTGTCAGATATCAAAGTCGAAAACGGCGACAGTCAGGCAACCGTCACGCTGAGTTTTAATGGTCAACCCGTGTATGGTTTCTTCCCGCTGCATAACCCCAATCGTGTGGTGCTGGATATTCGGCAAAGTGGCGCGATTAAGGGCTTGCCGCTGAACTTTAGCGGCGAAAACATCGTACAACGCATTCGCAATAGCCAGCCGAAAGATAAACAGAGTATTCGTTTGGTGTTCGAACTGACGCAGGCGGCACACACGCGTGCCAGCACCCAACGTGACGGCAATCAGTATCGCGTGGTGTTTACCATTCGCGGTACGCAACCGGCAAAACGCAGCACTGCTGCCGCACCGGTGACCACCGCTCGCCAGAGCGAGAGTGCGGCGAATCCCTTTAATGCCAATCCGGTGACCACCGTCACCAACAGCAACACCACGGTACGTCCGGGTGGCGCCGTTTCACGCAATGACACGGTGATTGTGGCGATTGATGCCGGCCACGGTGGTCAGGATCCCGGCGCATCGGGCCAGCATGGCCTGCACGAGAAGAACGTCACCATTGCCATTGCGCGCAAACTGAAAGCGCTGATGGATCAGGACCCGATGTTTAAGCCCGTGCTGACGCGAAACGGCGATTACTTTATCTCGGTGATGGGGCGTTCCGAGGTGGCGCGAAAAGAGAATGCCAATTTACTGGTATCGATTCACGCCGACGCCGCGCCCAACCATTCGGCGACCGGCGCATCCGTTTGGGTGTTATCAAACCGCCGCGCCAATAACGAAATGGCGAACTGGCTGGAACAGAAAGAGAAGCAGTCCGAATTGCTGGGCGGTGCTGGTGATTTACTGGCAAACAGCCAGGCTGATCCTTACTTAAGCCAGGCGGTACTGGATCTGCAATTCGGGCATTCACAGCGCGTTGGTTATGATGTCGCGGTGAAAGTGCTGCAGCAACTGCGCGGAGTGACGCCGTTGCACAAACGTTTACCGGAGCATGCCAGCTTAGGCGTGTTGCGTTCACCGGATATCCCTTCTTTACTGGTTGAGACTGGCTTTATCAGTAACGCGGCGGAGGAGCGGCTGCTTGGCAGCAGCGCGTATCAGGAGAAAATTGCTCAGTCGATCTATAAAGGACTGCGCAACTATTTCCTCGCGCATCCGCTGCAATCCATCCCAAAGGAGGAAAACCGGCCGCTGGACAGCGCACCAGCGGTTAGCGTTGCCAGCAACCCGGCAACCGGTACCGTGCAATACACTGGCGCGACGCAGCGCCATACGGTGACGCGCGGTGAGACGTTGTCAGGTATTGCCGCCAAATACGGTGTCAGCATGGCAACTCTGCGTGACCTCAATAGCCTGAAACGCGATGTGGTGTGGGTCGGGCAACACTTGAAAGTCCCGGCAAAATCGGGCGTGAGCGTGACCGCTGCGAGTCGTCCTACCCGACACAAAGTGGTACGCGGTGATTCACTCACTGGGATCGCCGCTCATTATGGTGTCAGCCCCAAAGCCATCATGCAGGCGAATAATATGAAGTCGAGCAACGTGATGCTGGGGCAAAACTTAAAGATTCCACAATCCTGATTGCTGGCGCTGCGGCGCCAGTCTGCTTAAAGGATCACCACCATGCCAATACAGATTTTACCGCCGCAGCTGGCGAACCAGATTGCCGCCGGCGAAGTGGTTGAGCGCCCGGCATCGGTCGTAAAAGAGCTGGTGGAAAACAGTCTTGATGCCGGCGCGACGCGCATTGACGTTGATATCGAAAAAGGCGGCGCGAAGTTGATTCGCATCCGCGATAACGGTTGTGGCATCGCCAAAGCCGAACTGGCCATGGCATTGGCTCGCCATGCCACCAGTAAAATTGCTTCGCTGGATGATCTTGAGGCGATTATGAGCCTCGGTTTTCGCGGCGAAGCCCTCGCCAGTATCAGTTCGGTTTCACGCCTCACGCTAACCTCTCGCACCGCGGATCAACACGAAGCCTGGCAAGCCTATGCGGAAGGACGAGATATGGATGTCACGGTGAAACCTGCAGCACATCCTGTCGGGACGTCGCTGGAAGTGCTCGATCTGTTTTACAACACCCCGGCGCGGCGCAAGTTCATGCGCACTGAGAAGACCGAATTTACCCATATTGATGAAGTGATTCGCCGTATCGCGCTGGCGCGCTTTGACGTGGCAATTTCGCTGACCCACAACGGCAAGATGATTCGCCAGTATCGCGCGGTGGATCAGGAAGCGCAGCGTGAACGCCGTCTTGGCGCTATCTGTGGCACCCCCTTTATGCAACATGCTCTGCGCATTGACTGGCAGCATGACGATTTGGCGTTGCGTGGATGGGTGGCCGATCCCGCCGGGTCACGTCAGGTGACGGATCTGCAATATTGTTACGTCAATGGCCGCATGATGCGTGACAAGCTGATCAACCATGCGATTCGGCAGGCGTATCAGACGCAGTTGGGGGAAGATCAACAACCCGCTTATGTGCTGTATCTGGAGATCGATCCCCATCAGGTGGATGTCAATGTTCATCCCGCCAAGCACGAAGTCCGTTTTCACCAGTCACGGCTGGTGCATGATTTCATCTGGCAGGGCGTCATGAGTGCGTTGCAGGCGAGCCGTGCCGCAGAGTTGCCCATCGCGCATGCGGAAGAGCCCGCGCCAAAGTGGCAGCCAGAGAACCGACAGGCCGCGGGTGCGAATCACTTTGCGCAACCCGTGAGCCCATCACGCAATAGCACCAGCTCCAGCTCCAGCAGCAGCGGTGCGGCTGCGGCTGCGGCGGGAACGCACGCGGGTTGGCAGAATAAAGAGCCGGTGTATCGTGCACGTGAAGGGGCCGCCTACCAGCAGTTAATGAAAACGCCTGTGGCCGAAGCCCCTCGCGCCGCCGCGCCGCAACCGGCTCCCGTGCGTCAGCCTGAAGCACGCGAAGCGCCGTTGGCTGCACATGCGCAAAGTTTTGGTCGTGTGCTGAGCGTGATGCATGAGCAATATGCGCTGCTGGAACGGGGTCATCAATTACAGTTGTTGTCACTGAATGTGGCCTCACGCTGGCTGAAACAGGCCCAGTTACAACCGGGAGAAGAGGGCTTGAAACCTCAACCTTTACTGATCCCGGTCCGGCTGAAAATTGCCAAAGAAGAGTTGAATGTGATCGATGTTCAGGGCGCGTTATTGAGGCTGATGGGCATTGATTTACAACGAGAAGGTCAGCACGTCACCTTACGCGCCGTCCCTTTACCGTTACGCACACAAAATTTACAAATCTTGATTCCAGAACTGTTAGGCTACTTGGCCCGGCAGCAAGAGGTTTCTGCATCTGCGTTGGCCCAATGGCTGGCACGTCGTGATGATGCAGAACACGCTCACTGGAATCACTCGCAGGCGATTGCACTGCTGGCAGAGCTGGAAAGGCTATGCCCGCATCTGCTCAAGTCGCCGCCTTCAGGTCTGTTACAGACCATTGAGATTGAGAGCGCGATTAACGCGTTGAAGCATGAGTGAACTAAACCAGGCTAGCCGGCCAAAGGCAATTTTTTTGATGGGGCCTACCGCCTCCGGTAAGACGGCATTAGCGATTTCGCTGCGTCAGCAACTTCCGGTGGAACTTATCAGCGTTGACTCTGCCTTAATCTATCGCGGGATGGATATTGGCACGGCGAAACCGTCGGCAGAAGAGTTAGCACTGGCGCCCCATCGTTTGCTGAACATTCGCGATCCGGCGGAAGCGTATTCCGCCGCTGAGTTTCGTCGCGATGCGCTGGCAGAAATGGCGGAGATTACCCAAAAGGGTAAGATTCCGTTGCTTGTTGGTGGAACCATGCTCTACTTCAAGGCGTTGCTTGAAGGATTGTCGCCGTTGCCCTCGGCCGATCCCGAGGTGCGTCAGCGGATAGAGCAAATGGCGGCGGAGAAAGGGTGGGAAGCCCTACACCGCCAGCTGTGTGAAATCGATCCGGTCGCCGGTAGTCGTATTCATCCGAATGATCCGCAGAGACTTTCGCGAGCACTGGAAGTTTTTTTTATTTCGGGTAAAACTTTAACGGAACTGACAAAAACATCCGGCGAAGCGTTACCCTACGACGTGTACCAGTTTGCTATCGCTCCGGCAAATCGTGAACTGATACATCAACGCATTGCGTTGCGTTACGACCAGATGCTAGCGTCAGGATTTGAAGCGGAGGCTCGTGAACTGTTTGCACGAGGTGATTTGCATACGGATATGCCTTCCATTCGTTGTGTAGGTTATCGCCAGATGTGGTCTTATCTCTCTGGTGAAATCGATTACGACGAAATGGTTTATCGGGGAATTTGCGCCACCCGGCAGCTCGCTAAACGCCAGATGACCTGGTTACGTGGCTGGCCAAACGTCCATTGGTTAGACAGTGACGAGCCAGAATTAGCCCGTAATGCGGTGCTTCAGGTAGTTAGTGCGTAGCAGGGATGATTGTGTACAATTGGTCCGTTATCGTGCGCAAATTTTTACGCAGTTTTTCTGAACCACGGTTCTTAAAGTAACAAACAACAAGCATATAAGGAAAAGATAGAATGGCTAAGGGGCAATCATTACAAGACCCGTTTTTGAACGCATTGCGTCGTGAACGTGTACCGGTTTCGATCTATTTGGTGAATGGTATTAAGCTGCAAGGACAAATTGAATCCTTTGATCAATTCGTCATTCTGTTGAAAAACACGGTTAGCCAGATGGTGTACAAGCACGCCATCTCTACAGTGGTTCCTTCTCGTCCGGTTTCGCACCATAGCAACAACCCGGGCGGTAGCGGTGGCAGCAGCAATTACCACCATAGCGGAAGCAACCAGGGCGCTCAGTCGCAGCCACAACAAGACGGCGATAACGCAGAATAATTTTGCGCTGCCGTAAAGCCAGGGCTGGGGAGCGAAAGCGTTTTCCCGTCCTGGTTATTTTATTTTAGCGAGGTTATAGCTTGTTTGACCGTTATGATGCCGGTGAGCAGGCCGTACTGGTACACATCTGGTTCTCCCAAGACAAAGAGCTGGAAGATTTGCAGGAGTTCGAAACTCTTGTCTCTTCTGCGGGCGTCGAAGCGCTGCATGTGATTACTGGCAGCCGTAAAGCGCCACATCCCAAATATTTTGTCGGTGAAGGAAAGGCAGTTGAAATTGCCGATGCGGTGAAAGCGAGTGGAGCATCGGTCGTATTATTCGATCATGCCTTATCGCCTGCCCAGGAACGTAATCTCGAGCGAGTGTGTGAATGTCGCGTTGTCGACCGCACTGGCTTAATTCTCGATATTTTTGCTCAGCGCGCCCGTACCCATGAGGGTAAATTACAGGTCGAGCTGGCACAGTTACGCCACATGGCAACCCGTTTGGTGCGTGGATGGACGCACCTTGAGCGCCAAAAAGGCGGTATTGGTTTACGTGGTCCCGGTGAAACGCAGCTGGAAACGGACCGCCGCTTACTGCGTAATCGCATTAGTCTCATCCTTTCTCGCCTTGAGCGTGTGGAGAAGCAGCGCGAACAGGGCCGACAAGCACGCGCCAAAGCCGATGTGCCGACCGTTTCGCTGGTGGGATACACCAACGCCGGCAAATCTACCCTGTTCAATGCGGTGACGTCAGCCAATGTATATGCGGCCGATCAGCTGTTTGCGACTCTCGATCCGACACTGCGTCGCCTGAATGTGGCAGACGTGGGTGAGGTGGTTTTAGCGGATACCGTTGGGTTTATTCGCCACTTACCGCATGACTTAGTGGCGGCCTTTAAAGCCACACTGCAGGAAACACGTCAGGCGACGCTCTTGCTGCACGTGATTGACGCTGCCGATTTGCGCGTCAACGACAACATCGACGCCGTTAATGAAGTATTGGCAGAAATCGAATCGGATGAAATTCCCATGCTGTTGATTATGAATAAAATCGACATGCTGGACGGTTTTGTGCCGCGTATTGATCGTGATGAAGAGAATAAGCCGACACGCGTCTGGCTTTCTGCTCAGAGCGGTGAAGGTCTACCCTTACTTTGGCAGGCGCTGTCTGAACGCTTAGCCGGTGAAATTGCGCAGTATGATTTACGTCTGCCGCCAGAAGCGGGCCGTTTGCGCAGCCGCTTCTACCAACTGCAGGCGATTGAGAAAGAATGGAATGAAGATGATGGTTCTGTAGGTATGCACGTGCGAATGCCAATCGTTGACTGGCGTCGTTTGTGCAAACAGGAACCGTCATTAGCCAGTTATATTGTTTGATATTGCCCTAACGCCTTTACCTAACTTGTTGAAAATTGCTGCAATTATTTCTCTGGGCCGCAATTCGAAAGAGGAAGGGTAAAAAACGTAAATACAATAAATGGAGTAGAAACATGGCGTGGAATCAGCCCGGAAATAACGGACAGGACCGCGACCCGTGGGGAAGCAGCAATAATCAAGGCGGCAACTCTGGGGGAAATAAGGGAGGGCGCGATCAGGGGCCTCCTGATCTGGATGATATCTTCCGTAAGTTGAGTAAAAAACTCGGCGGACTGGGCGGTGGCAAACAGAGTGACAACAATGGCCAGCGCGGCGGCGGTAGCGGTGGCAAACTGGTTGGCATCGTTGCCGTAGCCGCAGTGGTCATCTGGGCTGCCAGCGGTTTCTACACCATCAAAGAAGCAGAACGTGGCGTTGTGACTCGTTTTGGTAAGTTCAGCCATCTGGTTGAACCGGGCCTGAACTGGAAGCCAACCTTTATCGATCAGGTGCGTGCCGTTAACGTTGAAGCCGTGCGTGAACTGGCCGCCTCTGGCGTGATGCTGACGTCGGACGAAAACGTGGTGCGCGTGGAAATGAACGTGCAGTACCGCGTAACCAATCCTGAGCAGTATTTGTATGCGGTCACCAGCGCTGACGACAGTTTGCGTCAGGCCACCGACAGTGCGCTGCGCGGTGTGATTGGTCGTTCTACCATGGATCGTATCCTCACTGAAGGCCGTACCGTGGTGCGTAGCGAGACGCAACGTGAGCTGGATGAAACCATCCGTCCTTACAACATGGGGATTACCCTGCTTGACGTCAACTTCCAGGCGGCACGTCCACCGGAAGAAGTGAAGGCCTCGTTTGACGATGCCATCGCCGCACGTGAAAACCGCGAGCAGTACGTGCGTGAAGCAGAAGCCTATTCGAATGAAGTGCAGCCGCGTGCGAACGGTCAGGCGCAACGTATTCTGGAAGAAGCCCGCGCTTACAAAGAGCGTACGGTGTTAGAAGCGCAGGGTGAAGTGGCACGCTTTGCTTTACTGCTGCCGGAATACAAAGCCGCACCGCAAATCACCAAAGAGCGTCTGTATATCGAAAGCATGGAACGCGTGCTGAGCCATACACGTAAAGTCCTGGTTAACGACCGTGGTAACAGCCTGATGGTGCTGCCACTGGATCAACTGATGCGTGGTGGTCAGATTTCTGGCAGCCAGGCTGGCCAGAAAAACACTAATTTGATGAAGCTGCCTTCGTCTGGCAGCAGTGCCAGCAATGATGACTCTTCGTCTTATAGTCCGAGCAGCATCATGGACCAGCGTCGCGCCAATGCGTTACGCAACGATACCCAGCGCGCAGGGAGGGAGTAATCGATGCGTAAGCCAATTATTGCCGTAATTATTGTCGTCCTGGTGGCGCTGTACGCATCGCTGTTCGTGGTGCAAGAAGGTGAGCGCGGTATCGTGCTGCGCTTCGGTAAAGTTCTGCGCGATAGCGAGAACAAGCCGCAGGTTTATGAGCCGGGTCTGCATTTCAAGATCCCATTCATTGAAACTGTGAAGTCGCTGGATGCACGTATCCAGACCATGGACAACCAGGCCGATCGCTTTGTTACCAAAGAGAAGAAAGACCTGATCGTTGATTCCTACATCAAGTGGCGTATCAGTGATTTTAGCCGCTACTACCTGGCAACGGGCGGTGGTGATGTTTCTCAGGCTGAAGTGTTGCTGAAACGTAAGTTTAGTGACCGTCTGCGCTCTGAGATGGGGCGCCTGGATGTGAAAGACATCGTGACGGATTCACGTGGTCGTTTGACTACCGACGTGCGTGATGCGTTGAACACCGGTACCGCAGGCAGTGATGACGAAGTGCAGACGCCAGCCGCAGATGATGCGATTGCCAGCGCGGCAGCCCGCGTAGAGCGTGAAACCAACAGCAGCGAGCCAGCACCGAACCCGAACAGTATGGCTGCCCTGGGTATTCAGGTGGTTGACGTACGCATCAAGCAGATCAACCTGCCAGCTGAAGTGTCTGATGCTATCTACAACCGTATGCGCGCTGAGCGTGAAGCGGTTGCCCGTAGCCAGCGTTCACAAGGTCAGGAAGAGGCTGAAAAACTGCGTGCTCAGGCGGATTACCAGGTCACACGTACTTTGGCTGAAGCCCAGCGTCAGGCATTGATTTCACGTGGTGAAGGTGATGCGCAGGCAGCAAAACTGTTTGCAGATGCTTTCGGTCAGGATCCTGATTTCTATGCCTTTATCCGCAGCCTGCGTGCTTACGAGAACAGCTTCTCTGATAACCAGGATGTGATGGTGTTGAGCCCGGATAGCGATTTCTTCCGCTTTATGAAGGCACCGACTAACACCGCGCGTTAAGAACTGATATAACCTTGAGGCCGACAATGTTGTCGGCCTTTTTTTTTGGGAAAAATAGAATGAACACAACCATCTGGATGGCGCTGGCATTAGTTCTGGTGCTGGAAGGGCTGGGTCCGATGTTTCTGCCGCGTATCTGGCGCCGCATGATTCTGTCTATGGCGCAGTTGCCCGATCGCATCCTGCATCGTTTTGGTGGTGGATTAGTGGTAGCGGGCGTGGTGATTTATTACATGCTGAGCGTGCACGCGAGCGCATAGCATTAAATTTGAGCGATAATGCACGGCTAAATTGTGTCTTGCAGTCGATGTTCCCCCCAACATGTTGTATTGATCAAAACGCGGGCAAAAAACCGCGCAATCGTATGCTAAAAGTGCTGAAAGTGAGCAAAACCGATGGTAGAATCCATTTTTAAGCAATCGGTGATTTTGAAAAAATGGGTAAGAACGTCGTCGTACTGGGCACCCAATGGGGTGACGAAGGTAAAGGTAAGATCGTAGACCTTCTGACTGAACGCGCGAATTACGTTGTGCGTTACCAGGGTGGCCACAATGCAGGCCATACACTTGTCATCAACGGTGAAAAAACCGTCCTCCACTTAATTCCATCTGGCATCCTGCGTGATAACGTGACCAGCATCATTGGTAATGGTGTTGTGCTGTCACCTGAAGCGCTGATGAAAGAGATGAAAGGCCTGGAAGAGCGCGGTGTGCCGGTACGTGAACGTCTGCTGATCTCCGAAGCATGTCCACTGATTCTGCAATATCACGTCGCGATGGACGTGGCGCGCGAAAAAGCGCGTGGCGCCAAAGCGATTGGTACCACCGGTCGTGGTATCGGTCCAGCTTACGAAGATAAAGTTGCACGTCGCGGTCTGCGCGTGAGCGACCTCTTCAATAAAGAAACCTTCGCCGTTAAGCTGAAAGAAATCGTCGATTTCTACAACTTCCAGCTGGTTAACTACTACAAAACTGATGCGGTTGACTACGAAAAAGTGCTGAGCGATACGTTGGCTGTGGCTGACATTCTGACCAGCATGGTGGTTGACGTTTCTGACCTGTTGGACGGTGCGCGCAAGCGTGGCGATCTGATCATGTTCGAAGGCGCACAGGGTACGCTGCTGGATATCGACCACGGTACTTATCCGTATGTGACCTCGTCTAACACCACCGCAGGTGGCGTGGCGACGGGCTCCGGTATTGGCCCACGTTATGTTGATTACGTGCTGGGTATCGTTAAAGCTTACTCAACGCGTGTTGGTGCGGGTCCATTCCCTACCGAACTGTTTGACGAAACTGGCGAGTTCCTGTGTGCACAGGGCCACGAATTTGGCGCGACCACCGGTCGTCGTCGTCGTACCGGCTGGCTGGATGCGGTTGCCGTTCGTCGCGCAGTACAGATCAACTCCCTGTCAGGTTTCTGCATGACCAAACTGGACGTGCTGGATGGCCTGAAAGAAGTGAAAATCTGTGTGGCTTATCGCATGCCGGATGGCCGCGAGATGACCACCACGCCACTGGCTGCGGAAGGTTGGGAAGGTATTGAGCCAATCTACGAAACCATGCCTGGCTGGAGCGAAACCACCTTTGGTGTGAAAACGCTGGAAGGTCTGCCACAGGCCGCGCGTGACTACATCAAGCGTGTAGAAGAAGTGACCGGTGTGCCGATTGATATTATTTCAACTGGCCCGGACCGTAGTGAGACCATGATTCTGCGCGACCCGTTCGACGCATAATCTTACATGGCCGGACACTGTCCGGCCTTTGTTTATCCGCTCTTTGACTCCGCTCACTCTCTTTTTTCTTGCAATTATCGATACTTGCTTAAGAAAAAACGCACCGGCTTCCACGCTCTGGTTTATCATCATACTTAAATACCACGCCGACCGGCGCATAACCCTAACGCCCGATGATTCACCGAGGTATATGTGCAGCTAACGAGTTTCACCGATTATGGTCTGCGTGCGCTGATTTACATGGCGACGTTGCCGGAAGGTAAGCAGACCAACATTACCGAAGTCACCGATACCTACGGGGTGTCGCGTAACCATATGGTTAAAATCATCAACCAACTCAGCCGGGCTGGCTTTGTCGCCGCGACACGCGGTAAAAACGGCGGAATTCGTTTAGGCATGGACCCGGAAAAAATCGTGATTGGTCAGGTTGTGAGAAAAATGGAGCCTTTGCAGCTGGTGAACTGTGAAGAGTGCGCCATCACACCGGCCTGTCGTCTGCGCAAGGCGCTGCACGATGCGGTCCAGTTATTCCTCAAAGAGCTGGATAACTATACGTTGGCCGATCTGGTCAAAGATAACGATTCACTGTACCAAATTTTATTGTCCGAACCGCCGGTGGCAATCCAAATTAAATGACATCGGAGGAACCGTAATGTCAAAAGATCCTTACCAGGATAGAGAAGCAGAAAAGTACGACAACCCCATTCCAAGCCGCGAATTTATTCTGGCGCTGTTAGAAAAGCGTGAGAAACCCATCAATCGCGATGAAATTGCCCAGGAATTGAATATCACCAGCGAAGAGCAGCTCGAAGCGCTGCGCCGTCGTCTGCGCGCCATGGAGCGTGACGGTCAGCTGGTGTTTACCCGTCGTCAATGTTACGCCCTGCCAGAACGCCTCGACTTACTGCGCGGCAAAGTGATTGGCCATCGTGATGGCTATGGCTTCCTGCGCGTCGAAGGCCAGAAAGATGATTTCTATCTCTCTGCTGAGCAGATGAAATTTTGCCTGCACGGTGATGTGATTCTGGCACAGCCAGGCAGCGCGGATCGAAAAGGTCGTCGCGAGGCACGCGTGGTGCGCGTGCTGGAACCCCGTAACAGCCAGATCGTTGGCCGTTACTTTACCGATGCCGGCACCGGTTTTGTGGTGCCGGATGACAGCCGCCTGAGCTTCGACATCCTGATTCCGCAGGAAGAAACCCAGGGCGCGCGCATGGGCTCGGTAGTGGTTGTAGAGATCGTCCAGCGCTCAACCCGTCGCACCAAAGCCATTGGTAAGGTCACCGAGATTCTCGGCGATAACATGGGCACCGGTCTTGCGGTCGATATGGCGCTGCGCACCCACGAGATCCCACATACCTGGCCAGAAGAAGTTGAGAAAGAGATTTCGAAACTGCAAGAACAGGTGCCTGAAGCGGCTAAGAAAGGCCGCGTCGATCTGCGTGAGTTACCGCTCGTCACCATCGATGGTGAAGATGCGCGTGACTTCGATGATGCCGTTTACTGCGAGAAAAAACGCGGTGGTGGCTGGCGTCTGTGGGTGGCGATTGCGGATGTCAGCTATTACGTGCGTCCAGGCACGGCGTTAGATGACGAAGCGCATCAGCGCGGCACGTCGGTTTACTTCCCGTCACAAGTGGTGCCGATGCTGCCGGAGATCCTCTCCAACGGTTTGTGCTCGCTGAACCCGCAGGTGGATCGTCTGTGCATGGTGTGCGAGATGACCATCTCTTCCAGCGGCAAGCTCACCGGCTATAAGCACTACGAGGCGGTGATGAACTCCCACGCGCGTCTGACCTACACCAAGGTGTGGAACATTCTGCAGGGCGATACCGAGCTGCGTGAGCAGTATGCCGCGCAGGTGAAACACCTTGAAGAGCTGCATCACATGTATCAGGAGCTGGAAACCGCACGTGAGCAGCGTGGCGGCATCTCCTTCGAAACGGAAGAGGCCAAATTTATCTTCAATGCGGAGCGTCGTATTGATCGCGTTGAACGTACCGTGCGTAACGATGCGCACAAGCTGATCGAAGAGTGCATGATTCTCGCCAACATCGCCTCGGCGCGTTATGTTGAGAAGCATCAGGAACCGTCACTGTTCCGCGATCACGATCGTCCAACCGAAGATAGCATCAAAAGCTTCCGCACCGTATTGAACGAGCTGGGCTTGAGCCTGCCAGGAGGCGCGAAACCGCAGCCTGTCGACTATGCCGAATTGCTCAAGCAAGTGGCCGATCGCCCGGATGCAGAGATGCTGCAAACCATGCTGCTGCGCTCAATGAAGCAAGCGGTGTACGATCCTGAAAACCGTGGTCACTTTGGCCTGGCGTTGCAGTCCTATGCACACTTCACTTCGCCAATTCGTCGTTATCCTGATCTGCTGCTGCACCGTGCGATTAAATACCTGCTGGCGAAAGAGCAGGGCACGCTGAAAGGCAACACTACGCCAAACGGCGGTTATCACTACGATATGCAGCAGATGTTGCAGCTCGGCCAGCACTGTTCGATGACCGAACGCCGTGCTGATGAAGCCACGCGTGATGTCGCGGACTGGCTGAAATGTGACTTTATGCAGGATCAGGTTGGCAACGTGTTTAGCGGCGTGATCTCCAGCGTGACCGGATTTGGCTTCTTCGTGCGTCTCAACGATCTGTTTATCGATGGTTTGGTGCACGTCTCTTCACTGGATAACGATTACTACCGTTTCGATCCAATTGGTCAGCGTCTGATTGGCGAATCTGGTGGCCGTACTTATCGTTTAGGCGATACGGTGGAAGTGCGTGTGGAAGCGGTGCACATGGATGAGCGCAAAATCGACTTTGCGCTCATCTCCAGCAAGCGCGTACCGCGCGGCGAGGGTAAAACCGAGCGCGAACGTGAGAAGCGCGGCGGCAAGCCGCCGGCAAGACGTCGTCGTGATGCGGGTAAAAAGGGCACCTTCGAGCCAGATTCAGCGTTCCGCAGCGAGAAGAAGCAGCATGCGCCTGCTGAAAAATCGGCTAAAACTGAGAAAAAAGGCAAAAAAGTCTCTGAGAAAACCCGTAAAATCGCCGCCGCCACCAAGGCCAAGCGCGGGTCGAAGAAGAAACCTAACGAAGCTTGAGGGTTGGCTCGCGAAGCCTGAAGACCTGATCGCACTTTGAAGGTGGGGTCGCCTTAAACGGCGCCCCAAAGTTAGGCTAGCGTGCTTTGATGGCGCCCGCTCGACAGATCATGGATAAGTGCGTAGTGATGGCGACTTTAAGTTAGTTCAGCGTGTTGTGACGACGAGCGTACGTTAAATCAGCACGTTTTGTAGGGTGCGCAGTTATGTGCACCGAAATTAATACTCAAATTTTCAAATCGATACATCCAACCTTGAGCAAACAAATGAGTGAAATAATTTTTGGTATTCATGCCGTGCAGGCGCTGCTGGAACGTGATCCTCAGCGTTTCCAGGAAGTCTTTATTCTCAAAGGCCGTGACGATCGTCGCCTGCAGCCGCTGATTGCCGCACTGGAAGCTCAGGGAATTGTGGTTCAGGTGGCTAACCGCCAATGGCTCGACAGCCAGGTGGAAGGCGGTGTGCATCAAGGTATCGTGGCACGCGTCAAGCAGGGTAAAAACTATCAGGAAGGCGATCTGCCGGATCTGCTGCAAAGCCTGGAAAAACCGTTTCTACTGGTACTGGATGGCGTTACCGATCCGCATAACCTCGGTGCCTGCCTGCGTAGCGCCGATGCGGCGGGCGTGCATGCCGTCATCGTGCCGAAAGATCGTGCCGCCCCGCTGAATGCCACGGCGAAAAAAGTCGCCAGTGGTGCAGCAGAGAACGTGCCATTGATTCGCGTCACCAACCTGGCACGTACCCTGCGTTTACTGCAGGAGTACAACATCTGGGTGGTTGGCACCGCAGGTGAAGCCGATCACACCGTGTACCAGAGCAAAATGACTGGCCCGATGGCGTTGGTGATGGGTGCGGAAGGCGAAGGCATGCGTCGTCTGACCCGTGAACACTGCGATGAGCTGATCAGCATCCCAATGGCGGGCAGCGTCTCTTCACTGAACGTCTCTGTCGCCACCGGCGTCTGCCTGTTCGAAGCGGTACGCCAGCGTTTGGCGTGATCCCCACCGCAAAAGTGTTTCTGAGCCAGGCATAACTGCACATCCCCCTCATACTTGAACCATGCGTTTTATGAGGGAGATGCCACATTATGACCTGGACAACCCACAGCGTTTTCAATCAGCCCCATCCTCTCAGTAACAGCAATTTATTCACCCGCGATATCGCTTTGTGCGAGGCAGTGGCACGTGAGGGTGCTGGCTGGGACCGCGAATGGCTGGCCTCTGTCGGACTGCAACTCGGCAGCGCGGAATCGCTGGAATTAGGTCGGCTGGCGAATACCCAACCGCCTGAGCTGCAGCGCTATGACGCACGCGGTGAACGGCTGGACGAAGTGCGCTTTCACCCGGCCTGGCATCTGCTAATGCAGGGACTATGCGCCAGCCGCTTGCACAACCTCAGCTGGCAGCCCGATGTTCAGCCTAATGCGATGGTAGCGCGTGCCGCGCGCTTTATTCTGCATGCTCAGGTCGAAGCGGGTTCACTCTGCCCTGTGACCATGACCCACGCCGCCATTCCGCTACTGCAAAATCATCTGCCGGAGGCCTACGCGGATTGGCGCGAGGCGCTGCTGAGCGATCGCTACGATGCGCATCACCTGCCGGGCAACAAAAAGCGCGGCCTGTTGATTGGCATGGGCATGACCGAGAAGCAGGGCGGAACCGATGTGCTCAGCAACAGCACGCGCGCGGAACCGATTGGTGTGCACGGCACAGGCGAGCCTTATCGCATCACCGGTCACAAATGGTTTTTCTCTGTGCCGCAAAGCGATGCGCATCTCATTCTGGCGCAGACTTCGCAAGGGCTGAGCTGTTTCTTTCTGCCGCGTCTGCTGCCTGATGGCACGCGCAACGCCATTCGCATCGAGCGCCTGAAGGACAAGCTAGGCAACCGCTCCAACGCCAGCGCCGAGGTGGAATTTCAGGATGCGATTGGCTGGCTGATGGGCGAAGAGGGCGATGGCGTGCGGCTGATCCTGAAAATGGGCGGCATGACACGCTTTGATTGCGCATTGGGCAGCCATGGCTTAATGCGCCGCGCCTTATCGATTGCCCTGCATCACGCGCAGCAGCGTCAGGTGATGGGCAAAAACCTTAGCGATCAGCCATTAATGCGCACCGTGCTGGCGCAGCAGGCATTGCAGTTAGAGGGGCAAACCGCGCTGCTAATGCGATTAGCGCGTGCATGGTCCACCCCCGCCAGCGAGCACGAACGTTTATATGCGCGACTGTTCACCCCCGCCGCCAAGTTTGGCATCTGCAAAGCGGGCATGCCGTTTGTGGCAGAATCGATGGAAGTGCTGGGCGGCATCGGCTATTGCGAAGAGAGTGAACTGCCGCGTCTGTACCGTGAGATGCCGGTTAATAGCATCTGGGAGGGTTCTGGCAACGTGATGTGCCTCGACGTGCTGCGCGTGCTGGGTCGCCAGGCGGACGTCATGACCATGCTCAACGATGAATTTGAAGCGGTAAAAGGTAGCAATCGCCACTTTGATCGTCGCTGGCGCCAGTTAAGGCTGCAGCTCAACCATGTGCGGGAAGGTATGGCACGTGAGGTGACGCAGGAACTGTTACAACTGGCGAGCGCGGCGATTCTGTTAAAAGTGGCAGAACCGCCGTTGGCTGATGGCTGGTGCGATCAACACCTGGATATGCGGGGGCGGCGTTCGTTGAGTGACGACCTCTGCACGCGCTTACTGTTGCGCGCCAGCGCTGGTTGAAGGCGCACCATAGAGAATCGCAGTACCGTACCAAAAACCGGGCAGCGTGGTTTCATCCAGCATCAGGATTTGGTAGTAAACCGCGCCCGCCTGATTCGCGCGTGCGGCCAGTGCGCGCTCGGCATCATCCGGTGAACCACGGGTAGAGACCGTAATATTGCCCAGCTTGCGCAAGCCATAGCTTTGCGCGCGGCTGATTTCCTGCGCGTGGCTGGTGGGCGGCGGTGGGGCTTCCGGCGTGGTTTTAAACGCAGCACATCCGGTTAGTAATAGGCTCAGCACCAGTAAAAAGCGACGCATAACACGCTCCTGGAAAGGAAGATGGCTCCAGTTTAGGCCATATTCCTTCTTCACATCAGTCTTTAAGATGAAAAACACTCACCAGCTGCGTCAAATGATGACCTTGCTGGCTTAGCGTCTGCGCGGTGGTTTCCGATTGGGTGATCATATCGCTGCTTTGGTGCGTCGCCTGGCCAATATGATTCATCGCCAGATTAACCTGACCAATGCCCGCTGCCTGCTCTTGTGCGGCGATATTGATCTCGCCCATCAGCGTTTTCACCTGCTCAATATGGCTGACGATATGCTGCATCGCATCACGCGTTTGCTCCGACAGCGTATGCCCAGCCGCCACTTTATCGATGGAAGTGGCGATCAAGTTATCGATCTCTTTAGCCGCATTGGCACTGCGCTGCGCCAGCGCACGGACTTCCGCTGCCACCACGGCAAAGCCTTTGCCGTGCTCACCGGCACGCGCCGCTTCCACCGCCGCGTTAAGTGCCAGAATATTGGTTTGGAAAGCGATCGATTCAATCACATGGGTGATATCAGCAATGCTCTGTGAAGCCACGCGGATCTCCGCCATAGTTTCGACCGAGCGTGCCACCGTACTGCCGCCATGATTGACGGTGCTGGCCGCTTCACCGACCAGCGCCATCGCCTGGCGGACGTTGGCCGCGGTTTGCGCCACCGTCGCGCCAAACTGCTCCATGCTGGCAGAGGTCTCTTCCACGCTACTCGCCTGACGATTGATCTGTTCGCTAATGCTGGAGCTGCTGGCGGCGATAGTGTCAGTGCCACGACTGATATCGCGTGCCGCATAGCGAACCTGACTCACCACTTTTTCCAGCCCATCGCCGATACCGTTTATGGCCGCGACCAGTTGACCGATTTCGTCACGGCGGGTGGAATCCAGATGCGCCTGCAAATTACCGGCCGCATACTGCTCTGCCAGATGAATCACCTGCTGCAACGGGCGCGTAATAGCGCGTCGGCTGTACCAGATAAAGCCCACGGCAAAAGCGATGACCAGGGCAAGCCCAATGACGATAAACAGGTTACGGCTCTGGGTTATCGGGGCCAGCAGGCTGGCACGACTCACTTCTCCGGCAATAATCCAGTTCCAGCCCGGCAGTTGCTGCCACGCCAATAACTTAGTCTCGCCATCGAGCTCAATACTCATTAACCCTTTTGGCTGGGTTAACAGTTGCTGCTGGACGGTCTGATCCCAACGCGGCAATTTGCCTTCTGATTGACGATCAAACAGATACTGTCCCTGCGTGCTGCCGGTGGCACCGTTCAACACAAAGAAGTTGCCACTGTCGCCGAGATGGCGCGCCAGCACTTTGTCGCGCATCAGGGCGTATTGAGTATCGATCTGTACGCCAACGAACAGAATAGCGATCACCGCGCCGCTCTCATCCTGCACCGGCTGATACTGGGTGATATAACGATGGCCAAACAGCGTGGCCAGTCCGCGATAAACTTCGCCCTGATTGACGTTGCGCCATGCCGCGCTGCTGCGATCCAGTTTGGTGCCGATGGCGCGGTTACCGTCCTGTTTTTTCAGCGAGGTAGCAATACGGACATAGTCTTCACCGTCACGCACAAAGATGGTCGACACCGCACCGGTGCGATCGAGAAAATCATCCACCGCGATTTGATCGAGGTTGAGGGTTTTCAGCCCGGCGCGCAGCGTAGGCGTGCTGAATTCGCCGACCTGAATGCGATCGTTCTCATCACGACTAAAGCGCTTGGGCAGGAAGCTCTGGAAAAGTTTGGTGTAGTTCGCCACTTCTTCAGACAACGTGGCGTTAAACATGGTGGCCATTTCATTAATGCCCAGCACCTGATTTTGCATATCGTCAGTCGCCAGCTGCTCCAGTTGACGGGCCGCGTTATGACTCAGTGTTAGGGTCAGGGTAAACAGCACAATCGCCACGCTTAAAGACGTCAATACAGACAGTTTAATGCCGAGACCCATGGCGCTGAGAGAGAGACGCTTCATAAAGTACCTATTTCAAGACTATTGGAGGGGTACAAGATCAACGGCAAATGCGGCAAAAGGTTTAGTACAGAAATTATTCTGATTAAATGTGAAGTCGCTCGCGTTTTGTCGCTCAGCGCTTACACTGTGACGGGTGATAATCATTCTCAACGGAGGCGGTATGATTGAGTTGGCAACGGAAAACCTGGCAGGTATTGAGTGTATCCATGCGGCTCCCGCAGGACAGCGGCAGGCACGGTTACCCACCATCCTGTTTTATCACGGCTTTACCTCATCCAAAGAAGTGTACAGCTACTTCGCGGTGGCGCTGGCGCAGGCTGGGTTCCGCGTCGTGATGCCGGATGCCGACATGCACGGCGCGCGCTACAACGGGGATACTGAAGCGCGTATGACGCACTTTTGGGAGATCCTCAAACAGAACATCGACGAAGTACCACAGTTAGAAGCGGCGCTGCGTGAGAAAGATTTGATTGCCGATGAGCGCTTTGCAGTGGCTGGTGCTTCGATGGGCGGCATGACGGCGTTGGGCGCGATGGTGCGCTATCCGCAGATTCATAGCGTCGCTTGTATGATGGGCTCCGGTTACTTTATGCAGCTCAGCCACACGCTGTTCCCACCGCTGGTGGCGCGCACGCCAGAACAGAAAGAGGCCTTCGCTGCTCGCCTCGCGCCGCTGGCACCTTACGATCCCAGCCAGCAACTGGATAAGCTGGCCAATCGCCCGCTGCTGTTATGGCACGGTGAAGCCGATGAGGTGGTGCCGTTCGCTGAAACCGTCCGGCTGGAGAAAGCGCTGCGTGAAGCCGCGTTGAACGAAAAAATGACCTACCTGTCGGAAAAGCACATCGGCCACAAAATCACGCCTTCAGCCCTGACTGCACTGGTGAGTTTTTTCAAACATCAGCTGTAGAAACAACTCGGGCTGGCAAAGTGAGCCAGCCCGTTACGTCATCCGATTTACAGTTGTGAAGACAGACGATCTGCTGCACTGGTATTCGCACTGACTGGGTTACTGCCAGGCGCATCCAGCCGGTTGACATAGACATAGCCTGAAGCCGCATTGCTGCTGTTACTTCTCATCTGCTGCGCGTAGTCAGCGGAGCTGGCGAAAGCGGGTGGAGACAGGAAGAGACCCAGTAAAGTGGCGAAAATGATGGTTTTCATATTCGACTCCTCACTCCAGGGATTACACTCTCAGACGCCGCGAATAAGCCAAACCGTTGCGCCTGTAAATAGTTTAGTTCTTCGCCACATTGATGCCAGATCGCCCTGTTGAACGCCTCCATCAGCAATTTTGAATAAACCCTCGCTAACCCGCTGAATCTTAATCCTTAGCACAAAAGGTGCGCTTAACTGGCACGACCCACGCGATTTGATGAATTGTGCGCTTGAGTTTCCAGGGGGACGCCAGTATGATTACGCGTCAATTTTTCAGCTGCATTCAGAGGTGTGTTTCATTTAAATGATTCACAACCTATAACGTTCCTTGCTTCCATGGGCCGCAGCTGACCCCGACAGGAGGCTGAATAATCCGTAAGGAGCTATCGATGCGTCATTACGAAATCGTATTTATGGTCCATCCTGACCAGAGCGAACAGGTTCCAGGTATGATCGAGCGTTACACTGGTGCTATCACCGGTGCACAGGGCACGATTCACCGTCTGGAAGACTGGGGCCGCCGTCAGCTGGCTTACCCAATCAACAAACTGCACAAAGCTCACTATGTTCTGCTGAACGTAGAAGCACCGCAGGAAGTGATTGACGAGCTGGAAACTAACTTCCGCTTCAACGACGCCGTTATCCGCAGCATGGTTATGCGCGTTAAGCACGCGGTAACTGAAGCATCTCCGATGGTTAAAGCGAAAGATGAGCGTCGTGATCGTCGCGAAGACTTCGCTAACGAATCATCAGATGACTCAGATGCTGGGGATTCTGAAGAGTAATCCGACATGACGGCAAATCGACTGCGCCTGTCAGGCACTGTGTGCAAGACGCCAGTTCGAAAAGTCAGTCCGTCAGGGATTCCTCACTGCCAGTTCGTGCTTGAGCACCGTTCTGTGCAGGAGGAAGCCGGTTTTCACCGGCAAGCCTGGTGTCAGATGCCGGTGATTATCAGCGGCAGCACCCATCAGGTGATTACTCAACATATAACGGTCGGTACGCAACTCGTTCTCGAAGGTTTCATTAGCTGCCATCAGGCACGCAATGGTCAGAGCAGAATGGTGTTACATGCCGAGCAGATTGAATTGATAGATTCTGGAGACTAGCCAAATGGCACGTTATTTCCGTCGTCGCAAATTCTGCCGTTTCACCGCGGAAGGCGTTGTAGAGATTGATTACAAAGACATCGCTACACTGAAAAACTACATTACCGAAAGCGGTAAAATTGTCCCGAGCCGTATCACCGGTACTCGTGCAAAATACCAGCGTCAGCTCGCTCGTTGCATCAAGCGCGCTCGCTACCTGTCCCTGCTGCCATACACTGATCGTCATCAGTAATTGGTAGTTGTCCATTAACGACTTTAAGAGGATAAGGTAATGCAAGTTATTCTGCTTGATAAAGTAGCAAACCTGGGCAGCCTGGGTGATCAGGTTAACGTTAAAGCGGGCTACGCTCGTAACTTCCTGGTTCCACAGGGCAAAGCTGTTCCTGCTACCAAGAAAAACGTTGAGTTCTTCGAAGCGCGTCGCGCTGAACTGGAAGCCAAACTGGCTGACGTTCTGGCTGCTGCTAACGCACGTGCAGAGAAAATCAACGCACTGGGCACCGTTACCATCGCGTCTAAATCAGGCGACGAAGGTAAACTGTTCGGTTCAATCGGTACCCGCGACATCGCTGATGCAGTAACTGCAGCTGGCGTTGAAGTGGCTAAGAGCGAAGTGCGTCTGCCAAACGGCGTTCTGCGTTCTACCGGTGAGCACGAAGTTGACTTCCAGGTTCATAGCGAAGTGTTCGCTAAACTGGTTGTGAATGTAGTGGCTGAGTAATTTTTTACTCGGTAACGCGAAAACGCCGGCCATGTGCCGGCGTTTTTGTATCTGCGATTTACTGAGCGCGGATAAAGCTGCCGTCGGGCTGGCGAGTAAATAACACCGGGCCGTTGCTGCCATCCACCGTTAATCCTGTCACCACGCCTTGCGCGTTCTGACGAACCTTCACCTGCTGGCCATTCTTCAATGCGCTAAGCGGCTGATCGTCACCCTCGACGCGTGCCATCGCGAACACATCATTCACCGGCAGATTATTGTCGCGGAACAACTGTGCCAGCGTCTGACCTGATGCCACCGTGTAGTTATGCCATTCGCCCTGAGAATCGGTTTTCGGTTGGGTGTTCTGCGGCTGCTTGTTATCGTAAATCTCTGCCTGTAACGGCACCTCTTTGCTGCTGTTATCTGCCGGGCGCTCAATCGGATATTGCGGCGTACTGCTCGGCCAGAGAAACGCTAATAGCAGAACCAGTAAGGCAATCACAATGCCACGGCGATGGAAGGCCGGTAGCGGGTTCATCCAGCGCACATCATCCAGCAGATGCCAGACGCGCAGCAGCACGGCGGGAACGCGGGAAGGGGTATCAGAAGCCATTCGTGAATCCTCCTCGCTGGCGGCCTTGCGCGAAAATTGCGGCAGCCAACGTTGCAACCTCGATAAAGTAAAAGCACGCGGTGCGCGCGTCCTGCGGCGTCGTGGGGCGATCTGGCCCATGTATTCTCTCTTTCTTAGCGCTGTACGACGAAAACGTTGCCACAGCTATAGTATGGGCAATGCGGGCGCGAAGTGCCTGCCAGCATTGAAAAATTTGACCTGCGTATTGTTTCTCTTTCCCTGGTAAATGTCATCTGCGGCGCTGCAGATTTTACGCCAGCCGCCTGCGCTGTTATGCTGCCGTTTCTATTTTCTCCGGGATTAAGGAATCAAGATGACCACCCCTTCATTCGACAGCGTCGAATCACAAGCAAGTTACGGTATCGGTTTACAGGTCGGCCAGCAGCTGCAGGAATCTGGACTGCAGGGCCTGCAGCCAGAAGCACTGCTCGCGGGTCTGCGCGACGCGCTGGAAGGGAACTCACCGGCTGTGCCTGTTGACGTGGTACATCGCGCGCTGCGTGAAGTGCACGAACGTGCAGAAGGCGTGCGCCGTGAGCGTGTGGAAGCCATGGCGGCTGAAGGCCATAAATTCCTGGAGCAGAATGCGCAGCGTGAAGGCGTGAGCAGCACGGAATCTGGTCTGCAGTTCAGCGTAATCGCTCAAGGTGATGGCCCGATTCCATCACGTCAGGATCGTGTCCGTGTACACTACACAGGCAAACTGATCGACGGTACGGTATTTGATAGCTCAGTGGCACGTGGCGAACCGGCTGAATTCCCGGTAAGCGGCGTGATCGCGGGCTGGATTGAAGCGCTGACCCTGATGCCAGTGGGTTCTAAGTGGGAATTAGTGATTCCACAAAACCTTGCCTACGGCGAACGCGGTGCTGGCGCATCCATCCCGCCATT
This sequence comes from Pantoea sp. Seng, assembly GCF_009829935.1. Classification (NCBI taxonomy): domain Bacteria; kingdom Pseudomonadati; phylum Pseudomonadota; class Gammaproteobacteria; order Enterobacterales; family Erwiniaceae; genus Pantoea; species Pantoea sp. Seng. The sequence goes on along the minus strand of NZ_SZZV01000023.1, from coordinate 18,807 downwards.
CAGCACCCTGGTATTCGAAGTCGAGCTGCTGGAAATTCTGTAATCTGAATTTTTCGTAGTGGATGGCCAGTCGTGAATGACTGGCCATTTTTTTGCCAATCTTACTGCTTCTGCAAATCTACCTGCCAAATCGCAAAACCGATCTCGTCACTGCCCACGGCTTTCATCGGATAATCAGCGTACTTCTCAATAAACTGCGTGGCTTTCTCGCCCGGTGCGGTTTCAAAGCGAATATCCAGCGGCGTATCACTGTGAATCGGCGCTAAACGCCAGTTATGATCGGCCTGCGGTTTCACTTCGCCGTGTACTTTGGTTTCGCTGCTGATATAAGCCGCGACCACTGAACGGTTCTCATCTGGTGAAGCAAACGCCACGTATTTATCGCCGGTGCCGGCAAACTTCCCGCCGTAAGCACGATAGTTGTTAGTGGCGACGAGGAATACCGCATTAGGGTCGATGGGCTTACCCTGCCATATCAGATCCTTAATGCGTGAAGCGTCTTTGTTAATCAACGTACATTCGCCGTCATAGCGTGCAGGCTGCGTCACATCGATTTGGTAATCGACGCCATCAATCACGTCGAAGTTGTAGGTGCGGAAATCCCAGTTAATCAGTGCCTGCGGTTTACTGCTGTGCGGATCGATCTGATTAAACTGCGCGGCTGAGCATTCCAGCCACTCTCTCACCTGTGCACCGGTGACTTTCATCACCACCAGGGTATTCGGATAAAGATACAGGTCGGCGGCATTGCGGAAGGTCAGTTCACCTTTCTCTACTTCGGTATAGCTGGCGGGATCGTTTTTACGCCCACCGGCTTTAAACGGTGCGGCAGCCGAAAGCACTGGCAAGCGGCCGAGATCGGGATCGCCCTGAATAAAGTGCTCAACATAGGCGCGCTGGGCATTATTCACGATCTGCACAGTGGGATCGTCCTGCACCAGCGACAGATAGCTGTACATTACATCGGCGGATTTACCGATAGGCTTAGCAACAAACTCACGCGTGGCACGGTGATCCTGCTCCAGCACTTTCACCAGACCGCTGTCTTCTGCGGCCAGTGATTTTTTAGCAACCGGATCGTAAATGGGCCGCGCTTCAGCCTTGCCCTGCATGACCTGCCACTTGCCGCCTTCGTTATTCAGCACCAAATCGACCACGCCGAGATGATCGCCCCACATGCCGGGCATCACTGCCGGAACACCGTTCAGCGTGCCTTGAGCAATGTCAGCGCCTTTAATGGCTGCGAACTCTTTGCTGGGGAACACCGCATGCGCGTGACCAAACATAATGGCGTTAATCCCTGGCACCTGGCTGAGGTAGTAGACGGAATTCTCTGCCATGGCGTGATAAGGCTCACTGCTTAAACCTGAGTGCGGAATGGCGATGATTATTTCAGCACCTTTTGCGCGCATTTCCGGCACATAGCGCTTCGCTGTTTCCGTGATGTCATCAACGCGCACTTTGCCCTGCAGATTGTTGCGATCCCACACCATAATCTGTGGTGGAACGAAGCCGATGTAGCCAATTTTTAAGCGATGCGGGTTACCGCTGCGGTCGGTAACGGTGGTTTCTTTGATGAGATAGGGGGTTAACAGCGGTTTTCCGCTTTTTTCATCGATAATGTTGGCATTCACATAGGGAAAGCGTGCCCCGGCAATCGCTTTCTGCAGATAGGGTAAGCCGTAATTGAATTCGTGATTGCCTAAGTTGCCTACTGCGTAATCCAGCGTGTTCATCGCTTTATATACCGGATGCACATCGCCTTTTTTCAGCCCCTTAGCGGCCATGTAATCGCCCAGCGGGCTGCCCTGAATGATGTCGCCGTTATCGACCAGCACACTGTTTTTTGCTTCTGCGCGTGCCTGTTGAATCAGCGTGGCGGTGCGCACCAGGCCAAATTTCTCAGTTGGTGTGTCTTTGTAGTAATCGAAATCCATCATATTACTGTGTAGATCGGTGGTTTCCAGAATGCGCAGATCCACTGTAGCGGCTTGCACCGTGGCCGCCGTCACACACAGCGCCAGTAACGACATGCTCGCTTTGAACATGATTTGCTCCTTGTCTGATCTAATGGGCCTCTCAAAATAATGTAAAACAATGACGAATTATCATTTCAATTTGTGATGTGTCTCAGACTTTCACACATCAGCAGGCTTCGCTGTCCGCTAAAAAGGGATTCAGTATCACGCCATAGCCGCCAACCTTGAACTATGGTATTGATAATCATATAGATTGCCGTTTCAGACAGTTCAGCCGCAAAGCATGGGAACACAACTGCTAAAATGTGTAGAGGTGAGCTGTTGATGTCTGACAGGCAGAATCAGCGGAAAAGAGGTGAAGAATGTTAGATAAAATTAGCCAATTGGCGCGTGAAGCAGGCGATGCGATTATGCATGTCTATGCGGGTGAGCAGCCTATGGATGTGACGCGCAAGTCAGATGATTCGCCGGTCACGGCTGCCGATCTCGCGGCGCACAAAGTCATCGTGGAAGGGTTGGCCGCGCTCTCCCCAGAAGTGCCGGTGTTATCAGAGGAAGATCCGCCGAGCTGGGCGGTGCGTCAGAACTGGAAAAAATATTGGCTGGTGGATCCGCTGGATGGCACCAAAGAGTTCATCAAGCGCAACGGTGAATTCACCGTCAATATTGCCCTGATTGAAAACGGCAAACCGGTGTTAGGTGTGGTCTATGCGCCCGCGTTGGGTGTGATGTATTCGGCCGCTGATGGCAAAGCCTGGAAAGAAGAGGGCGGCCATAAAACGCAGATTCAGGTGCGCGAGGCGCGTCCACTGCTGGTGGTTGTCAGCCGTTCGCATGCAGATAAAGATGAAGAGCTGAAAGAGTATCTGACGCAGTTAGGCGAACATCAAACCACGGCAATTGGCTCTTCACTGAAATTCTGTCTGGTGGCGGAAGGTAAAGCGCAGCTCTATCCGCGTTTTGGGCCAACCAACATTTGGGATACCGGAGCAGGTCACGCGGTGGCGATTGCGGCGGGAGCCCACGTGCATGACTGGCAGGGTAAAACTCTCGACTACACACCACGCGAATCCTTCCTGAATCCGGGTTTCCGCGTCTCGCTGTTTTAGTTCCTGACGCGCACTTTGCGAAAGAAGCCTGTGTTTTCGCTATTCATTCCGGGATGAATATAGAACACAAGCCGGGCAACACAGGGTCGCCATTAATGGCGACCTCCGTTTTTACTGCAACAGCTCACGGATGAGTTTCATCGCCTGCTGCACTTCATCCTGCGTAAGTGCACCCTCTTTGGCATATCGCACATGCCCGGTCTTATCCAGTACCACAATTGCCGAACCCCCTTTCTCCAACTGCCAGACCTTACGCACGTTGCCGTTGCTGTCGACGATAAATTGCGACCACGGATATTGCTGCTTGTTGCTCTCAATACTGCTGCGCACAAACATCCCCGTGCCGGGAATCGCATCGTCGGTGTTCACAATGGTGGTAGTCTGGTAACGGTCATGCGGGAATTTCGCCGCTTTGATCGCCTCAATCAGCGCGGCATTCTGTTCTTTGGCCGAAGAACGCCCGGCAATATGTAAGGTGACACGCACTTTTCCACTCAGCTGCGCGCTATTCCACGGTTGGTAGCTAAACTTATCTTGTTGATAAAGCAGTTCGCCTCTGTCGCTCACGCCCACTGGCGGAACACGATCGCCGATCTTAAAAGCATGGGCTGAGACAAGGCTGGGAACCAGCAGTGCCAGGGCTAACACAGAGTGTGCCAAACGCATGGTGATACTCCTTAGTGATCCGACCAGTTATTCATGTTTTTGCAATATTAGGTGTGGATGATGCGCCTGTCGCGATGAGTTAACAGCTTTGCAACCCACGCCACAATTCCTTAATGAGTGAAGGTTTATACTGGGTTTTGTGAACGGCATAACAGAGTGTTCTGTAATAATGTGTCAATTCAGTAAAAAATTCACCTTTTAGGAACATACGTAACGATTGGTGTTCTATAGTTATGCCTCATTTGCGCTTCATGGGTTCGTACCGGATTTGGCAACGACGAAGCGTAGTACATCTGTTCAGGAGTTAGACAGTATGAAAATCTTCCAGCGCTATAATCCGCTGCAAATTGCGAAATACGTAAAAACGCTTTTTAAAGGAAGGTTGTATATCAAGGATGTTGGCGCGTTTGAGTTCGATAAAGGCAAAGTGATGTTGCCCCGCGTCAAAGATAAACAGCACCTTAGCGTGATGTCCGAGATCAACCGCCAGGTCCTGCGTTTGCAAGCCGAGTACAACTAAGAAGTAAAAAAGAAAGGGCGTCATGCAATCAGGCGCCCTCAGTAGCGGCGCGAGAAATCGCGCCTTGTTTTTTCTGCCGCCCGGTACTACGGCGACTCCAGCTCATCAGTGGCGCTCTTCGTCACACTCAGCACCGGTGGACGATCGTCAATACGCGTCACCAGCAGCTGATCGATGCGATAACTGTCGATATCTACCACTTCAAACTTGTAACCTGAGAACTTGACGAAATCGGTGCGTTTCGGGATTTTGCGCAGCATGTACATCATAAAACCACCAATGGTTTCATAGTTGCCGGACTGTGGGAAATCATCGATATCCAGCACGCGCATCACGTCATCAATCGGTGTGCCGCCTTCAACCAGCCATGAGTTCTCATCACGTGCCACAATCTGCTCTTCCTGACCCTGGCCGACCAAATCACCCATCAGCGTGGTCATCACGTCGTTGAGGGTAATGATCCCCACCACCAGCGCGTATTCGTTCATGATTACCGCGAAGTCTTCGCCAGCAGTTTTAAAGCTTTCCAGCGCTTCAGAGAGCGTTAATGTGTCCGGCACAATCAGCGCAGAGCGAATCTGCACGCCGCTGCTCAGGGTCAGGCTCTGATTGCCCAGCACGCGCAGCAGCAGCTCTTTGGAATCGACATAACCGACGATATGATCGATGTCGCCATCACATACCAGAAATTTTGAGTGCGGATGCTGGGCGATTTTGGTTTTGAGGCTGTTTTCATCTTCGTGCAGATCAAACCACACCACGTTCTCGCGTGACGTCATCGAAGACGGCACGGTACGCGATTCCAGCTCAAAGACGTTTTCGATCAGTTCGTGTTCCTGTTTACGCAGCACCCCAGCCAGAGCACCGGCTTCCACCACCGCGTAAATATCGTCGGAGGTGATGTCGTCTTTACGCACCATCGGCAGCTTGAAGATGCGGAAAAACACGTTGGCCAGCCCGTTAAACAGCCACACCAGCGGACGCATCACCAGCAAGCAGAAGCGCATCGGGTTGATGATGCGCAGCGCCACCGCTTCCGGCGCGATCATCCCCACACGCTTCGGCGTTAAATCGGCAAACAAAATAAACAGGCTGGTGACCACGGTAAAGGAACAGATAAAGCTGAGCTGATCGGCCAGTTCAGGGGCCATAAAGCGGCTAAATAAACTGCTGAAGGCGGGGGAAAACGCGGCATCGCCGACAATACCACCGAGGATGGCCACGGCATTGAGGCCAATCTGCACCACGGTGAAGAACATGCCAGGCTGTTCCTGCATTTTCAGCACGCGCTGCGCATTGATGTTGCCTTCATCGGCCAGCAGTTTAAGTTTGATCTTACGGGCAGCCGCCAGCGAGATCTCAGAAAGAGAAAAGAATGAACTGATCACAATCAGTAAAAGAATGACAAGTAAGCTATCGAGCATAAAAGATCCGTTGGGTTAATCACTTGTCATTTTTGGCCTGGGCAGCGCAGGAGAACATCCAGTATTCGCCTGTCATACAGGGCTATCCGTGCCAAAAATGTCTGCGCCATTTCGACAAGGAACGTTAACGTCGGGGCAGAAAGGAAAGCAGGTCATGCCTGCTGGGTGCTGATTATAGCAGCAGCGCTTATGCCGCCGCCAGAGGCGCGCACAAGGAGGTCGGAATAATCCGAGTGCGCTCCCCTCAGTCGCAGAAGTGCGGCTTCGGTGTTGTATCGCTCCCCCCATTTACCGACAATAGGAAATGATTTGGCTTAGTGACCATTTTTCCTCAGCCATCCGCCAAAAAGAGCGGCTATGCTGATGGGTAAGCGAGTGGTGGTGATAGCCTCCGATGAGAAATAACGCCCCTGCGGAATAAGGGGCAGGCATTATTAACAGGAGTAAGCGTGCCGCGATTGCATATTTATTGTTTGGCCAGCCTGTTGCTTGCTGCACCTGCCGTTGAGGCAGCGAAAGTGCGCTTGCAGCTGGAGGGGCTAACCGGGGATTTACAGAAGAACGTCAGGGCGCGCTTGTCCACCATTGGAACTGACGAAGTGTCGAGTGATGGGCGCTTCCAGGCGCGTGTCTCGCAGGCGATTAAAGAAGGCTTGCGGGCACTCGGTTATTACGAACCCGAAATCGATTTCGAATCACGTCCCGCGCCGCCGCAGGGCGGTCGACCGGTGCTGATCGCCCACGTTAAGCCGGGCGAACCGGTGAAAATCGGTGGCAGCCACATCGTGGTCGAAGGTGCGGCGAAAAACGATGATGACTATAAAGCCTGGGTGAAGCAGGGCACGCCGAAAATCGGCACCCAGCTCAATCACGGCGAATACGACAAATTTAAAAATGGCTTCTCCAGCCTGGCACTGCGTAATGGTTACTTCGACGGTGACTTTAAGCAAAGCCAGCTTGGCGTTTCGGTCGAAAGACGCGAAGCATTCTGGGATATCGATTACGACAGTGGCCCGCGCTACCGTTTTGGCGATGTCAGCTTCCAGGGCTCGCAAATCAACGAAGCCTATCTGCGGAATCTTGTGCCGTTCAAAAAGGGCGACCCTTACAGCTCGCGCGATTTAGCGGAATTAAACCGCCGCTTGTCAGCCACGGGCTGGTTTAACTCGGTGGTCGTTGCCCCGGAATTCGACAAAGGTCGTCAGACCAAAGTGCTGCCGCTGAATGCCGCCGTTTCGCCACGCGTTGAAAACACCATCGAAGCCGGTGTCGGCTATTCCACCGATGTCGGCCCGCGCCTGAAAGGCACGTGGAAAAAGCCGTGGATCAACAGCAGCGGTCATAGCCTCACTGCCAGCTCCTATATTTCCGCACCTGAACAACAGCTCGATCTCAGCTATAAAGTGCCCTTGCTGAAAAGCCCGTTGGAGCAGTATTACACCTTCTCCGGTGGTTTGAAGCGTACCGATCTCAACGACACCAAAGCCGATACCACCACGCTGGGCGTGTCGCGTAACTGGGACAGCAGCTCCGGCTGGCAGCGCGCGGTTAACCTGAAGTGGAGTCTTGATCACTTCACCCAAGGCAGTGTCACCAACACCACCATGCTGCTCTATCCGGGCGTGAGTTTGAGCCGCACGCGTTCACGCGGTGGCTTGATGCCGACCTGGGGCGATTCGCAGCGTTATTCCGTCGATGTCTCCGATACCACCTGGGGATCGGATGTCGACTTCCTGATCCTGCAGGCGCAAAACGTCTGGATCCGTATGCTGGGCGAGAAAAATCGCTTTGTGGTACGCGGTAACCTGGGCTGGATCGAGACCAACGACTTCGACAAAGTTCCGCCGGATCTGCGCTTCTTCGCCGGGGGCGACCGCAGTATTCGCGGCTATAAATACAAAGATGTCTCGCCACGCGACAGTGACGGCAAGCTGACCGGTGCCTCCAAAATGGCCACTGGCTCGCTGGAGTATCAATACAACGTGACCGGCAAGTGGTGGGGCGCGGTGTTTGTCGATTCCGGTGAAGCGGTAAACGACATCAAACAGAGTGATTTTAAAACCGGTGCTGGTGTTGGCGTGCGCTGGGCTTCTCCGGTCGGGCCAATCAAATTTGATATCGCACGGCCGATTGGCGATGACAAGGAACATGGTTTGCAATTCTATGTAGGACTGGGGCCTGAACTATGAAGCTGTGGAAAAAGGTCCTGATTGGATTCGGTATTTTTTTGGTGGTGCTGTTTGGCAGTGTGGCATTTCTGATTGGCACCACACCCGGATTGCATCTGGTGCTGAAAGGTGCCGATCGCTGGGTGCCCGGTTTATCGATCAACAAAGTCGAAGGTGGCTGGCGCGATCTGACGCTGAGTGGTGTGAAGTATGAGATGCCGGGCGTCAGCGTGGATGCTGGACGCTTCCATTTGGCGCTCAACCTGAACTGCCTGCTGCACTCGTCGGTGTGCGTGAATGACATCGGCTTGCAGGATGTCAGCGTGGTGGTCGACAGCAAGAAAATGGCCCCGGCCGCTGCACCACCGCCGCAGGAAGAGAGCGGTAGCACCAACCTGACCACGCCGTATCCGATAACGCTCAGCAAGGTCGGGCTGCACAACATCAACGTCAAAGTGGATGACACATCCATCTCGCTGCTGGACTTCACCACCGGCCTCAACTGGCAGGGTCGCGCGCTGACGTTAACCCCAACGCATATTCAAAGCCTGCTGATAGCGCTGCCGAAGGCGGCGAAAGTGGTTGATGAGCAAGTGGTGCAGCCGAAAGTGCAACAGCCGCAGCCGGATGAGAAACCCTTGGGTGAAACGCTGCAAGAGATGTTTGCCAAACCGCTGTTACCCGAACTGCCTGACTTCCAGCTGCCGCTGGATATTACCGTTCAGGAGCTGCTCGGCGAACAGCTGCGCCTGACCGGCGATAGCGATGTGTCGATTACCCGTCTGTTGCTGAAAGCCAAAACCGCTGACCGCCATCTTCAGTTAGAAACCTTTGACATCGATTCACCGCAAGGGCAGGTGAATGCCAGCGGTGATGCGCAGCTGGCGGATAACTGGCCAGTGAATTTCGCGCTGAATGGATCGCTGAATCTCGATCCGATCAAGGGCGAGAAGATCAAAATGAACCTCAGCGGGGCGATGCGTGAAGAGCTTAAGCTGGGGCTGAATCTCTCTGGCCCGGTCCGCGCACAGCTGGATGCCGCTGCGCAACCGGCGGTGGCGGGTCTGCCACTGTCACTGAAACTCACCAGCCCGGAGTTGCGCTGGCCGCTTACCGGCCCGGTGCAGTATCAGGCGGATAACCTCGATTATCAGTTCAAAGGCAAAGCCACTGATTATGTGATGTCACTGCGCACCGCTGTGAAAGGCGAAGCCGTGCCGCCGGCGACCATTGCGCTTGATGGCAAAGGCAACGTGCAGCAGTTCAGTCTGGACAAGCTGCGCGTGGCGGCACTGCAGGGTAACGTTGATTTAACCGCGCTGGTGGACTGGAGCAAAGCCATCAGCTGGCGCAGCGAACTGACGCTATCCGGCATCAACACCGCCAAACAGTACCCGGACTGGCCTGCCAAACTCGACGGCAAAATCGCCACGCGTGGCAGCCTGTACGGCGGAAGCTGGCAGCTGAGCGTGCCGCAGCTGGAGCTGAAAGGGAACGTGAAGCAGAACGCCGTCAGCGCCAATGGCTCACTCACCGGCAACAGCTATAACCAGTGGAAAATCCCGGGCATTAATATCGCGCTGGGCCGCAACCATCTGGACGTGAAAGGTGAACTGGGCGACACGCTCAACCTGGATGCCAATATCGATGCACCGCACCTGGATAACGCACTGCCGGGACTCGGCGGCGTGGCGAAAGGCACGGTAAAAGCACGCGGCACCTTGCAGGCACCGCAGCTGCTGGCCGATCTCACTGCAACCGGCTTGCGCTGGCAGCAACTGCAGATTCGTCGTGTGGCGCTGGAAGGAGATGTGAAATCCAGCGATCAGATCGCCGGTAAGCTGCAGCTGCGCGTTGAGCAACTGCAACAGGACGCGCTGAAGATCAATCTGTTGACGCTGAATGCGGACGGCAACGAGAAGCAGCATCAGCTCAAGCTGAACGTGCAGGGCGAGCCGGTCTCCGGCCAGTTGGCGCTCAACGGCAGCTTTGATCGCAAAACTGAACGCTGGCAGGGCAATCTCAACAACACCCACTTTGATACCCCGGTGGGCGAATGGCGTCTGACGCGTGCGATGGCGATTGATTACCTCAACACTAAGCAGACCGCCTCTATCGGGCCACACTGCTGGCAGAACCCGAACGCGCAGCTGTGCGTACCCGAGCCGATTGAAGCCGGGGCCAGCGGTCACGCCCATGTGGTGCTGAACCGCTTTGATCTGGCGATGATCAAACCGTTCCTCACCGATGCCACCAAACTGAACGGTGTGTTCAGTGGGGATGCGCGTGTGAACTGGACCGCCGACGGCGCGCTGCCAACCGGTACGGTCTCGCTGAAAGGTAACGGCGTGAAAGTCGAACAAGACGTGCAGGGCAACACGCTGCCGATCGCCTTTGACACGCTTAACCTGAATGCCGCGATGCGCAACGGTCGTGCCCAACTCGATTGGCTGATTCACATCGTCAACAACGGCCAGCTGAGCGGTAATGTGCAGATTGCCGATCCGCAAACCCGTCGCCAGCTGTCAGGTAATATTGGTATCAGCAATCTGTCGCTGGCGATGTTCAATCCGGCGTTGATGCAGGGTGAAAAGATTAAAGGCAACCTCAACAGCAACTTGCGTCTGGGCGGCACACTGCAACAGCCGCAGGTGTTTGGCCAGTTGGGGTTGAGCGATGTCAACGTGCAGGCCAGCTTTATGCCGGTCACACTCACCTCCGCCAATCTGAACATGGTGTTCAATGGCATGAGTTCGACGCTTAACGGCCTGTTACAGACGACGCAGGGCAACCTCAATCTGGGCGGCAATGCCGACTGGAGCCAGCTGGATAACTGGCGTGCGCGCATCACCGCGCAGGGCAACCGTATTCGTGTCACCGTGCCACCGATGGTGCGTATGGATGTCTCGCCAGACCTGGTGTTTGAAGCCACGCCAGCCGCGTTTAATCTTGATGGCAAAGTGGATATTCCGTGGGCGCGCATCACGGTGCAGGAAGTGCCGGAAAGCGCCACTGGCGTCTCCTCGGATGAGGTGATGCTGGATAAAGATCTCAAGCCGATTCAACCGAAGACCGCCGCCATTCCGATCAACAGCAACCTGGTGATCCATGTCGGTAACGATGTGCGGCTGTCAGCCTTTGGTCTAAAAGCCAAGCTGAATGGCGATCTTAAACTGGTGCAGGATAAAACCGGTCTGGGCTTAAACGGACAGATCAATATTCCTGATGGCCGCTTCCACGCTTACGGGCAGGATCTGATTGTGCGTAAAGGCGAGTTGCAGTTTGCCGGGCCGCCAGATCAGCCGTACGTTAACCTTGAAGCGATACGTAACCCGGAAGCCACCGAAGATGATGTCACCGCCGGTATTCGCGTCACCGGCCTGGCCGATGAGCCGAAAGTCGAGGTGTTCTCTGACCCCGCCATGTCGCAGCAGGAAGCGCTTTCTTACTTATTACGCGGTCAGGGACTCAGCAGTGATGGCGACAGTAATGCATTAACTTCAGCACTTGTGGGGTTAGGGGTTGCACAAAGTGGTCAGGTTATGGGTAAAATCGGCGAGACATTCGGCGTCAGTAACCTCGCGCTTGATACCACCGGTGTAGGCGACAGCCAGCAGGTGCAGGTGAGCGGTTATGTACTGCCGGGTCTACAAGTAAAATACGGTGTTGGCATATTTGATTCACTGGCGACGTTAACCTTGCGTTACCGCCTGATGCCCAAACTCTATTTGGAAGCCGTGTCCGGTCTCGATCAGGCACTGGATTTGCTCTATCAGTTTGAGTTTTAGCAATGCGAATAATTGTCTACGGCAGTTTACGGCGCAAACAGGGAAACAGTCACTGGATGACGAATGCGCAATGGCTCGGCGACCATCAGATTGAAGGGTTTGCGCTCTACAATCTGGGTCACTATCCGGGCGTCGTTGAAGATGAGGGAACCGTCTTCTGCGAAGTGTATCGCATCGACGCCAGCACGCTTGGCGAACTCGATGCCTTGCGCACCAAGAATGGCGAATACAAACGCCAACTCATCCAGACGCCTTACGGCAGTGCCTGGCTGTATGTCTATCAGCGTTCGATTGCGGGTCGCACCCGCATTGCGAGCGGTGACTGGCTAAAGCGCGACGACGCACCCGAGGCATAAATAAAAACACCGTCCATTGGACGGTGTTTTTTTATGCTTGCGAGGCAGAGAAGATTATTTCTTCTGTGCGCGCTCGTAAGAAGAGATGATTTCAGCTTTGGCCGCTTCAGCGTTGTCCCAGCCGTCAACTTTTACCCATTTGCCTTTTTCCAGATCTTTGTAGTGCTCGAAGAAGTGGGTGATCTGCGCTTTCAGCAGTTCTGGCAGGTCGTTCACATCTTTGATGTGATCGTATTCTTTGCTCAGTTTGGTGTGCGGAACCGCAACCAGTTTGGCATCTTCGCCAGACTCGTCGGTCATTTTCAGCACGCCAACTGGACGGCAGCGAATCACTGAGCCCGGCACCAGCGGATACGGGGTTGGTACCAGCACGTCAACCGGATCACCATCCAGAGACAGGGTGTGGTTGATGTAACCGTAGTTGCACGGATAGAACATGGCGGTAGACATGAAACGGTCTACAAACAGGGCGCCAGACTCTTTGTCCACTTCATATTTGATCGGATCGGCATTCGCTGGGATCTCGATAACGACATAGATATCTTCTGGCAGTTCTTTACCTGCAGGCACCTGGTTCAAACTCATCTGGCTTTCCTTCATTGGTCGTATGTTGAGTGACGGCTATTATAGCCAACTGACTCTGAAAGTATGCCCCCTTTTTGGCGTTTCGGAATGCTCCAACGGCCTACTTCGCGGTGACAAACAGCGAGACAATCCCTGCAGCAATCAGTGGTCCGACCGGCACACCACGGAAAAACGCCACGCCAATCACGGTGCCGATTAACAATCCACCAATCACTGATGGCTGCACGCTCATAAAACTGACGCCGCGCCCGCCCAGCCAGGCAACAAACACCCCGACAATGATCGCCACGATCGATTGCCAGTTAGCAAATGACTTCAGCAAGGATGAAGCGGGCAACGTCCCACTTGCCAGTGGCGCCATCACTGCGACAGTTAGAATAATAATGCCGATCTGAATGCCCTGTTTTTCCACATACGGGAAGAACTGAGACAGCGGTGTCAGCTTGATGGCGAGCAGGATCAGAATGGAAATGGTAACGGCACTGTTATGAACGAAATAGCTCAGGACGGCGAGGCAGACCAGAATGATGGTAGAGGCATAAGCAGCCATGTTTTCTCCCTGAAGATGGATGGATGCGCAGGTCAGTGCCTGCGCTGACGTTTTTTTAACGCCACCATTTATCAACAATCATCGGGATTGGCGCAACTGCCTTTGTTCATTGATTGCAACATTAAAGCCTGATTCCGCACCAGATTAACGCCCTGAGCCCCGATGGAAAGGGCTGCCATGCTGCCCTGGCGACTCATAAAATAGCTGCGGCTGGCCTCCATCCAGCTATCGCGATAGGCCAGCCACGCGCGTTGGGCAGCACGTAATTTGTCTTTAGGTTCGCCAGTTAATTTTTTCATCATCTGGTTGTACTGCATATTCATCTCTTTATCCCAGGCCTTATTGGCGCTGCCGTAGCACTGGGACATGCCCGCGGTGCTGGATTCCTTGTCCAGACACTGCTGTAGCTGCTGGTCGAGCGGATGCGTCTGCGCCATAACCATACTACTGGCGAACAGACAGGCAATCGGGAGCCACTTTTTCATCATTTCATTCCATCATTTTTGCGCAGCGGACTTCAGAAAAGCTGAAGGGTAAGCGAACGTCGGCAGATTGACCATCAACATTGGATAAAGTTTCTGCGACCAGCTGCCGATAATCTCTCCGTTTTAGGGCCAGTGGAGTTCTGCCTTTTCATACACACGGGAATGATCATGATCAGACAACTATCAATACGTACCGCTTTACTTGCGTTGTTGGCCATCATGACGGTGATGCTGTTAGCCGTCAGCGCCATGGGCATCTATGCCATTAATGCTGGAAATCAATCTCTGGATGCGCTGAACCGCATTCAGGGGATTGAACTCAACAAGCTCTACCAAAGCCGTTCAGATTTAATGCGCGCCCGCGCCAATGCGGCGCTGGCCGTTCGTAAGATCGAAATTGGTCTGTTGGATGACGGCGCCAAAGTCACGCAGCAGGCGCAAGCCGCAGTGGACAGTTCTCACCAGTTCCTCAAAGCATTTGTCGATGCAGGCACCGTAACAGCGCATGGTAAAACTCTGGCCGATGCGATTGTGGCGACCTACAACGTCTACGATAAAGAAGGCATCACGCCCATGATGGATGCCTTAAAAAAACAGTATACCGATGAGTACTATCAGGTGCTGGAAGGCAAACAATCACAGCTGGCAGCAAACTATTCGAAGGCGGTGAATGATTTCAGTATTTACGCCGATGAAGTCTCTGCGGCACGCCTCAAGCAGGCGACTGACAACGAAGTCCGGATGAAGGTGATGATTGGCGTGGTGATGGTACTGACACTGCTGCTGATCGTACTGGCCTGGCAGTTGTTGCGTCGCTCGCTGCTGCGTCCTTTGGACAACGCAATCGTGCATCTGGAACAGATTGCGGCGGGCGATCTCTCGCAGCCTTTACCTGCCGCAGGCAAAAATGAAATTGGTCGCCTGAATCAGGCCCTTTCCGATATGCAGCTGGCGCTGCGTGATTCGGTGAGTCAGGTGCGTGAAGCCAGCATGCAGATTGATGTGGGCAGCCGTGAACTGGCGGCGGGCACTGTGCATCTGTCGCAGCGCACCGAAGAGTCCGCTGCTTCGCTGGAGCAAACGGCCGCCAGCATGGAGCAGCTGACCGCCACCGTCCGTCTTAACGCCAGTAACGCTCAGCAGGCCAATCAGTTGGCCAGCAATGTATCGACCAGCGCCGATCGTGGCGCAGAGGTGGTGGGTTACGTGATGGAGAAGATGCAGGAGATCACCCAAAGCTCTAACCGCATCGGCGACATCCTCAGCGTGATTGATGGTATCGCCTTCCAGACCAATATCCTCGCGCTGAACGCCTCGGTGGAAGCCGCGCGTGCTGGCGAGCAGGGCCGAGGCTTTGCCGTGGTCGCTAACGAAGTGCGTACGCTGGCTGGCCGTAGTGCGACCGCCGCTAAAGAGATTCGTGAGTTGATCAGCGAATCACAAACGCGTGTTAAAGAGGGCAGCGACATGGCGACACGCGCTGGTGAAACCATGGATGAAATCTCCAGCGAAGTGATGCGTGTGACCTCACTGATGAAAGAGATCTCTATTGCCTCGGAAGAGCAGAGCCGTGGGATTGAGCAGGTGAATCAGGCGGTGACGCAGATGGATGAAGCCGCGCAGCAAAACGCCGCGCTGGTGGAAGAAGCCAGTGCCGCCACGCAGTCGCTGGAAGCGCAGTCACAGCAGTTGCAGGAATCAATGGCGCAGTTCCGCGTGGTCGCCGCGTAAAAACAGGTGCAACGTGCTTATGGCGCGTTGCTACTTATCTCTTCAGCAAAGCGCAGGATCATGTCTGCTAATTGGTCATCTTCTGCCAGAAAATAGGCGGCGGGGATCTCCAGCGCTTTCGCCAGCAGTTGCAGCGTCAGTAAATCGGGCTGATGCACACCGACTTCATAACGATTGATGCGCGCACTGGCGGAAAACTCTTCAATGCCAGCGGCAATCCCTAACCCTTTTTGCGAAAAACCCTTCACCAGACGCACCTGTTTCAGGCGTCTACAGAAGGTTTTTTGCAGGGAAGAGGTCGGTTTCATGCCTACGAGAATCGTAGATTTGCTGCTTGTCAGATACTACGAGTAACGTAGTATCGTTATGGCAACCTATAACGAGAACTAAGGAGAGTGACGTGGGTGAAAGCAAGCAGGACTGGCATCAGGCCGATATTATAGCCGCCTTACGCAAGAGAGGGACTTCATTAGCCGCCGTATCACGTGAAGCGGGGTTGTGTTCGACCACTTTGGGCAATGCCTTAATCCGACCCTGGCCCAAGGGCGAATGGCTGATTGCCGAAGCGATTGGCATCGCACCGGATGAAATCTGGCCCAGCCGCTACTACTCCGCGCAGGGTGAATTGATTGATCGGCAAGCAAAGCGACGAAAATAACCCAATAAAAAGCCCGCTCATTATTGGCGGGCTTCTTCACATCACATCAGCTTATTCGTGGCTGTCCGGGAACTCACGCATAAAGCGCTCAACGTCATCCACCATCGCATCGTTACCGCAGAAGAACGGGCAACGCTGGTGCAGGGTTTCAGGCTGGATGTCGAGGATACGGTTGGCACCATCGCTGGCTTTACCACCGGCTTGTTCCGCCAGGAATGCCATCGGGTTGCACTCATACAGCAGACGCAGCTTACCTTTCGGGTGGCTGGCGGTGCTTGGATAGAGGTAAATACCGCCTTTCAGCAGGTTACGGTGGAAGTCTGCCACCAGTGAACCGATGTAGCGCGAGGTGTATGGGCGCTTGGTGGCGATATCTTCTTCCTGACAGAACTTCAGGTATTTCTTCACGCCCTGCGGGAAGCGAATGTAGTTACCTTCGTTGATGGAGTAGGTGTAGCCTTTCTCCGGGAAGGTCATGCGCTCATGGCTCAGACAGAACACGCCCAGTGACGGATCGTATGTAAACGCATGCACGCCCACACCGGTGGTGTAAACCATCATGGTGGAAGAACCGTAAACCACGTAACCGGCCGCAACCTGCTTGTTGCCCGGCTGCATAAAGTCAGCTTCGGTGATCGGCGTACCCGGCTCACTGATGCGGTGGTAGATGGAGAAGATGGTGCCGACGGAAACGTTCACGTCGATGTTGGAAGAGCCGTCCAGCGGATCCATCAACACCACGTATTTACCGTCTTCTGAGCCTTCAAAGATGACGAACTCATCTTCTTCTTCGGAAGCGATACCGGCAACCACACCACGCGCTTTCAGGGCAGCTTTCAGTTTTTCATTCGCGAAGAGGTCCAGCTTCATCTGCTGTTCGCCCTGCACGTTTTCCACGCCGCTGGCACCGAGGATATCCACCAGACCCGCTTTGTTGATGTCGCGGTGGATAATCTTGGCTCCGAGCTTAATGGAGGAAATCAGCGCCGTCAGTTCACCTGTGGCGTGTGGAAAGTCGTGTTGCTTCTCGACGATGAATTCGCCTAACGTTTTCATAACACATTCCCTGAATCTACGATGGAGTGGCAGCAGCTTTAACACGCTACCAACGTATGAGCGCAGTTTAGCCGATTGAACTTTAAAAACCATAGTCCTAATCCGTTTCTTCCCACTCTGCTCGGGGTTACACTGTGCGCCGAACTTTTGAGTAATGGATCTCTTTATGCGTATTCACATCCTTGGGATTTGTGGCACTTTCATGGGCGGACTGGCAATGCTGGCCCGTTCGCTAGGGCATGAAGTGACCGGCTCTGACGCCAATGTCTACCCGCCGATGAGCACCTTGCTGGAACAGCAAGGCATTGAATTGACAGAAGGTTATGATGCCAGTCAGCTCGATCCGCAGCCGGATCTGGTGATCATTGGCAACGCCATGACGCGCGGCAATCCGTGTGTGGAAGCGGTACTGGAACGTAACATTCCTTACCTCTCTGGCCCGCAGTGGCTGCATGATTTCGTGCTGCGTGACCGTTGGGTACTGGCCGTGGCCGGAACCCATGGCAAAACCACTACCGCAGGCATGGCAGCGTGGATTCTGGAGGCCTGTGGCCTTGAACCGGGCTTTATCATTGGTGGAGTGCCAGGAAACTTCGAGGTTTCGGCAAAATTAGGAAAAAGTCCATTCTTCGTGATTGAGGCGGATGAATACGACAGCGCGTTCTTCGACAAGCGTTCCAAATTTGTCCATTACTGCCCGCGCACGCTGATCCTTAACAATCTCGAATTCGATCACGCCGATATCTTTGATGACTTGCGCGCGATTCAGAAGCAGTTCCACCATCTGATTCGCATCGTGCCGGGCCAGGGCAAAATCCTGCTGCCGGAGCACGATAACAATCTTAAGCAAGTGATGGCGATGGGCTGCTGGAGCGAGCAGGAAACCGTCGGCGACAACGGCCACTGGCAGGCGAAAAAACTGACGCCGGACTCTTCGCACTGGGAGATCTGGCTGGACGGCGAGAAAGTCGGTGAAGTGAACTGGGCGCTGGTCGGCGAGCACAACATGCACAATGGCCTGATGGCGATTGCGGCCGCGCGTCACGTCGGGGTGAAACCGGTGGATGCCGGTGAAGCGTTGAGCAGCTTTATCAATGCGCGCCGTCGTCTTGAGCTGCGTGGTGAAGTGAATGCCATCAAAGTGTATGACGATTTTGCCCATCACCCCACCGCGATTCTGGCCACGCTGGCGGCGCTGCGCAGCAAAGTCGGTGGTACCGCGCGTATTCTGGCGGTACTGGAGCCGCGATCCAACACCATGAAGATGGGCGTGAGCAAAAACGAGCTGGCCCCGTCTCTGGGTCGCGCCGATAACGTGTTCCTGTTCCAGCCGCACCACATTCCATGGCAGGTGTCTGATGTCGCGGAAGCCTGCATCCAGCCGGCGAAGTGGAGCGCGGATATCGATACGCTGGTGGAAATGGTGGCAAAAGAAGCCCAGCCAGGTGATTCCATTCTGGTGATGAGTAACGGCGGGTTTGGTGGCATTCACCAGAAACTGCTGGAGAGATTGGGACGTTGATGGCGTGGCGACCCTTTAATCGGGGTTGCCACTGGGTTTGATGACGCTCTGTTAACCGCCCAAACTAAAAAGGGTCGCCCACTGGCGTAATGCCGATCAGTTAAGACAAAAATGATCGGTTGAATGATCCGGCAGTTCTGCAAAAATCCGTAATCTCTCAGGGATTACGGATTTTTTTATGCTTCTCAGTCAGGCTCTCGATATCGTTCA
>NZ_SZZV01000022.1:0-85573 GCF_009829935.1 Pantoea sp. Seng | reverse complement strand
GGATAGCCAGCGTTCGCAGGTGAACGGCTGATACGAACTGACTCTTCGCCTTCAGAGATTTCCAGCTCGGAGATGCCAGACTCTTCTACCAGTTCGATCAGTTTCTTAATTTTACGAATATCCATGAAAAACTTTTCCTACGCGTTATCAACTCGCAGCAGTTATAGCAGAGGGGATTCTTGAGCAGGACATAGGGAGTTCAGTTGGGGTTATAAGGAAAAGGTGGCGGAGTGGATCGTTGGTCATCTGAATTTTATCCCGAGGTGGAGATATCGTGGATAATATTGCAGTCTTAAAGGTAAACGACATATTAGGGAGGCGTAATCTTATTACGCCTCTTATGAATAACCGCTACTTCTTCAGACTAATTTTCTGCAGGGCTTCCCACAACCGCGTTTTATCACCCTGTTCCAGATTCGCTTGATCAAGCGTGTGCAGAAAGGCGGCTTTATCGATGAAAGGTTTTCCCTCGGCTAACTGCCCACGGATACCGCTCAGAATGCTGGCGGTCAGCACATTAATTTTGCTTCTGACCTGATCCAGCGGCAAAGGCTGCCAACCTTGTTCAGGTGTGGAGAGCCAATCTGCGCGATAGCGATATTGAATCGCTTTTGCTGCATCCATCTGAGCCTGCACAAAGGGTTTAACAGACTCGCCCGCTAAGCCCAGCTTTTCGGCTTGCAGCACAGCACTAGCCAGCACTTTTTCTTCTTGAGGCAAATCTTCAATCGCAAGATGATTGGCGGCTTTATAACCGGCCACATCCTTCATATAGGACAGGCGTTGATTGATCAGGGAAGCCACATCGCTATCAATGACAGGTGCCGCCAGCGCGGTGGCCGAGCAAGATAACCCAATTAACAAAATGATTTTACTGAAATAATTCCGATTCATCTCTCTTAGCCTCTTTTTCCATGAGTCACATTGCGTCGCTAATTTAACTTTTTTTTACTGGCACCGAAACCTTTCCGCCCCCTCCAGCGAACTGATGTATTGAGTCACTAAAACCGGACCTCCCTTACATCGCAGGAGCAGATAATGAAATCGTTTAAAACCCTCGTTTGCACTCTGAGCATCACCGCCGCATTGAGCCTCTCTGCCACCGCTTTTAACGCCAGCGCCGCGCTGCCGGTTGGTGCAAAGGCACCAAATTTCGAACTGCAAGGTGCATTAGCTGGCAAACCATTGACCTTCTCGCTGCAAAAAGCGCTGCAAAAAGGGCCAGTGGTGCTTTACTTCTTCCCGGCCGCATTCAGTGCGGGCTGTACGATTGAAGCGCATGACTTCGCCGAAGCCACCGACAACTTCACCAAAATGCACGCCACAGTTATTGGTGTGACTGCAGGCAATACCGATCAGGTGAGCGATTTCTCTAAACTGGAGTGCCGTGACAAATTCGCTGTTGCCGCCGACCCAGGTGCAAAAGTGGCCGCTCAGTATCAAACCACCATGCAGATGAAAGGCAAAACCCTTTCCGATCGTACCTCTTATGTTATTGCGCCTAATGGCGACATCCTGCTGAGTTACACTGATAGAAACCCGGATACGCACATTGAGAAAGCCCTCGCCGCCGTGAAGCAGTACGACGCTGCACATCCGCAAACTAACTAAGCAAAGAGGCCAGCGATGTTAACCGCCATGCTGGCCGCCTTCATTGGCGGCATTATTCTTAATCTTATGCCCTGCGTTTTTCCAGTCATCTCACTGAAAGCGCTGGGTTTGTTACGCCACACGGACAACGCTGCTAGCGCGCGACGAGAAGGTTTGGGTTTCCTGCTTGGTGTGATCGTCACCATGATGGCGCTGGCAGGGATTTTGCTGGCCGCGCGCGCAGGCGGGGCCGCTGTCGGTTGGGGTTTCCAACTGCAATCTCCCCTGGTGATCGCCCTGCTGTCGCTGGTGATCCTCGCCGCCGCGCTTAACTTACTGGGCGTGTTTGAAGTGGGCTTGTCCGTCCAGCGCGTGGGCGCGGTGGAAATCAATCGCGGCGCATTTTTACGATCTGCGCTCACCGGTGCGCTAGCGATTATCGTTGCCACCCCCTGCGCTGCCCCCTTCATGGCCAGTGCCATTGGTTATGCGCTGTTGCAACCTCCGGCCGTGGCCTTGGTGATCTTCTTTGCACTGGCACTGGGGTTTGCCGCGCCCTTCACGTTGGTTTCCTTGTTCCCGCGTCTGGCAAAGTTCCTGCCACGACCAGGTGCATGGATGGATGTGTTGAAACGCGGTCTGGCCTTCCCAATGTTCGGCGCTTATGCCTGGCTGGTGTGGGTGCTCGCGCAACAGGCAGGCAGCGCGGCATTGGCTACACTGTTAGCAGCCTCAGTGGTTGTAGCATTCGCGGGCTGGCTATATGGGATGGCGCAACATCGCCGCTTTGCCGGTAAAGGCCATAAAGTGCTGTTCGCCGTGACCGCCGTATTGGTTATCGCCGTGCTGGCCCCACTGCCGCAGTTAATTCAACCGGGCGCAGCGCTGGCAGGTGACCAGGTAGCCAGCCAGCTCACTAAAGAGAAGTGGACACCGCAAGCCGTCGCCTCTCAACGTGGACACGGTAAAGCCATCTTTGTCGATTTCACCGCCTCATGGTGTATTACCTGTCAGGTGAATGAAAAAACCTCCCTTTCGACGCAGGTAGTTAAAGACGCGTTGGCAAAAACCGGTACGGTGTATATGGTGGCGGACTCCACCAAGTTTAATCCCGATGTCGATGACGCCATGAGCGAGTTTGGTCAGGGCGGACTGCCGATGTATCTGGTTTACCCCGCCGATGGCGGGCCGCCAAAAGTGCTGCCGCAAGTGCTGACACCGAGCATTGTGGTGAATGCGCTGCAAGCGGCCAGCACCAAGGCGTAATTGTTTCAAGGCGGATTATGCAAGCAAGTGATAGCGCGCACGAAAGTTGGCCCGCGCTAATGGAACAGGCGCAGGCGGGCGATCAGCTCGCTTACACCCGACTGCTCAAAGCGCTAGTGCCGGTGATACGCGGACAAATACGCCAACAACTCACCGACCAGGCATTAGTGGAAGATGTGATTCAGGATGTGCTGCTAACGGTGCATCGGGTGCGTCACACCTATGATCCTGCCTACCCGTTCTTACCCTGGCTGATGGCCATCATCTCCGCTCGCGCCGTGGATGCCCTGCGGCGACGCGGACGCCATCAGCAATGGGAAGTCCACGAAGAAACGCTAACTGAAGCTGCCATTGCGCCAGAGGCACCATCGCTGGATACACAAGAGGAACTGGCTGGCTATCTGCGCAAGCTTCCCTCGCGCCAGCGCGAGATTGTCGAACATGTTCACTTGCGCGAAATGAGCCTGACGGAAGCGGCAGAACATAACAATTTAAGTGTGGCAGCGGTGAAATCGCTGTTGCATCGCGCGCTGAGTAATCTGCGTCGCTTTGGAGCACACCATGAATAATCATGACCTGTTAATCGAAAAACTCAGCCGCGACATGCAGCCCGTTCAACCGATGCGGCCGACTTATTGGCGTGTCTTGATGTGGCTGCTGCTGGCACTGCCCTGCGGCATCGCCGCCAGTTTTCTGGTGCAGCGCACCCTCACCGACTGGTCACAACCCGGTGCGATGCGCGCGCTCATCCAGTTGGCGCTGGCGTTTGTGCTCGGCTTGTTTGCGATTCGTAATGCGTTCAACATGAGCATCCCTGGCCGCCGCAGTGTCAGTTGGAAAGTGCTGCTGACGCTGGGTTTATTGTGGTTGGGATTGAGCCTGAGCAGTATCCCGCACGCCGTAGTGGAGGCACATGATAATGACAGCACGCGCTGTTTTACCTTCCTGTTAGTGGTGAGCACACCGATGATGCTGCTGATGATTGCCAGTTTACGCAAGACACGTGCACTCCATCCGGTACGCAGCCTGGCGATGGCCGGACTGGGCATATCCTGCATGGCCGTCACCATGCTGGCGTTTTGCCATCCGGTGCATCTGCATCCGATGGATTTTGTCATGCATCTAGCCGCCATTGCGGTGATTATCGTTATGACAGTGCTGCTTGGTCGTCGCTGGGTAAGATTGGGTTGAGGTGATAAAAGGATGTCATTCTCCCTATTAAAATAGAAAACAGGAGTCTGGCTCTCATTAAATCCACCTCATCCCTATCCTTTCATGTGTTAAGTTAATTAATGGAGAGAGGCAATCAAGTGAAGGAATACACATGCCAGTGCTTAACAAGGGGGATTCAAATATGGCCATAATGCCAATGTCATACAGCCCCAATACATTACAACGACGTTTTGAGATTATTGATGAGTTTGAAATGGGTAGTTCTACTTACTGGATTATCTATGATCGAAAAACACCTTTTTCAGCAGTCGTCGATGCTGGTCCAGCATTAATCGAGAACGATTTACGTCATCGCGTCATTGCTACGTTGGAACTGATTCGCGTTGAACATTTTGATGGGCTCAGCGTAAAGTCATTCTGGCAGGATGCTGCCGCGCTGCAGGTTGAAGGGGTTGTGGTACAAGAGATCATGCAAGGTTTTGGTCTTGCAACCCGCATGTATGAAACCTTGGTGGTGCATCAAAATATCACGCTGATGAGTGATCATCACCACTATGAAGGCGGAAAAGCACTTTGGAAACACATTGCGCAGAAGTCTCGTCTGTTGCAGGTTTTTGTTTTAGATACAAACGAAGGTAAATTTTATCCCTACGACGGCACCAAAATACGTTATGACGGCATTTGCATCCCCGAAAGTAAAATATGGAGTGTTCATCCTGATGAATCCTTGCAGGGGATTATTTTGATTGCTGAGGCTAAAGAAAAAGTCTCAGCATTATCCGTCCCTGTTATATAAACAGGTAAAAATAAAGGTGAGTAAAACGGCAGCGCATGAAGTGTAAAATATCGCGCTGCCCGTCTTTCTGAGTTCATCTAATTAAAACCCAACCATTAGGCTTCTTCCGCCACCTTCTTTTCTTCATTACGAGCAATGTCGTAAGCGGCTTGAGCCTGTTCCATCACCGGGCCGTACTCCATCGCCCAACTCGCCAGGGCCATAAAGGGCTGCTGCAGCGTCTGCGCTAAAGGTGTGATGCTGTATTCCACGCTCACCGGCGAAGTTGGTAGCACTTTACGGTTCACAAGACCATTGCGCTCCAGACGTTTGAGCGCATCCGCCAGTGCTTTATGGGTAATCCCCTCCAGTCTGCGGCGAATCTCATTGAACCTTGAGGGCTGTGTGCAAAGCACGGTGAGAATTAATATCGACCATTTATTGGTGATGTTTTCCAAAACAGGTCGGGTTTTACCGATATCAATCAAAGGCTTGTCAGTTTTCTCATTCATGGCGATATACCCGTATATATCTGATATAAACTAAGTGCGTATTTGATATCAAGTATAGTTTTTATATCATCTGGGTTCCACTCTTAAAGGAGCATTGCAGATGAGCAGATTAGAAAACAAAGTTGCCGTGGTACTGGGCGGCGCAAAAGGTATCGGTTTGGCGATCAGCCAGCGTTTCGCCAGCGAAGGAGCAACCACCTGGTTTACCTCCCGTCGTGAAGAAGAATTAGCTACTGCCAGCCGCAAGATATCCGGCATCGCGAAGCCATTACGCGCCGATGTTAGTCAGAACGAAGAGCTGGCCGATATTATGGACACCATCAAAAGCACGTCAGGCCATTTGGATGTGTTGGTGATCAATGCGGGTATGTCGGAATACGCCCGGTTAGACGAGATCAGTGAGTCTCACTACGAGCAGATTTTCGGACTTAACGTGCGCTCGCCGCTCTTTGCCTTACAAGCTGCGTTGCCCCTGTTGAAACCGGGTGCGAGCGTGGTTCTGATTGGCTCGATTGCGGATGTGATTGGCACGGAAGGCTATGGTGTTTACTCTGCCAGCAAAGCCGCTCTGCGCTCCTTTGCCCGCACCTGGACCCGTGAACTCGCCGCACGCGGTATCCGCGTCAATGTGGTCGCACCCGGCCCTGTGGATACTGAAATGATGGCGGCGGCTTCAGAACAGGTTCGAAATGGTCTCACCAGCGCCATCCCCCTCGGCAGAATGGCAAAACCGGAAGAGGTGGCAAATGCTGCGTTGTTCCTTGCCAGTGATGAAAGCAGTTACATCGCGGGCGCTGAGATCTGCGTTGATGGTGGATTGACCCAGGTTTAGATGCGGCATACAAACAGCCATCGCAGGATGGCTGTCACTTCATTTCAGGGCAGACACGGTTCGAAATCAGTATGCTTTTCTCACCACACCTTAGGCGCTCTATGATCACTCACCGATCACAACATCGAATCACTGATATTGGGCGGAGGACTCACGCGCATCACCACTTTCATTGGAATATTTTTAGCGGGATGGCCTTTTTCAAATCGCCATTTGTTCACCGCTCTTATAACCGCGTCATCAAACAGATGGTCGGGTGTGGATTGCACAATGCGCATTTCACTGACCTTCCCTTGCGCATCGACATCATAAAAAAATTGCACCTTTCCTTCGATATGATTCTTTGCAGCATAAAAAGGATATTCAGGCTTATCCATTCGCAAGGCTTTAGGCTGTGCTTTATTGGCGGATGAAGTGGTGCAACCTGATAATGCCAGAGTGAGAATGATGGGTATGACCTTAAACATAACAACCTCCTGTTGTTGAGAATCATTATCATGTTATCATCACATGATATCAACAAGATAGCGCCAGTTTAGCGTAAAGAATCCTTCATTAGGCTTCTGCTAGCATGTTCATCCATCAAGATTAAGGAATAATCGTCGATGAAAAACATCGTATTTATCTACATGCCCAGTCCAACATTGTTAAGAACACCGGGATTCGGAGTGAGTGGCGGATTATTTGCCTGCTTTCGCGAAGATAAATATATCGCCGCAGTGCAGAAGGCGATTGATAAACGCCAATTGAACTGGCGCTTCACTCGCGACACCACAGAATCGAATATTGAAATGCTTATGGACGAAGGTGTTGAATTACTGGTCTGTGCACCCGGCCTGCGATTTATGATTTATCGCATGAATTTTGATAAGCAACGCATAGTGTTACTCACCACTATGGAATACCTGAGTAACGACGTCCGGCCTGTTATGCGTAAAATACGGGAACGGGAAGACAGGGAAGATTTGTTGGACTAAAGGGCTCGAATACCCCATGTCGGATATTGCAGCCTCAAAATAGTATGAGTTGCTGTTGATGAAGGTGCGCGTTGATGCGCACCTGGATAACCGGTCACGATGAAAAAAAGCTACTGCGGAATCACCTTCTCCGCTTTCAGCCGATCAAACAGCGCAATAAACGAATCCAGCGTGGAACGATAGCCGATGAATCCCGCTTTGCGGCTTTTGCTCATGTCGGTGAATGCTTCCATTGGACGCCCAAGGTCCGCATCGGTGTGCCACCACGAAGCCAGCTTATTAACGTCCGCCTCTTGCAGCTGTTCGCGCGCGGCAATTTCACGCCATGCGTCGGCGGCCTGTTGCATGCGCCCTTCCAGAGGCATCATCTGTGCAGGATACGCGGCGGCTTCAACGTTAAAGTAAGCGGCCAGTCGTGGCCACAGCCAGTTCCAGCGGAATACATCGCCGTTGACCGCGTTGAAGTCCTGATTCGCTGCTTCATCCGCCATCGCTGCCCAAAACAACTGCTCCGCCAGCAAACCGGCGTCAGTCACATCAGCAATACCGTTCCACTGTTCCGGCGAGCCGGGGAAGATAAATGGCCAGCCCTTCTCGCGACACAGCGTGGCATACACCGCCAGCGTCTGCCCCATGTTCATGGCGTTGCCCACTGCATAACCGATGATGGTGTGCGGGCGATGCACGCTCCAGCGATAGCCATATTGCTCGGCACCGGCAAAGATTTCATCTTCCTGCGCATAGTAGAAGTTATCGACCGGCTGGCGTCCCTGTTCTTCACGGAACGGCGTCACCGGCACAGCTCCTTTGCCATACGCCTCAAATGGACCCAGATAGTGTTTCAGCCCGGTCACCAGCGCCACGTGCGCACCGTTCAGGCGCTCACCCAGCGCTTCAATCACATTACGCACCATGCCGCCGTTCACGCGAATGTTCTCTTTTTCGTTCTCCTGACGCGCCCAGACGCTAAAGAACACCGCATCAGGCTTCTCTTGTGACAGTGCAGTGCTGACCGCGTCAGCGTCGGTCAGATCTGCGGTCAGACTGCGGCACCCTTCGGGGATCGCGCCGCGCCCGCGTGACAATCCGGTCACCTGCCATCCTTCACTTTGCAGTTTTTCCGCCAGCGCACGCCCAATCACACCGCTAATGCCGACAATTAACGCTTGCTTTTGCATTTCAATTCTCCTCGGTTTCGGTAATCATTAGCCTAATAGAGAATTCAATTCCTATCTCTGGCTTTAATTCACATCATTCATAACCTGGATTCACGAATAGATGCACGATCAACGCCTGAAAGATATCGTACCCTTTGTGGCCAGCGTCGAAAGCGGCAGTTTCGCGGCAGCGGCAGAACGTTTACACCTGACCGGTTCGGCCGTCAGTAAAAGCGTCACGCGACTTGAGACGCGACTCGGCTCACGCTTGCTGGAACGCACCACGCGCAGTCTGAAGCTCACCGATGCAGGCAACGCCTACTACCAAACCTGCCTGCGCATTATGGAGGAGCTGGCCGAAGCCGAAGCGGTGCTGGCGGCGCAGCGCACCATTCCTTCGGGGCGATTGCGCGTGGCGGTGCCAAATACTTATGGCCGACTGGGCGTCATGCCGCTGCTGATTCCATTTTGTCAGCAACATCCCGAGCTGGAACTCAATCTCACCTTCTCAGATCGTTTTATCGATCTGTTTGATGAGGGGATCGATGTCGCGGTGCGCATTGGCGGATCGCCGGATGTACCCGCTTCACTCGGCTGCCGTCAGATGGGTCGCGAGCGCATGGTGTTTTGCGCTGCACCCGATTATCTGGCGCGCCATGGACGTCCTCACAATGAAAGCGAGCTATTACAACATCAGGCCATCATGTATGAACGCGTGGATGGCAGCAGCAAGCCATGGCTGTTCACCACTTCAGATGGTCACCCGCACTGGCGCAATGTGCCACACCGGATGGCACTGGGTGATGTCGATGCACAAGTCCAGGCGCTGTGTGGCGGATTAGGCGTGGCGCAGATGCCCTCCTGGCTGGTGCGCGAGCCGCTGGCGCGCGGTGAACTGGAGATTATCTTGCCGGAGCAACAGCCCGATGGATTGGCTCTGACGCTGATATGGCCACGCCGCAAGCAGCTGTTACCGAAAGTCGATGCGCTATTGGCCGCGCTGGCAGAATTAGAGATTCGCTGAGGTGTGCGGCCTGAAAGCCGCCTGCTACCGCGTGCGCGACCATAATGACGTGCAGGTTTTTCAGCGGGCCAGTGTCCCCGTATCGGGATCGCACCGGAGATCCTGATTAATTTTCAGGGTCAAACAGTGCGCGGGCGTAATTCTGTGAAGAGACATTTTTCTCGCTGTGCGGGATCTCCACGCTATCGATGAGCTTGGCTTGCTGATAGCTTTTCACCGTCTCATGCTGAGTGAGTTGCTGCGTGGTCTGCGCAGCCAGCTCACCTTTTTTGTTCTGGGAAACCACGGTCTGGCTGCGCTCTTCATCGTCAATCAGATGATAGCGGTAATTTTGAGATGACTTAAGTGCCGTCAGTTTCGCTGCCCCGTCAGAATCCAGCGCGGTGTGGAAACTGGCTTTGAGTTTGAACAGCGTATCCTGTGTCAAATCCTGGCTATCAGTGTGTTGCTGCGAGCGGGTTTGCTGCGCGACGTCCAAAGAGAAAGTGTCCTGCTCCTCCGGCTTATAAGGATTATCAGAACGTGGCGTCTGCTGATAGCTGGCGGAGAAATCGGCCAATCCACTAATGGCACCGTTTTTAGTGGCATTAGCATCAATGGAGATCACTCGCTGGGTGTTGACGCTATGACTTGCCTGTCCTTGAGTAGTATTCAGCGCCCGGAAGCTGGCTTTGAAGAGATTCAGCATGTCGCGATCGCCGTGCCCACGCGTTGCGGCCTGATCAAATTTGGCAGACCACTGATCGAGTGCGGCGGCCTGCTGTTCGGCGCTGCCTGCCTGAGTCAGCTTTGACACATCCGTATCGAGCTTGATACTGACATCCCCGTTGTGAAAACCGAGCCAGCGCTCTTTATCATCTGCGTGAAGGTTGAGGGACTGCGTCACGTTGTCGCCATTGCGCAGATCGGTCTTCAAATCGACGCTTTGCAACTGCGAGTTATCAAACTTCATCAGGTTGCTGATATCTAGCTGCGTTGTCCCTGCGTCCAAACCGTCCAGCGCTTTTTGCAAACCGTCGGAGAGCTGACTGATGGCTGTAGCCTCATCACTGTTGAGTTTACCCCCACTGGTATTCAGCTCCACCACCAGTCCGGCCTGCTGGCGTGTCATTTGCAGACTCACCTCAATCCCCGATTGTGTGGTCACGGTGAGCGCCACCGCGCTCTGACTGTTGCTGGTGCCGTTGGCTGATGAGGTTGCGGGCACGCTTAACGTGACATTGTCACCACTCTGCACCAGGCCTTTAAGCAAACTGCTGCCGATACCGTTCATACCAACGCCGCCCGATTGTGACGCCGCGTTGAGTTGCGCCTGTAAATTGCTGCTGATCGTGCCGCTGTTCTGTACCTGTGCTGGCACAATTTTATAGATGGCGGCAATCGCCTCGCTTGCTTCACTGAAGGTCACTTTCGTGGACGCTTCAGCCTGTAAGTGGTTTTGTGCTGCATTGCTGTTTGCGGTGGTATTTACGCTTAAACCCGCAGAAATCAGGTTGCGTAGAACGCTGTTGCCAATCCCATTTAGCATCAAAATAATCCTTCTTGTGAACTATTCCTGAAGGTTATCGGCATCATATCGCCATGCTTTAACGTTCCCCTCCGGTTAACGCCAGTTCCTGGTAGGCCGCTGACACTTCTGGCACAGCATCTGTCTGCTTAAACACAGCCGAACCCGCGCGTCTGATTTACGTTGTTGATCAACACATTGTCTACCGCACAGGTAGCCCCCCTTAAACAGAGGTAAGGTCGCGATGAACAATCTGCATTACAAAAGCTTGCTGGAAATTGGACGCCTGATTCAGTCTGGCGACATCACCTCGGTAGCGGTCACTGAATCACTATTAACGCGCATCGACACACTGGATAGCGATCTGCACAGCTATTTCTACGTGATGCGCGACAGTGCATTAAAACAGGCGGCAGAGGCGGATCAGGAAATTGCAGCTGGCAAATTGCGTGGCCCGCTGCACGGCGTGCCGATCGCCTTAAAAGATCTAATCTGGACTAAAGATGCGCCCACCAGCCACGGCATGATCATCCACAAGGATCACTATCCGGCAGAAGACTCCACGGTGGTTGATCGTTTCCGCGCTGCCGGTGCGGTGATCCTCGGCAAGCTGACGCAAACTGAAAGCGCCTTTGCCGATCACCATCCGGAAATCACCCGCCCTAATAACCCCTGGGGCTGCGCCCTCTGGACCGGTGTCTCCTCCAGCGGTTCTGGCGTCGCTACTGCGGCTGGACTCTGTTATGGCGCGATTGGCACCGATACCGGCGGCTCCATTCGCTTCCCGTCAAATGCCAACGGACTGACCGGCATCAAACCGACCTGGGGTCGCGTCACGCGCCACGGTGCCTGTGAGCTGGCGGCGTCGCTCGATCACATCGGTCCGATGGCACGATCCGCAGGCGATGCCGCTGCGATGCTGCAAGCCATTGCCGGGCGCGATGATAAAGATCCGACCTCCAGCAGCGAGCCGGTGCCGGACTACCTGGCGTTGATGACGCACGGCGTTAGCAAAATGCGCATCGGACTGGATGCAGGCTGGGCGTTAGAGAAGGTGGATGCGGAAACCCGTGCCGCGCTGGAATCGGCGATAGCTACCCTGACATCGCTGGGTGCCACCTTCGTGGACATCACTGTGCCAGACACGGAAAAAGCCGCCGCCGAGTGGAGTGCGCTCTGTGCAGTGGAAACCGCCCTGGCGCATGAAGAGACCTATCCGGCGCAGAAAGATCAATACGGTCCAGGGTTATCTGGTCTGCTGGATCTTGGCCATCAGGTCTCCGCACTGGAGTATCAGCGCCTGCTGCTGAGCCGTGCGGCACTGCGTGGCGATATTTCTGCCCTGTTCAGCAAAGTGGATTTGATTCTGGCACCCGCCACCGCTTATGCCGGATTAACCTGGGACACCATGACCCGTTTTGGTACCGATCAGGCACTTTTTAACGGCGTATTGCGCTATACCAGTGCATTTGACGCGAGCGGGCATCCCACCATCACCCTGCCATGTGGCATGACTTCCGCCGGTGCACCCATTGGTTTCCAGTTAGTCGCCGCCCATTTCGATGAAACCGCAATGATTCAGGGCGCCTGGGCTTATCAGCAAGTCACTGAATGGCATAAAAAACATCCTGCTATCTAAAGCTGCTTATTTTGGCCGCACTGCACTTCGGGTGCGGCCTTTTCATGTCGATATGGCCTGAAACTTGCTTGGTTTATTGTGATTTCACCCTTTTCGCCAGGTTTAGGGGATGTTGCCATGAAAGAAACGTTCACCACGGATCACTTAGATAATCGCCACCGCTTTGATGCCTGGCGCGATGCCGTCTGTTCGCGCTTGATTAATGCCGAGGCGCGTCAGGTTAATGCCGGTACTTTTTCCGGCAGCTTTGGTTATTCCATGCTGGGCCATGTCGATATCGCACACCACGTGTCACAAACCGCGCTGGTGTGGCAACGCACCACCGAGTGCATTCGCCGCCATCCTAATCATGATTTTTATCTCGGCTACGTTCGTTCCGGCATCGGGACATTGCGGCAAAACGATAACCAGTCACGGGTGAGCGCAGGGGATGTGGTGATTTACGATGCCGCAACGCCCTTTGATTTCGCCATGGATAACGTAGCCATCAACATTGTGCATTTGCCGCGCCAGATGATTGAAAAAGAGGCACCAGCGATTGCCCGGCTCGCGGGGAAAACGCTGGATCTTAGTCGTCCCGGAATGACCTCACTCAAGCAATTACTGGAAGAGGCATTTGTCTTTAACGCGGAGAGTGAGAACACCTTTCTCGCGGAACAGTTCGCCAATACGTTGATCAATATGATCTCGGTGAGTGTCAATTTGCAGAAAGGCGATGACGCACTAAAACCGGATCTTTACTCGCGGGTGGTGAGTTATTTACGGCAAAATCTGCAGGAAGCGGACCTGACCATGGCGCAAATTGCCAATGCCCATCATGTTTCACCGCGCACCATCAGCCGCGTGTTTGCTGCACACGGCACCACGCCGATGAATTTTGTCTGGCAGGAGCGCCTGCTGGCGTGTCGCAAGGCGCTAGCCGAAGGTAAAGCGCGCAACATCACGCAGGTGGCGCTAGATCACGGCTTTAGCGATATGTCGCATTTCAGTCTCGCCTTCCGCAAAGCCTTTGGTTACACCCCGAGCAGTCTGCTGAGACAAACCGAGGCGTAACGGCGTTTTGTTTTACCCTTTCTGCAACTGACTGATCACACGCTCAGCAGTAAATTCCAGGCTGCTGCGCGTGTTCATCGCTTCGGTACGCATAAAGCGATATGCCCCCGACTCATCCAGACCGAAAGTCTGCATCAACACGCCTTTAGCCTGCGCCAGTCGCTCATTCCTCAGTTTACGCTGTTGGCGAGCCTGCAGTTCACCCCGCAACTGGGCATTCTGCTGGGCGGATCGCCAGGTGCCGATGATCTGCACAATCAAGGCAAAGGGGTTTAGTTCTCGCTCGGCGATGGCAGCGGGTTGCAGTTTCATTAGCAGCGGAAACAAGCGCGCATCGTGGCAGTTCGCCAGGGCAATCACCGGTGTGTAATGCTGTTGCAATGAACGAAACAGCGGCGTTAATACCGCCTCGTGGTGATTTTCAATCGCCACCAACAGCAGTTGCGCGTCAGCCGGACGTCCGGCGACAGGCGGCCAGCTGTGTTGTGCGTGACAACCGATTTGCGTCAACGAGGCACAAAAAGCTCGCACGCTTTGCGAATCAGGATGGAAAATATGCAACCGCACACCCGCAAGCGTTTTCAGCAAAGATGGCTCATTCATGTTTCACCCGTGTGCATTCTGATGTTCGAAGCATCACGTTAGAGGAGTCAGGCAATCGATGCTGTGTTGCTGCTGCCGGGTGCTGTGTCAGGCGAGACAGGGCATGCCCCCCGTCCCGCTTCCACGATTTAGGCGTGAAACCCTAAAAACTGCTCCGCCACACTGGCACTGGGCTGGATGCGCGGATCAATCTGCTGCACAATCTGCCCTTTTTCAATCACATGGATCCGATCCGATAACGCATAAAGAAACTCAATATCCTGCTCTACCAGAATGATCGAGATATCCATTTCATGCCTCAGCCGCTGCAGCGTCTCGATGATCTCCTCACAGATATTCGGTTGAATGCCTTCGGTTGGTTCATCCAGCAACACCAGCTGGGGCTGCCCGCAGAGACAGCGCGCCAACGCCAGCAGTTGCTGCTCGCCGCCCGAGAGCGCCCCGCCCGGTTGAGCCAGTAAACGTTTCAGGCGCGGGAAAATCTCTAGCATCTGCTCGATGATCTGACCCGCGCGCGAAAAGTGCTTCACGCAGCCCATGCGCAGGTTCTCTTCCACCGTCAGCAGCGGGAAGATCTGCCGCCCTTGCGGCACAAAACCGATGCCGGCCGCCGCCCGCTGGTGGGCCTGATAGCGCGTGATATCAATGCCGTTGAGCGCGATTGTTCCCTGCCAGGCGGGTAGCTCTCCCATGATGGTGCGCAGCAGCGTGGTTTTTCCCATGCCGTTGCGTCCTAACACACCGGTGAAGGATTTGGCTCCGACAAACAGCTCGGACAAGTGCAGGACCGGAATTTTGTTGTAGCCCGAGACCATCTCTTTTATTTCAAGCATGTTTGATCTCCAGATTGCCGAGATACGCCTCTTTCACCAGAGGATTCTGCGTCACCTCGCGGAAAGTCCCCTCCGCCAGCACCGCGCCCTGATTAAACACCGTGACCTGCTGCGCGATCATGCTGATGAACTCCATATCGTGCTCCACCACCACCACGGTGCTCTGTTGATTGATCGCTTTAATCAGCTGGGCGGTTTTGCGCACTTCCTGATGCGTCATGCCTGCGGCGGGTTCATCCAGCAACACCAGTTGCGGACGAGAAATCAGGATCATCCCTAACTCCACCCACTGTCGCTGTCCGTGCGCCAGTTCAGAGAGCACGGCATCCTGATGATCTTCCAGTCCGATGTCGTGCAATACCTGATCAATCGCAGCGGACAGAGCCGCTTTCGCCAGCTTATTGGCTGCCGCCTGCCATAGATTCTCCCGAACGCTCAACCCTTCAAAGACGCTCGGCACCTGAGTTTTGATGCCGATGCCCAGCCGGGCAATATCCCACGGACGTTTGCCGGAGATCACTTGATTGCGGTAGCGGCATTCACCGCGTGTGGGCGTTACCTGACCACTGAGCATTTTGAAAAAGGTGCTTTTCCCCGCGCCGTTCGGGCCGATCAGGCAGCGAAGCTCCCCTTCATGCAGGGTGAAATCCACCTCCTTCACCGCATGCACACCACCAAAACTGACGCCCATTTTGCGGGTTTCCAACAGGACTGTTGCCGTCATGGTTTCACCTCACTCACCGATGCGCGGGTTGCCGTCAGCATTTTCGGTCGTTTACGCCGCCAAAATCGCTGTAGGGTCGGTAAAATACCACCGGGGATCAGCAGCACAAACACTGCCAGAATCACGCCGAGTACCAGATTGACATCCACCGTCTGCTGCGCGCCCAGCCGCGTCACCATCCACTGCAACAGCACACAGCTGATCACCGGACCGATCAACGTGCCGCGCCCCCCGACGATCACCCAAATGATGATCTGTGCCGACTGACTGATACTAAACACCCCGGGGCTGACAAAGGCACCCCAGTTGACGTACAGGCATCCAGCTAACCCGGCAATCGCCGCGCCAATGGCAAAGGTGACGAGCTTATGTGCCGGCACGTTGTAGCCGAGCAGTCCTGCGCGCTGTTCGTTTTCCCGAATGGCCACCACCGTTTTGCCAAAGCGGCTGAGCAGCACAAACTTCAGCAGCGCATAGCAGAGCGCCAACGCACCGGCGGTCACCATAAAGATCGCCTCCGGTGACAAAATGGCATCTGGCTGGAATGGCATGTTGAGTGTCGGCACTGACGGAATACCATTGAACCCACCCAGCAGCGCTTCGCCGATATGGTATTCACTGCCCGAGGTGGAGTTTAGCCAGTTAAACAGCACCAGGCTCACGGCTAACGTGATCGCGCCGAGGTACACATCACTGACGCCGCCGTAGAAGATCACGTAACCGAGAAGCAGAGAGAACAGCGTGGGCAGGAGAATCGCCATCACCACCGCCCAGGTGGAATCCCCCCAGTTAATGGCGCAAATGGCGTAGGTATAGGCCCCCAGTCCAAAAAATGCCGCCTGACCAAAACAGAGGATGCCGCCGTAGCCCCAGATAAACGCCAGGCTGAGTGACAACAGTCCCATCACTAAAAACACCGTAATGGAGAGCAAGGTGTACAGCTCAATCGCACCAGCGAGCCAAAACGCCAGCAGGATCAGCATCAGGGCACTGAGCACAATGCGCACTTTTTCCGAAAACAGTTTCATTACAGCGATCTCCTGAAGAAGCGCCCGGTGATACCGTGCGGCAGCAGTCGCAGCAGCACAATGGCACTCAACAGCAGCGCCACCGCACCAAACACCGGCGTGGAGAGATAGGTCACCAGTTGCGAAATGGTGCCAAACAGCGTGGAAGAGGTCAGCGTGCCGGCGATGATGGCGCTGCCCCCGCCGATTACCGTGATAAAGGCTTTGGCAATAAAGCTAACGCCGATGGTCGGTATCACGCCGGTGATCGGTGCCAGCAGCGCGCCACCCAATCCGGAGAGCGCGGCTCCCAGACCGAAGGTCAGGCTGTAGATTTTACCGGGATTGCTGCCTAGCGCCGCCGCCATGCGCGCATTCTGCATGGTGGCACGTGCGCACAATCCCAATGTGGTGAAGCGCAGCAACAGCCACAATGCCGCCACCAGACACAGCGCAAACACAATCATAAACAGCGAATAGCCGCTGGTGCTGTAACTTCCCACATTCACGCTGGGCAGCGGCGAGCTGATGCCCAGCGTGGTGTTGCCAAACAGCATGGTCGCGGCACCGATCAACGCCAGACTCAACCCCCAGGTGGCCAGCATGGTGTCGATCATCCTGCCGTACAGATGACGAATAATGACGCGTTCAATCACCATGCCAAACACGCCAACACAAATCGGCGCAACTACCAGCATGGAGATCCAGATCGGCACGCCAAGGTGGTTAGTGGCCATAATGGCGCTGTAGCCGCCCAGCATCATAAATTCGCCGTGCGCCATATTGACGATTTTCATCATGCCAAACACCACCGCCAGCCCCAGACTCATGATCACCAGCACCGCGATGGCATTCAGCACTTCGATGCCATAGATAACCGACAGATCCATTAGCGCCTCCCGTTACAGCTCAATCTGATACTGTTTGGTATCACGTGGATTTTTCTTCAGGTCGCACACCATGGCGGTATCAACCGGTGCCTGGTTTGTGAAGGTTTCCAGAATCTTCATCTGATGGTTTTCCACCTCGGCAATGTGCACGTCCAGCGAACAGTGATGCGTGGTGGGATCGACACTCAGCTGACCGCTTGGCGAGGTCAGTGTGACGCCCGACTCCAGCGCCTCGATCACTTTCATGCGGTCGATGTCGCCCGCCTTACGCACCCCTTCGGCCCAAATCAACATGCCCTGATACGCGCCCATCGCCAGATCGCTGATGTACATGTCGCCGTAACGCGCATGGAATTTATCGACAAAGGCTTTGTTCTCGGCAGACGGAATTTCTTGCATGTAGTTCGCTGCCACCAGAATGCCGTTGCTCTCTTCCGGCGACAGAATGATGTGTTCATTGCCGCCGCCGAATACGGTAGAGGCGATGGGAATCTTGCCGCTCATGCCTGCCGCATGCCATTGGCGGTAGAAGGAGATGTGCGCCCCGCCCACCAGTGCTGACCACACCATGTCTGGTTTAGCGCTCTGGATTTTTGAAATGGCGGCACCGAAGTCCGTGACATCCAGCGGGAAGTACTCCACCGTCATCACTTCACCGCCGTTGTCACGCACCGACTTCTTCACCCATGACGAAACAATCTGGCCGTAGTTGTAATCCGCCGCCAGCACATAGACTTTCTTGCCCCACTTCTTCATGGCGTACGGCACCAGTTTCTCCACGGTTTGTGCGGGCGTTGAGCCTGAAGAGAAGTAGTTGCGATCGCAGACGCCACCTTCATACTGCGCAGGATAGAAATAGAGCGAACGGAAACGATCCAATACCGGACGAATCACCTCGCGCGACGCAGACGTGATGCCGCCGTGCACCACCGCCACTTTGTCTTTCAGCGCGGCCTGCTGGGCGTATTGCGCGTAGAGCTGCATATTGGATTGCGCGTCGTAATTGATGATTTGCAGCGGTCGGCCCAATAATCCCCCTGCTGCGTTGATCTCATCTGCAGCTAAATTGATGGCGTTGGACATCGGCTTGCCATAAATATCCAGC
Source organism: Pantoea sp. Seng (assembly GCF_009829935.1). Lineage (NCBI taxonomy): Bacteria > Pseudomonadati > Pseudomonadota > Gammaproteobacteria > Enterobacterales > Erwiniaceae > Pantoea > Pantoea sp. Seng. The sequence goes on along the minus strand of NZ_SZZV01000022.1, from coordinate 66,906 downwards.
CCGCCTGACAGGTCGAGAATGCTCGCCACTTTGATGGCGTCTTTGCTGTCAGCGGCTAAGGTGAATTTCGGTACAACCCCTGCAGCCAGACCCAATGCGGATACGGCCGATCCCTGAATAAATGAACGACGACTAATAGCCATAGCACCCTCGCAATGAAGTTATTGGAATAAATAGAGATGATGTATTCCGGGAACCGGAAGAGATAAGCGGATAAAACAGACAGCGCTGTCTGCATTAATGCGAGAAAAGGGCCACAACATTGGGGCACGTTTTTTAGATTAGCAATAAGCGGGCCAAAACCCACGTGGCCGTTCAAATTATCTTTATTCTCTGCCAGCAGAAGCGAAAACGATGAGAAGTATTACTGCATTTAATCCCGCCCACCTTTAATTAATTTTAGCCCTCTCACTTTTCTGCACTTAATTAAAGCAATCAGCACCAGAAGGGTGCAATTAAATTTTTAAACACTGCGCTGTCCGCTCAAACACAGCGAATGGCAGCATTAACAAAGATGTAATTACCAGAAGCGTTAACGTCTCTCACACACTCATTCATCTCATCAGTAAAAAATCTTTTGAGGAGCCATTATGTCGGACCCTTCGGTATTACCTTCGGATGCCGCGTTAAAGATCCGTGCTATCCAATCCCTGTTGGCAGAAAAGGGATTTCTGAGTCAGGAGGTCACTGACACCATCGTGGATTATTTCGAAACCAAAGTAGGACCCCGCAATGGTGCGCAGGTGGTGGCGAGAGCCTGGCGCGATCCCGCCTTCAAAGCACGCTTACTGGAAAATGGCCGCGAGGCGGTGAATGAACTCGGCTTCTCCGGCTTTGAAGCCGCTACCCTGCACGTGCTGGAGAATACCGACAGCGTGCACAACGTAGTGGTGTGCACGCTTTGCTCTTGCTACCCGTGGCCGGTGCTGGGCTTGCCGCCCATCTGGTTTAAATCGACACCCTATCGTTCACGTGTGGTGATTGATCCCCGTGGCGTATTAGCAGAATTTGGCACTGAAATTCCGGCCAATAAGGAGATTCGCGTATGGGACAGCAATGCCGAAATCCGTTACTTCGTGCTGCCACAGCCCCCTGCTGACAGTGAAAGCATGAGTGAGAGCGAGTTGGCCGCATTGGTCACACGCGACTCCATGATCGGCACACGCACGCTTTAAGCGGAGAAACACCATGAATAATATCCACGATTGCGGCGGCATGCAGAATTTAGGTCCAATCGAGATTGAAGCCGATGAGCCTCATTTTCACAGCCAATGGGAAAAAGATATTTTCGCCACCACGCTGGTGTTCTTTATGAGCGGAAAAATCGTGCTTGATGATTTCCGTTATGAAATTGAGAAAATGTCCGTAACGGAATATCTGCAATCCAGTTATTACGAACACTGGTTATTTGCCATTGAGCAGTTGATGAGTAAAACCGGCGTATTCACTGAACAAGAATTGCAGCAGCGTCTCAGCGAACTCTCCGCCTGAGGATACAACATGAATACTTATTCGCCTCAGGGCTACCTGGATTTAATTACTACACCGCCCAATTACCATCGTGATGTTGAGGTCGAACCGCAATATCAACCGGGTGATAGTATTATCACGCATAATTCAAATCCGCTGAGTCATACACGCCTGCCGCGCTATGCGCGTGGTAAAAAGGGCGTGATTGTTGCCAACTACGGTGCCTGCGTATTTCCCGATGCGCTGGTCGCAGAGCAATAGGAGAAACCGCAGTACGTCTACCTGGTGAAATTCATTGCCGCCGATTTGTGGGGAGAGAATAGCGAGAATTTCAGCGTCCACCTGAGCGTCTGGTCCGACTATATTCAGGGCAGATGTGAGGATGCTGCGCATGGATGAGTTAAACGCGATTATTGCTCAGGTGAACGAAGCCGATCCCACCTTTGCACAACCCTGGGAAGCCGATGCGTTTGTCATCGCGGTGGCCCTGTCTCAACGCGGCTATTTTAGCTGGCCACAATGGGTGGAACAATTTGCCCAGGAGATCCGCGACTTCCCGCAGCGCAGCGATGAAAGCGCCCATACCGCCTATTATCGGCAATGGCTGAGCTGTCTGGAAAAGATCCTGTCACAACATCAATTGATTCCGATGTCAGAATTGCTGATTAGTGAAGAGCAGTGGCGCCAGGCTTTCCTCAACACGCCCCATGGCAGCCCGGTGGATCTCGCTGCCGCCAGCTGTCCGCCCGACCACCCGCATGATCATGACCATCATCATCATCACGACCATCACGCCGCGCAGCCACTGATCCAACCGCTGCGCGTCTTTGCCGCTGTCGGGTAATTCTCAGGAGTCTTTATGAAGGTGCTGAGTCATAAGCAAATAGGCGCTGCGGTGATTGGTGGCGCCATGCTGTTTAATTTGCTGGTCATCGGTACGGCGTTGGTGACTTTTCAGCATTCACCGGCCGCGCTGAGTGTCGCGCTGTTAGCCTATCTGTTTGGTTTGCGCCACGCCGTCGATGCCGATCATATCGCCGCCATTGATAATGCCACGCGCAAGTTGAGTAATGAGGGCAAGAGCCCGTTTACCGCAGGTATGTGGTTCTCACTCGGCCACGCTTCGGTGGTGCTGATCGCCTGCCTGATATTCGCTTTGACCACGCAACCTTTGCAGCAGATGTTTCCCGGCGTGAAAGAGATTGGCGGCATGATTAGCACACTGATCTGCGGTGCTTTTCTGCTGCTACTCGCCTGGGCTAACTCCCGCACTTTGTGGCAATGTTTTCGCCAACGTCAGCGGTTGCTGCGTGGCGATGTAACGCGGGTCCCGCAGGAGAGCCATCACCACGGCGTGCTCACCCGGCTATGCGCGCCACTGTTTCGCATGGTGAGCAAAAGCCATCATTTGTTCCTCATCGGTTTCCTGTTCGGCATTGGTTTTGATACAGCAACCGAAGTGGCGATTTTCGGTATGTCCGCCAACCACGCAGCGGGTGGCGAAGCGATGCTGCACATCATGTTGATGCCGCTTTTATTCACTGCCGGCATGATGCTGATCGATACCACAGATGGCGTCATGATGTTGAAACTGTATCGCTGGTCGCAATTCGATCCGTTGCGCAGCCTCACTTACACCCTCGCCATTTCATCACTCTCAATTGTGGTGGCCTTCGCGATTGGCTGTTACGAAGTGTCGACGGTGTTACAACTCAACACGCTGATCTCCCCTGCGCTGGATGGCGTGATGGAAGCAATCATCAGTCAGATGGGTTGGGAGCTGATTATAACGTCCATTACTGTATGGCTACTGTTTTCACAGCGGGTTAAGCGTCGGGCGCTGTAAGTACAATGGCGGCTTTGTGCCGCCCTGTTTCTGGCATCAGCTCGTGTTAGACCCCCCTGTCAGGTTCAACATCCTGTCAAAAAAGCCTTTTCTGAAACAGGCTGCCATCAGTAAAAAGAATTGAAATCAAGAATCATTCTCATTATGGTGCAAGGTGATATGTACCAATAACCAATAGAATAAGGATTTCAATGCTTTATAGATTTTCAGCGATAAACCGTCCCATTGTCCTGCTGCTATTGTTGCTCAGCAGTGTCACCACCAGCGCGTTTGCACGCCCGAATATGACGCCACTCGGCCCGAATATCGCCGACAAAGGCTCCGCTTATTACCACTTCTCCATCAGTGAATATGACTCGGCTGATGGCCAGCGGCATTACAAAGTTTGGACTGCGGTGCCAGATAAAGCGCCTCCGCCATCTGGCTACCCGTTGATCACGATGCTGGATGGCAATGCGGTAATGGACAGGCTGACCGATCCGCTGCTGCAAAAACTCTCGGCAGACAACCCTCCGGTTCTGGTGGTGGTCGGGTATCAAACCACTTTGCCGTTTGAGGTAAACGCGCGAACTTACGATTACACCCCGCTTGACAAAGAGCATGGCGATGCAGGATACACTTTTAGTCGCGGTCGCAAGGGCGGCGGCAGCAGCGCATTCCGCACCTTGCTAGAGCAACGTATTTTGGCCGCAGCGCAGAAAGGTGTGCATGTCGATCATCAACAACGCGCGCTGTGGGGCCACTCTTACGGCGGATTGTTTGTACTCGACAGCTATCTCTCCTCTCAGCTGTTTACGCGCTATTTCGCAGCCAGCCCGTCGATTGGCCAGGGGTACCATTCTCTATTAGGTGAGATGCAGACCCGCAAAGCCAGTAATAAGCAGATCACTTTGATGGAAGGGAATGGCGATCGCCGCAGCGATAGCAACACGGCGGAACCTGAAGTATTGCGCGCGGTGCGCACCACTATCGAAGGTATGGCAGAGAACGGCGCAGCTGCACGCTATCAACTTTATCCGGGACTGTCCCACGGACAAATGTTTGGTGCATCAATGGAAGAGGCGCTGCTGGAAATGTCGCAGGCAAAATAGTGAGGAGAAGTGGGCGCAAAAAATGCGCCCACCGAACGGCTTAATTAAAGAACTTTATATCAGTGGGCGTGGATATTTTTGCTGCATCGCCCGCTGCTTTCAGCTCACCGCTCTTTTCATCGAAATGGAACAGGGAAATATTGTTGGTGAACACGTTAGTGACATAGAGATATTTTCCACTGCCATCAAATGAGAACGCCCGAGGTTCAATGCCGTTGGCTTTATAACTGACCGGCTTGCCTAACTGGCCATCCGCCTCAATTTTAAACACCAACAGCTTATTATCTGAACCACGATTCGCTGCAATCACATATTTACCGTTCGGACTGAGAATAATTCCGCCGCCGCTACGGTATTCAGCACTGTTATTTTCACTGTTCAGCTTCACGGTATTGCTGCGATCCAGGTGATCGTCTTTCACTGTAAATACCGCGATCTCACCGGCCATTTCGGTGGTGACGTAGGCATGTTTGCCATCTGGTGAGAACACCATATGACGCGGGCCAGAACCTTCGGTAAAGGTCACGTCATGCGCGGTATCCGCTTCCAGAGGCTCAGCCTTATTGGCGTGATAACGATACGCATGGAGCTTGTCACCGCCGAGATCGGCAGCGAACAGATATTTACCGTCGTGGGTAAAGGTGGTCGAGTGTGCGTGACCGCCATCCTGACGCCCTTTCACCGCGCCCGTGCCGTGGTCGAAAGCAAAGTGCTGCACCTGCTCACCCAGTTTACCGTCATGATGAATCGGGAACACCGAGACGCCCGCGCCGCCTTTCGCCACCGAGTAGTTAGCGACAAACAGGAACTTACCATCCGGGCTTATGGTGGCGTGCGTCGGCTGTTGCCCATGGCTATCCACCGCATTTAACACTTTCACCTGACCGCTTTTATCAATGGACAGTGCGGTAACGGCCCCAGCGTTTTCTTCATTGGTGGTATAGGCAAAGCGGCCATCCTGGGATTTTACAATCCATGACGGGCTTTTCATTTTGACCACATCAAGTGGTGTTAAAGTGCCATCCGCATTCACCTTGAGGCGATATAAACCTTCGCTAGGATGATCCGGTTTCTGCTCTAATGGGGCATCTGGAATCGACGTCCAGGTACCCACCAAAGCGATTTGATGATGTTCCGCGGCATTTGCCATAGCGCTCCCCGCCAGTGAAAAAACAGCTAAGGATAATGCCATGGTTATGTTTGATGCTAAACCGCTGAATGTGGCTTTTTTATTTCTATTCATTTTCGTACCCCACCATAATCGGAATGTTTAACGACTATAGTGGGATTAATTTGAATAGCGCCCGGCCAGGGTGACCGGGTTCACAATATAGCAGATTAGTTTTTAGGAAATCGTGCCTTTAAATTCTGGCTCATCACGATTCAAGGTAAATATCTGCCAGTCAACTTGTTTGGTATGCAGCGTAAATACCGCTGTCGCCAGGGTGTTCTCTTCATCCGGATCGTTCAGCGAAAGGCGATAAATGGGCAGCACCGCATCATGCTGGTCAGAGAGAATCGCTTTTGCTGCATCGCCATCCAGCTGCGATTCCGTCTCCAGCCACTCAATTAACCGCTGCTGGCGTGATCCGGAGCTGGCAGTGATCACCTGTTCCACGTCATCAAGTTGCGGATGAATCAGGTGATTGGCATGGGCGAACACTGCGGTCAGTGGCGTTACGGAGCAACCCGACCCCGTGGCTTCCACACTAAACAGACGGCTATCGCCCATCTGTCCGAGCGTATGGTGGAACGATCCGGCGCGCGGTGGTGTGGTCAGGATTGCGATGGCCTCATCCAGCGTGGCCGCATTCAACGCGGCGCGGGCCAGGATTTGACGCGGCACTCCTTCCGGACGATGCAGTGCACGAATATTATTCACCGTATTCACCACGCCCTTCTCGTTTACGGCAACGGTATGACCGCAAATCGACCCCGGATAAGCAAAGCTGGTGAACGCCATCCCACTATCCGGACGGATGCTGACGATGGCACAGTCATCGCGTAATTGAGGAAAACCATCTTCATTGTGCGCGATAGTTAACACGCCATCAGCACGCTGTCCCGCCACGGTGGTACATCCATCCGAGGTTGAACGTACTAAATCGCCACGGCAGTTCCAGGCAAAAACCTCCTCAATCGGCGCCTGTAATCCTGCGGCCAGCCCTTCCAGCTCCTGCCAGATCAGCGGATAGTGCGCCTGGACCAACGCGCGCATGGCCACCGTTTGGTCGGCGTCTTTCATGGCTGTCACTGTCTGCCAGAGTGCGGTGAGCGTCAGCTTTTGATGCCAGGCTTCACGGCCAAATTCACCCAGTTGCTGACCAATTTCGAAGGCGGAACCATGGATTGCGATTTTTTTCATATTGATGCACTTTGCAAAAGAATGTCTGAAGAATCTGGAGCAGGCGTCTGTGCGCCGTTCATGATCATCGAGAGGAAGCTGTAATAACCGTTAATGCCAATCAGATCCACCACGCCCTTTTCACCCCATAAATCGATGGCTTGCTGCCAGGTGGCGTCAGTGACTTTTTGCTGTTGATGCAGTTGCTGGCAAAAGTGGTAAATCACCCACTCATCCGGCTTTAAGTCATCGGGCAGGCGCTTCTCATTAATGGCCTGCACGGCAGCGCCGGATATGCCCTTTTCCCGGGCGATGGGCGCATGAATCGCCCACTCCACCGGCTGCGACCAGTGACGCGCCGTCATGAGAATCGCCAGTTCCGATAAGCGCTGACCGAGCGCGCTGCGATAGCGCAGGTACTCTCCCATGCGCTGCGCGTGCGCCATCAGCTCAGGGCTGCGCAGCAGTGGTTCAAAGGGTGGAAGCAGCGCACCACGTGGCCCGTTTATGATCTCTTCTGCCAGTGGACGTTGCTGGTCGTCCCACTCGTGCTCCGCCAGCGGCGGCAAACGATTAATCATAATTTACCGGTCTCCTCACGTATCACGGTTGCCAGCGTATCCACCACAAAATCGAGCTGGCTCGGCGTAATAATAAATGGCGGAGCAATCAGGATGTGGTCGCCATACTGCCCGTCAATGGTGCCGCCCATCGGATACACCATCAGGCCTCGAGCCATACAGTTGGCTTTAATGCCAGCATGTAGTTTCAGTGCAGGATCGAACGGGGTTTTGCTCTTTTTATCGCGCACCAGTTCCACGCCGGCAAATAAGCCGCGCCCACGTGTGTCGCCCACATGCGGTAATGCGCCCAGCACTTCACGCAAAGCATTTTGCAGATACGCGCCCTGCTGCTTCACCGCATCGAGCAGGTTATCGCGTTCAATCACCTGTTGGACGGCCAGTGCCGCTGAAGCCGCCGTAGCGTGGCAAATATAAGTATGACCGTGCTGGAACAGACCACTGCCCGACTGGAGTGCTGAGACGATCTTTTCGCTGGCCAGCACGGCACCAATCGGCTGATAACCGCCACCCAACCCTTTGGCGATAGTGACCAGATCCGGCACCACATCATCTTGTTCAAACGCGTGCAACGTCCCGGTGCGTCCCATACCGCACATCACCTCATCGGCGATATACAGGATGCCGTATTTATCGCACAGTGCGCGCACGCCTCTCAGATAACCCGGCGTCGGCGGAGTCGCGCCGGTGGTGGCACCCACTACCGTTTCAGCGCAGAAACCAATAATGGTATTCGGACCGGCATCAACAATTGCTTGTTCCAGTTCATTAAGCAGACGCGTGGTGTATTGCTGCTGCGTTTCATCAGCACGAAGATCGCGGTATTCATTACAGGCTGACACGCGAATCACGTCGATCAGTAATGGGGCAAACTGGCGACGGCGCCACTCATTGCCGCCGACGGCCAATGCACCCAGCGTGTTGCCGTGATAGCTCTGCTTGCGCGCGATGAATTTGGTACGTGACGCCTGCCCGATTTCAACGAAATATTGACGCGCTAATTTCAGCGCGGTTTCCACGGCTTCCGAACCACCGGAAACGAAATAGGCGTAGTTGAGATCGCCAGGCGCCGTGCGCGTCAACTGTTCAGCGAGTTGCTCAACGGTGTTGCTGGTAAAAAAGCTGGTGTGAGCATAGGCCAGTTGGTCGATTTGACGATGCATCGCGGCTAACACATCAGGATGTGCGTGGCCTAAGCAGGAAACGGCAGCACCACCGCAGGCGTCGAGATACTGCTCTCCTTGTTTATCGAAGATGTACGCCCCTTCGGCGCGAGCAGCCACGGCGGGCGTGCTGCGCAAACTGCGGTGAATAATGTGGCTCATACTGGGTACTGCTCCTGAATACGCTACGGTGATTAAGCGCATCTTGCAGGATTCATTTGGATCACGTCAATGCAATAATGATTCACATGCATTCTATTTTCTTATGTCGGATACAAATGAATCATCACTCAGGATTTGCCAGGCACCACATAAGCTCCAGATTCAATGAGATAGCGTTCGGCATTTTCGATTTTATGCACAGCATCACGGCCATGGCGCGCCACCAGCATTGCCAGTAAGCACTCTGCCAGCCCCATGCCAGAGACCACTGAGGGGAAGAACGACGGACTGTAGATAGAGAATAACAGGGTGCAGTCGGCGGCCTGCGCCAGCGGGGAAACCGGTGAATCGGTAATCGCGATGATCTTTGCGCCTGACTGCTGCGCGGCGTGCAGCACATCCAGTGACTCGCGAGAATAAGGCGCAAAGCTGGTCAGCAGTATACAATCCTGGGCGGTGAGTTCACGAGTAAACACCTCGATATTACTGGCGAGGCCATCAATCAACGAGACCTGACGATTGAAGAGTCGGTAAACATAAAACAGTGACCAGGCAATGGGAAAACTGGCGCGAAAGCCGCAGATATAGACGTTATCAGCCGCATCGAGCAGGGTCACAGCTTGTTCCATTTCCGCCTGATTTTCGTTTTGCGTAAAGGCCAGATTGGCCTGATGCGCGCTAAACACCTCATCATACAGCTGCGGCTGTGTTCCTTTGGCGATCAGTTTTTCGGCCTTGGATACGTATGTATCATTGCGCAGGCCAATGTCATCAATGAAGGCATCTTTCAGTTCGCCCCAGCCGTTGTAGCCCAAACGCTGCGCCAGCCGCAGCAGCGTGGCAGGTTTCACACCGGCTTCAACGGCAAACGCGCGCATCGATTGCACCACCAGCTGATTGGCATTTTGCAGAGAGAACTCAGCCGCGCGCTGCAGTTCTGGTGACAGCTCACTGAACTGGCCGACAATTTTTTCCCGAAGATTCATGGCGTTTGGTCGTTGATGGCAGATGGATGCATATAAACATAATTGCGACGGCGAGAAAACCAGACGCAGAGACGATTCATCCTGGAGCGAATGCCGTGGTGCTCCGGGCGCTGTGGCGCAATTCTTTCCAATACAGTGTGATTCGTGCCGTGGTTTAATGCCGCCCACAGAAAAAAATAAGGACAGGCTTATTGCTATGCTGCAGTTTTCAAATGGTTTTCTGCTGAGTTTATCGCTGTGCCTTGATATTGGGCTGGCCAATATCGCCATGATTACCCTCGCGATGCAGCGTGGCTATTTTAACGGTTTTTGGTTAGGGATTGGCACCTGCATTGGCGACCTGATTTATGCGGTGCTGGCGCTGGCTGGCATGGCGGTGGTGTTGCAGTTTACTGCGGTACGCTGGGTGTTGTGGATTGGCGGTGGATTATTACTACTGTGGTTCGCAGGTAAAATGTTGATCGCTGCACTGCGTAAAGATGCGGCGTTACCCCCAGCGGAGCAACAGCCTTATCGTTCGTTACTGCGAGAGTTCAGTCGTGGCGTGGTGCTGGCGATGTCATCTCCCACGGCGATTTTATGGTTTGCCAGCGTGGGCGGTGCACTGATTGCTCGCATGGGGCACGGCAGCGTCAATGCCACCTCTTCTTTCCTCGGTGGGTTCTTTATCGCGGGAGTGGTCTGGACCTGTGTGTTATGCCTGGTGGGCAGCATGGGCGGTAAGCTGTTGGGGCAGCGCCTGTTAAAATACTCCTATCTCGCCTCGGCGCTGATCTTCTGCTACTTCGCCGCCTATGTGATGGTGTCAGGCTATCGGGAGTTTGTATTGGGCTGAGGCAATTTGCTGGGCGTAATGGTGTGGTGTGGTACCCATTACTTTGCGAAAGGCGTTAATGAAGTGGCTTTGATCGTAAAAACCCAGTTGCAGCGCGGCTTCCTGCGGATGTACCCGACGGCGCAACAGTTCCCGCGCCTGCTGTAGCCGCAATTGCATATGGTATTGCAACGGTGGCAGCCCGGTGAGCTGGGTGAAACGACGCACCAGATGATACTTACTTAGCCCGGCACGTTGCGCCAGCACATCCAGTTGCGGTTTCTCGTGCAAGTGTTCACCAAGAAACTGCTTCACCTGCTCGATAATCTGCACTTCCCCCTGTTCGGCACTCTCTTTATCGTCGAGCAGTTCACCACACAGCCACAGCAGCTGTTGTTCCAGCAGTAACTCATCTCCTGCGCGCGCGGCCTGGTCGAATTCAGTGATCGCCTGAAACAACCGCGCGTCATGGAACACCCCTTCGCGCAAAGCGGGCGCAGCGGTGGTGTCAAACATTTCGGATAAGATCACCTGCGGCAAGTGGATGCTGATAAAACTTACCGGATCATTGCTGAATAAGGAGGACTGAATCGCGCTGGGATTATAAATCGTCACCTGCCCGGCAAACACGTCAGAGACTTTGCCATCGAGCCAAATCTCTTCGCGCCCGCTGAGGTTAGCGCAAATTACATATTCATCATGCAGATGACGTGGAAAGCGGCTGCCAGTGGCGTTCACGCGCGAACATTCAATGCCATTACGGCTAAACCATTCTGATGAGGAGAGCGACACGCGATGACCCGGTAAATATGGTGATGGATTATAACAGCATCGCCAGGGTCGAATTGCAATGCTGCTGAGTTATAGCGGGCCGATTAGCTTTAGTGACCATTAAAGCGTTTGCCGGGAGCCGCTGCTGCAACGGCTTCCGGCAACGAGGATAAGGCTTAAATTCCCGCAATCCGTTTCAAATCTGCTTCCGCGCCAGGCGCCACCGCCAGCACCTGAGCGCCTTTCAGCAAACGTTCGCCTTCGGTATTGAACGGGTGATACCAGCCGCCCGCCTCTTTCACCAGGCAGTAGCCCGCCAGACAATCCCATGCGTGCATATAGGGTTCGTAATAGCCCACTACGCGCCCAGCCGCCACCCACGCCAGCATCAATGCGCCAGAGCCGATACGGATAAAGTTGCCCCCGGCCTCCAGCAATGAGGCCAGAATATTGCCAACTTCAACAGGGCTAACGTGGCTGTTAGCGCCAAAGCCAGTGACATGGTTTTGTAGCGTGCGGGTTGGATCAACCTGCAAACGACGGCCATTTAACGTCGCGCCTTGCCCCAACGCCGCCACATAGCACTCCTGATAGGTGGGCGCATAGATCACCCCGATCACTGGCACACCGTCATGCAGTACCGCGACGGAGACGCACCAGTTTGGCATGCCGTTCAAAAATGGGCTGGTGCCATCAATCGGATCAACTACCCAGGTGTATCCCGATGTGCCTTCCTGCAATCCGTACTCTTCCCCCAGGAAACCGTCGTCGGCAAACTGGGCGCGAATCTGCTGATCGATCATCTGCTCGACTTCGCGGTCAGCGCGCGACACCACATCCTGCAGATCATACTTGGTCTCGACCACCAGCGTGTCGCGATGATGGAAATACTCCAGCGCCTTCTCGCCCCCTGCGCGTGCCACTTTCTCTGCCAAAATCAAACGTGCCAGCAGCGCGTCATTCACGGTGTCACTCATTATCTGTCCTTAAATTATCCGGCAATCAGGGCTAATCCCTGAGGTTTAAAATCAATCGCCACGGCAGAAGCCAGCGGCAGACGCTGCTCCATCTGCGCATCAACGATAAACAAGGAACCGAGCGGCGTGGCCACTTCATATTCGATGTGATCACCCAGCCATGTGCTGTGGGTCACTTCGCCTTGCAAGGCTCCCTGCCCATCGCTGTGCAACGTAATAAACTGCGGACGCACCGACAATTGGGCCGAGCCGGTTGGCACGCCGTTACCGCGCACGCGATAACGCAGATTTCCCAGCCGCACCAGCGCATCGTTGCCCTCCACTTGCTCGACTTCGCACGGCAGAATGTTGGCTTCCCCCATAAAATCAGCGATGAACACCGAATTCGGGGCGTGGTAAAGGCTTTCTGGTGCGCCTTGCTGGGCAATATCACCCTCTTTCATGACAATAATTTTATCAGACACCGCCAGAGCTTCTTCCTGATCGTGCGTGACATAGACTGCGGTAAAGCCAAGCCTTTGTTGTAGCTCGCGAATATCGGTGCGCACACGGCGACGCAGACGTTCATCAAGATTGGATAAGGGTTCATCCAGCAGAAGCACCTGCGGTTCCAGCACCAGCGCACGCGCCACTGCAATACGCTGTTGCTGACCGCCCGAAAGCTCAGACGGCAATCGCTGGCCCTGGTTTTCCAGTCCCACCAGTTTCAATCCTTCGCGCGCCCGGTCTTGCGCTTCCCGCTTGTTCATTCCCGAGGACTGAAGCCCATACATGATGTTGTCGAGCGCGCTCATATGGGGAAACAGCGCGTAAGATTGGAACACCATTGCCACATCGCGCTCGTTGGCAGGCAAATGTGTTACATCTTTGCCGCCAATCAGAATGCGCCCGGAGGTGGGATGTTCCAGCCCCGCCAGCAAGCGCAGCGTGGTGGTCTTGCCGCAACCAGAGGGGCCCAGCAGCGTAACCAGCGTGCCAGGTTCCACCGTCAGTGACAGATCTGGTAAGGCGTTGAAGCCCGCAAAACGTTTAGTGACATGCTCAAATACCACGGAACCCGCATTGATACTGGTCATACGGTTCTCTCCTGAGTTAACGAAGTTGAAGTCGACGGCACAGCGATATCCGCGGGGCGGGCAACACGACGCAATTTTCGCTCACCGACCAGCCACTGAAACACGCCAATGATCAGTAACATCACCACAATCAATACCGTGGAGTAAGCAATCGCCACACCGTACTCACCGTTTTCCACCAGCCCGACAATGTAGGAGGTCGCCATGTTGTATTGCGCACTAACGAGGAAGATCACGGCACTAATGGAAGTGATGGCGCGGACAAAGGCGTACACCAATGCGGCGCTGATCGCCGGTTTGAGTAACGGCAGCACCACTTTTCGCAGTGTGCGGAAACTGTTGGCACCCAGCGTCAGTGAGGCTTCATCGAGACTTTTATCCAGCTGGCTCATGGCCGCAATGCCCCCGCGCACCCCCACCGGCATATTACGAAACACAAAGCAGGCAATCAGGATGAGAGCCGTACCGGTGATCTCCAGCGGCGGCAAGTTGTACGCCATCACATAACTCACACCAATCACCGTGCCCGGAATAGCGAAACTCAGCATCAACAAGAATTCAAACGTCTGACGGCCGGCAAACTTCTGTCGCACAATCAGCCAGGCGGTGAGCAAGCCGACAATCGCGGTGAGCGGCGCGGCAATCAGCGCTATCTCCAGCGTGGTCCAGAACGAGTTCCACGCCACGCCGGTCCAAAGCAGATGCCCGTCACTGCTGCTGACACGGAAAGCTCGCACATAATGCTCGACAGTGAGGGCGTCATTTAGCCCCCATGACTGCACAAACCCACCGACGACGATCATGCCGTAAATCACCAACGTGAACAGCCCCCACGGGATCACCATGCCATACACGCCATAGCGTAATAGTCTGGGCAGTTGACCATGTTTGCCGCCGTCGCCCTTACCAGTGACGGTGGCGAAATTTTTGCCGCCCAACCACCAACGCTGCAGTACGAACGCCGCCAGGGTGAAGCTGAGTAAAATCATCGCCAGCACCGCTGCCCGACTGGGATCATTCTGCGCGCCGACTACCGAGAAGAAGATTTCGGTGGAGAGCACACCGTGACTGCCGCCCAGCACCATCGGGTTACCAAAATCAGCCATGCTTTCGATAAAGCTGATCAGGAAAGCGTTGGCCAGACCGGGCGCCATTAAAGGAAGGGAAATGCGGCTGAAGGTGCGCCAGCGGTTGGCGCGCAGCGTTTGTGAGGCTTCTTCCAGTGAAGGGCTTACCCCCTCGACCACACCAATCAGCACCAGAAACGCGATAGGCGTGAATGACAGCACCTGCGCAATCCAGATGCCGGTTAAACCATACAGCCATCGTCCAGGTTCGATGCCAAACAGCGCCGCCAGATATTCCGTGACCACGCCTGAACGGCCAAACAGCAGAATCAGCGCCAGACCAATCACAAACGGCGGCGTGATAATCGGCAAAATGGTCAGCATACGCAGCGCTTTTTTACAGGGCAGCGGCGTGCGCGTGGCGGCCAGCGCAAAGGCCAGCCCCAATAACGTAGAACCAGAAGCCGTCATCAGCGCCAGCCACAGCGTGCGCTAGGCCGTACCGCAGGTGCCTCCTTTCAAACAGGCCAGACTCCAGATTGAAGGATCCTGAATATTGCTGATCAGTCCGTCGGGTTTAAAACTGCCATCAACGTCCTGCACCGAGACCACAAACATGCTCAGCACCGGATAAAGCACAAAAATACTGACCAGCGCGGTCAGTAATACCAGGGACGCCACCACAAAGGCATCGCCTTTCAACACGCCTCGCTCGGCCAGCGCAAACGAAAACAGCAGCAAAAAGGTGGTCATCAACAGCAGTGCACCCGCGCCCATCGCCGGTTGGCCCTGCTCCAGTGCCCCGAAGCGGTTTTCCAGCCATAACCAGCTCCAGCCGCTGTAGCCGATGGCATGTCCTTCAATCACCAGAAAAATGACGCCCAGTGCGCTAAATAACAGCATCAGGCGGCTGCGCGCGCCAGAGGGAAGTAATCCACACGCGGCACAGAGCGCGAACAAGGTCAGTGCAATCGCCAGCCACGGATGTGAGCTGACCTGCCACAAGGCGGGCGCATTAGCAGGATCGCGCCACAAATTGAACAACCAGCCGCCATCAAAAAAGCCGGCTTCCAGGCTATACCACGGCAGCAAGAGTAGAGATGCCAGGCCGATCAACAGTGCGCCGGTAAGCCGACGATTATTTGCATGCATAAAACACCTCAAGAGGGAGAGTCTGCCTCTCCGGCTCGCAGTGGAATGATGTGTTGAAAGGCGCCACGGCAAGGATAGGATCTCGCAGGATGTGGCGCGGGTTCACGCAGTCAGGCCATCACTGTGCGCTGGCACCAATCTCTTTATCCCAGCGGCTGAGCAGCGCTTTGCGCTTGGCGGAGTCGCCATAGGTTTTGAAGTCGTAATCGATCAGTTTGATGTTTTCGAAGCGCGGGGCGTATTCCGAGATTTCCGCGTTGCGATTTGACGGTAGCTGGAAGGACTTCGCTTCCTTCATGTGCGACTGCGCCTCCGCACTGAGCGCCCAGTCGTACCAGACCTTGGCATTGGCCAGGTTGCGCGCCCCTTTCACAATCGACATTGAGCCGATTTCATAGCCTGTGCCTTCACAGGGCGCCACGGTTTTGATCGGGAAGCCATCCACTTGCATTGCAACGGCATCATGCATGAACACGATACCGACCGTGGTTTCACCTCGCGCCGCGGCTTTCACCGGTGCGGAGCCGGACTTGGTGTATTGCGAGACGTTGGCATTGAGTTTTTTCAGGTAATTGAAGGCCTGCTCCTCTCCCATAATTTGCACCAGGGTGGCCAGTGTGTTGTAGGCGGTACCGGAGGAGTTAGGGTTAGCGATTTGAATTTCCCCCTTAAAGCCGGGATCCAGCAGATCTTTCCAGCAAGTGGGTTCTTTCAGTTTTTTATCGGCTAACAGTTTGGTGTTATAGCCCCAACCCAGTGCACCCGCGTAAATTCCCACCGTGCGATAGCCCGAGTTTTCAGCCTGTTTTTGTGCCCAATCCTGCTGCTGGTCAAGCAGTGGAGATTTGTACACTTGCGTTAACCCCTCATCGGCCGCCTGCATATGCGGATCGCCGGTACCGGCCCACCAGATATCGGTACGCGGATTACGCGCTTCACTGCGTAAACGCGCATACGCTTCCCCCGCCGACAAACGCACCATACTGACTTTGATATCTGGATGGCTCTGGCTGAAGATACGTGTCATGTGTTCACACACCACCACGTCAGCGGAACAAACCATGTTGAGGTTGCCCGCCGCAGAGGCAGCGAAAGGCAGTACAGTACAAGAGAGGGATAGTGCGACGGCGATTGAGGTGGCTCGCATGGTGTTCTCCTTTGATTGTAGGGTGGTGCTTCACTGGCACCTTTTTTGCACATCTGTGCAAAGTAGTAATGAACAAAAAAACAGCTGTCAAATGGCTTGCGATGCAATTGATTGGTTGTGTCACAAAAATGCAACAAATTAGATTCTGAACGGTTTGCACAGCTTTGCAATTTGAGGCAGACTCTTTTTCAATCGATGTTTGCACAGGAGTTGAGCATGCAGAGTGAGAAAACCGTGGTCAGTGCGCAGGATGTGGCAGAACGCGCTGGCGTATCACGCTCAGCGGTATCACGCGTGTTTACACCGGGTGCCAGCGTGTCCTCTGCCATGCGAATCCGCGTCATGAAAGCCGCGCAAGAACTCGGCTATCACGTCAACCATCTGGCGCGCGGCCTGGTGCGTAATCGCAGTGGAATTGTGTGCTTGATAGTCTCGGAGATCGCCACACCCTATCGCGCTAGCCTGGTGCGCTGGCTAACCCAGTTTCTGCAGGAAGCGGGAAAAATTGCCATGCTGATCAATACGGATCGTTCCGACAACAGCGTGTCAGCCGCGTTGCAGCAGGCGATTAACTTCCGTGCGGACGCCTCGATCATCCTTTCCGGTATGCCGGATCGCACCATCACGCGTCAGTGTTATCAACATGGTCAGCGCATCATTTTGATTAACCGCGATGAAGCACTACCCGGTTCACTCAGCATCAATCTGGATGCACAGCGAGCCGCTGCCACAGCGGTGATGGCGTTTCAGCGTGCTGGCTGTCGCCACCTCGCCTTTGCTAACTCCCTGGCGGGCACACCCAGTCTGATGAAACGGGAAGCGGCGTTCGTTGCCGAAGCGCAGCGCGTTGGGATGACGGTTACCGTTGAGCGCTTTGGCTCCACCTCTTATGAAAGCGGGCAGATTCTGGCCCACCGATTGCTGACTCAGCATCAACGACCCGACGCCGTGTTTTGCGTGACCGACCTGGTTGCTTGCGGATTTATGGATGAAGCGCGCCACCGTTTCGCCCTGCGCGTGCCGGAAGATTTGTGCCTGATTGGCTATGACAACATCGCGCAGGCAGGCTGGTCTTCCTATAACCTCACCACCTTTGCCCAACCGGTTGAGCTGTTTGCGCGCGATGCCGTGAACTGGCTGATGCAAACCGAAGCCGATGAAACCGGCTTTACCCCGCAAACCGAGCAACAGCATGACAGCTTGCTGTACCAGGCCGATGTGGTGTGGCGCGGGTCCGTGCGCGGTGCCTAAACACAGCGTGTTATCCCACCCGGTTCTGCATAAACGCCCTATTTCGTATAAGGATCACGATGAACCTTCGTATAAATCACTTTGCCGCCAGCCTGTTGATTGCCGGTGCGTCCTGGTTTAGCGCCCTACCGGCACACGCTGAAGCGCGGTATCAGCTGGAAAAGGTCGTGGAACTAAGCCGACATGGTATTCGCCCACCCACGTCTGGCAACCGTAAGGAGATTGAAGCGGCGACTCAGCGCCCGTGGACCATCTGGACCACACACGATGGCGAGTTGACCGGGCATGGCTACGCTGCCGTGGTGAACAAGGGGCGCTGGGAAGGCGATCACTATCGTCAGTTAGGTTTATTGACGTCAGGCTGCCCACAGGCACAAGAGGTGTATGTTCGCGCCAGCCCGTTGCAACGCACCCGCGCCACTGCCCAGGCGCTGGTGGATGGTGCATTTCCAGGCTGTGGCGTTACGGTGCATCACGTGGCGGGTGAGGATGATCCCCTGTTCCAGACCGAAGCGTTTCCGGCTACCGATACCGATCCCGCACAACAACTTGCCGCCGTGACCGCTACGACGGGGAATCTGGTCGCACGTCAGCAGGCGCTACAACCTGCCGTTCAGGCATTAAAAAGTGCTGTCTGTCAGCCAGGTAGCGATTGCTCGGTCTTTGACAAACCGTGGCAGATCAAGCAGAGCAAGAGCGGCAAGACCTATGTGCAGGGATTGAGTGTTCTTGCCAGCATGGTGGAGACGTTGCGTCTGGGCTGGAGTGAGAACCTGCCGGCAGATCAACTGGCCTGGGGCAATATCACCCACTCTACACAGATAACCGCTGTATTACCGCTGTTAACCGCTAATTACGACCTCAGTAACGACGTGCTGTATACGGCGAAAAAGCGTGGCTCCATTCTGCTGAATGAAATGATTCAGGGTGTTGAACAGGGTGTCAGCCCCGTTTCAGAAGCCGTGCCGGATGCACGCTGGCTGCTGTTTGTCGCACATGACACTAACATCGCGATGGTGCGCACGTTGATGGGCTTCACCTGGACTTTGCCGGGCTACACGCGCGGCAACATTCCCCCCGGCAGTAGCCTGGTGTTTGAACGCTGGCGCGATAAGCAGAGCGGCGAGCGATGGCTGCATGTTTACTTCCAGGCACAAAGCCTCGATGACCTTCATCATCTGCAGTCTGTCGATCAAGCGCATCCGCTGTTGCGTGAAGAGTGGCGAACGCCTGACTGTCGGGTCACCGAGGTGGGTACGCTTTGTCCAATGGCATCCACGTTAGCGAAATTCGGTCAGCAACTTGATCCTACCGCCATTACGCCGATCAGTTTCGCGCCATAACGCAAACCTGTTTCACCACGCCGCGCAACCAGCGATGCGCGGCATCATTCTCCAGTCGAGGATGCCACATTTGTGACACTGTCATTTCCGACGTGGCAAAGGGCAACTCAACCATCGCTAACGCCTGGCTGTGAGCGATCAATGGGTGATGTGCAACCAGCGAACGGGGCACCAGCGCCACCCAATCCGAATCGACCACCAGCGCCACAGCGGCAGAGAAAGCCGGCACAACAGCAACAACCTTGCGCTGCAATCCGGCTTGCTCAATGGCGTCATGGATCGGTCCACCCCGCTCTGCGCGACGAGACGCCACAATGTGGCCAAATCGGGCTAATTGGGTGATGTCCATCTGCTGTGTCAAAGGATGGCCCGCGCGTACCACGCCGACAAAACGATCGCGAAACAGCGCCTGCAAGCGGATTTCTGGCCCCATATTGCCGAGCACGCCAATCTCTATATCAATGCTGCCATCACGCAATTCACGATCACTTTTCTCCGGCTTTGCCACAAAGACCAACTCGACCTTCGGTGCCTGCGCGGTCACAGCAGCAATCAACGCACTGCCAAACGCTTCGACAAAGCCTTCGTTGGTGCGCAGCCTAAAACATCGGTTCAGCTGTGCTAAATCCAGCGTTTCAGCATCCGGGCTTAGCACTGCATGTGCTTCCCGCAACGTACGCTGCGTCCGTTCCCGTATCGCTTCTGCATAAGGGGTCAGCACCATCTGCCGTCCGGCTCGCACTAATAACGCATCGCCCGTCACATTGCGTAGTCGGCCCAGCGTACGGCTCATCGCTGACTCGCTTAGGTTGAGTTTGCGAGCGGCACCCACCACGCTGCCGGTAGTGAGCAGCGCGTCGAGCGCCGTGAGTAAATTCAGATCGGTGATGTTCATGGTCAATATCCTGCTGGATGTCGGGCGACATAACAAGGCGTTCAGTGCAGGTTATCACTGCACAAGCTGCGTGTTCCGCCTCCCCTCACTCCGCGCTAGACTTTTCTCATCGACTCCACTGAGGAACACAGGATGAAAACATTATTGATTGGCGCGTCACGCGGGTTGGGATTCGCACTGGCAGAAACCATGCTACAGCGAGGCTATCAGGTTGTGGCCACCGGGCGAGCCCATTCTACCGATAAACTGTCGCAGCTGGCTGCGCGCTATCCGCAACAGCTGACGGTAGAAACGGTGGATATTACGGACCCCGAGCAGGTTAGCGCCCTGCATCAACGTCTGGCGGACACGGAGTTTGACATGCTGTTCGTCAATGCCGGAGTAAAAAATGACGATCGGGAAACCATTGCCGACGTTTCAACCGAGGAGTTCACCCGTGTCATGGTCACCAATGCGCTCAGCCCGTTGCGTGTGATCGAAACCTTTAAAGATCGGGTCAGCGCCAGTGGCACGATTGCAGTGATGTCTTCCGGTCAGGGCAGTCTCACCAACAATACTAACGGCAACTACGAGGTGTATCGTGGCAGCAAAGCAGCGCTGAATATGTTTATGCGCAGCTTTGCCGCACGCCATCAGGATGCGCGCACCTTGCTGTTAATGGCGCCAGGCTGGGTGCAGACCGATATGGGCGGGCCGGAAGCTCGCCTGACCATCGATGAGAGCATCCCCAATCTGCTCAACACCATGGAGGCGTATGCGGGCCGCACCGGGCTGCATTATCTCGATTACCTCGGCCGCGTCGTGCCGTGGTGAAGTCAAAGGGATGAGCAGGACGCTGCAGCCCGGAGCCTGAAGTCTGAAGTCTGAGGTCTGAGCCTGAGCCTGAAGTCTCAGCCTGAAGTCTGAGCCTGAAGCCTGAAGCCTGAATTCTGAATTCTGAACGCCAGACTAAATCTTCCGCTGCAGCAGACTGCACAAAGTCTCCCGCAGCCAGCGGTTTGCCGGATCGTCTTGCTGGGCGTTATGCCATAGCAAAGACAGTTCGTAGTCCGGCATCTCAACCGGCACCGGCGCAGCATTCAAGCCATAGCGTTGGCACCATGCAGGAGCCAGCCCTTGCGGCACCGTGGCGAACAGCGGCATCTGCTGGAGTAGCAGCGGTAAGCTGGAAAAGTGCGGCGTGACATAGCGTACACGTCTGGATTTACCCAGGCGCTGCAGAGCATGGTCAAGGGCACTTTCGCTGGCACCGCGATAAGACACCAGCGCATGCTGATGACCGACAAACTGAGCCAGCGTAAGGCGTTCCAGTGCAATTTGCTGGCAGCTCCACACAGTGCGAAAACCCGCCGGGCCGATTTTCTCGCGGGTTAAGTCACGACTAACTTCATTCCCAACGGTGATTACTACATCTGCCTGCTGCTGCTCCATTAACGGAATCGCCTGCCAGGGATCGGCAGCGACGACATGAATATCTACACCGGGCGCGGCAGTGGCAAGTTCCGCTAACAAATCAGGCATCAACCACTGTTCCAGCCAATCGCTGATGCCGATGCGAAAACGGCGGTTATCACGCTGTGGATCAAATGCATCGGGCGTGAAGATCACCCGATGCAGCCCCTGCATCAGCGGTGCGAACTGCTGCACTAATTGTTCGGCACGCGGCGTCGGTGTCATGCCGTATGACGTGCGGATAAACAGCGCATCATCGAACATTTCACGCAACCTTTTCAAAGCGGCACTCACCGCTGGCTGGCCGAGGTAAAGGCGATTGGCGGCCTGCGTGACGCTGCGTACCTCGCACATCACCATCAACACCACCAGCAGATTGAGGTCGATACGAGAGAAATCATTTTCATTGATGTTTTTCATTTTTTTAATCGATTTAAATAATGTTATCCGCCTCAGTATAGTGACTTTCAACTTACTGTCACGGACGCTGCTGAACGCGTCCTCTATCAAGTGGAGCACAGCATGAAGATTCAGGTGGGCGAGTGCCGGGTTGAAAAAATCACTGAGCAGCGCGCCGCTTTTCCGTTTGGGGTGTTGTTTAAGGCACATCGTTCTGAGATGAGTGACGCCTTTGCCGAACAGCCGGCTGAAGTGTCGATACACAGCTGGGTGGTGCGTACCGCTGAACACACTATTCTGATTGATACCGCAACCGGCAATGGGCGCAATCGGGATAACAAACCATTATTCCATCAGCTGAATACGCCTTATGTCGAAAATCTGGCACGGGCGGGCGTTGATCCTGCTGAAGTCACGCTGGTATTGATGACGCACATCCATACCGATCATGTTGGCTGGAATACGCACTGGGTGGACGGTAAGTGGCAGCCGTTGTTCCCCAACGCGCGTTATGTCTGCTCGGCGGCGGAATTGCAGCACTGTCAGGACGATCCCGCCAGTCAGGAACTGTATCGCGACAGTATCCTGCCGCTGATCGAACGCGACCAGCTGCAGACCATCAATGTGCAGGAATCTCCTCTGTTCGCCGGCGTGCTGCGCTACATTGCCACACCGGGTCACAGCATCGATCACGCGTCGATTGTGCTGGAAAGCCAGGGCGAATATGCGATTTTCCCCGGCGATGTGATGCACCATCCGGTGCAGTTTCAACACCCGCACTGGAACTCGCTGTTCTGTGAAGATCTTCCGCTCGCCATGGCATCGCGACAACGCGTTATAGACTGGTGCCAGCAACATCAGGCAATCTGGTTCAGTTCCCATTTTCACAGCAGCTCTTTGGGCCGTGTTGCGCCTGATGGGCAATGGACTCCACTTGAGGATTGACCGGATGCAATACGCTGATTATCTCACCGCGTCGCTGAGCGACTTATCACTGGCACTGCAACGCGGTGATGTTACCGCGCGCCAGCTGACCGACTTCGCACTGCAGCGCATAAGTGAGGCAGACCAGCCGCGCTACAACGCCATCACCTGGCTGTTTGCGGATGACGCGCGTGCGGCAGCAGAACGGAGTGATACACGCCGTCAACGCGGTGAGGCGTTGGGTCAGCTGGACGGCATCCCGGTGCTGATTAAAGACAATATTGAAGTACAAGGCTGGCCCACCAGCGCGGGTTCGGTGATGTTGCGTGACGTCATCGCTGATAACGATGCTCCGCTGGTCACCAGACTGCGCAATCAAGGCGCGATTTTGATCGGCAAAACTGCGATGCATGAACTGGCAGCGGGCATTACTGGCGCCTCATCGCTGAGCGGCTTTACTCACAATGCCTGGCAGCAAGGTCGTTCAGCGGGCGGTTCGAGTAGCGGTTCCGCGGTTGCCGTTGCCGCCGGTTATGTGCCGCTCGCCATTGGCAGCGACACAGCAGGTTCGGTGCGTATTCCCGCCGCGTTTAATGGTCTGTTTGGCTTACGCATGACGCGAGGTGCACTTAGCACATCTGGAATTGTGCCGCTGTCACCGACGCAGGATATCCCCGGCCCGCTGGTGCGCAGCGCGGCCGATCTGCGCATCGCCTGCGAAGTGCTCAGCGGCAAGACGTTTGCTACGGAGGGAGAAGCATTACGGGTCGGCATCTGGCAGGAAGGATTTGCCGCTGATGAAGATGAGATTAACCAGGCGGTGCAGGCTGCCGTGGCCGGGTTCGCACCCGCGACACTTGTCTGGCCAGAATTAGAGACGTTAGCGGCTGATGCCAATATCATCGGTTATGAATTTTCTGAAGCGCTGGCGAAGTATTTAGCCGATAAGCCGCAGGCGCAGTTCTATACCCTGCCGGATATCGCTGCATCCGGGCTGTATCATCCTCAGCTCGAAACCGTGTTTAAGACCCGCGCGGTACATCCTGGCACGGCCAGCGAAGGTTATGCACGGGTGCAGCAGCGCCAACATGATCTTTACCAGCAGTTGGTGGCGATGTTCGACCAGCACAACATTAACCTGCTGGCCTACCCGGTGGTGCGCCGTGCGCCAGTCAAACACGGCGAGATGCAGGAAGGCAGCAATGCGCTGGTTTCCGCAGTGACTGGCGCGCCTGCTATCTCTATTCCCGCTGGCCTGAGCGACGACGGGTTGCCGATTGGCGTCGAATTGCTGGCGCTGCGTGGCCGGGAAGACTTGTTGCTGCGCGCAGCTGAAGCCATCGAGCTGCGCATATCGCTGAATAAATGAAAGCGTCGCCGCAGGGGCGACCGCGTTTATCCGTGCAGTGACAGCCCTTTAATCGCCTTATCCACTGCTTTCTTTGGCCCACGAATCGCGATGCCGACCAGGTTCAGGTTGTCGGCATCTTCAGCCATGAATACCTCGCGGTTGGCGGCATCATGTCCGGTGGCGAACATCGCTTCCACATACGGGATCACCGTCAACTCCCGTTCCAAACCCTGGCGATGAGCCCGTTGTAATCCCGTAACATCACCCGCAAACACCAGCATCGGCTGGCCTGCCATATTGCCGTATTGACGCCCCTTCGCATCCACGTAAGGTTCGCCCATCATGTCAGGCGCGGCAGAAGCAATGCCGGTGGCGAGAAAGGCCACCACATTCAGGCGCTGCCAGGTGGCTAAATCATCACGAACAATCAGGGCGATTTTGGTATCAAACATCTGTCACTACTCTCCGATGGGGTCTAAAACAGTATCATCTAAGAGTCGCGGGGGTGGGATATAGAACGTTTGTGCACTGTCGTTGATAGGAGGCCGGTGTCATGCGGTAGGCGCGTTGGAACCAACGCCCTAAATGGCTCTGATCGGCAAAACCAACCTGAGCGGCAACCTGCACCGGCTCAATGCCCTGCGCCAGCAGCACACGTGCGCTGCGCAACCTCAGCCGTACCAGGTAGGCATGCGGTGACTGACCAAACGCCTGCTTAAACTGACGCGTCAGCTTAAAGCGATCAATGCCCGCCAGCCGTGACAACTCATCCAGCCCTATATCCTGCGCCATAAAATCGTGCAGATAGTCGCGTAATAGCTGCATGTGCTGCATCGCTGCACCTGATTGCGCATTGGGTTTGATTTCAAGATGGCGGGAAAGCATCGTCATCAGATGATCGAGGCTTTGGTCGCGCGCCAGTCGCCCTTCACTGTGATGCACTGAAAACCACGCCTGCTGGATGGCACTGGCCAGCAGCGCATCATCATTTAGCGTGTGGCGAAACGCCCCTTCAATATTGGAGACATCCCCCAGACCGCGTCGCTGCATCATCTCTGCCACCCAACGCTGCGGCAGATAGAGCATGGTGTAGGTGAAACCCTCTTCGTTAGGGGCGTGGCCGTCATGCACCGCGCCCGGCTCAATCAAAATGGCGCGGCCCGGTGTGCTGGTGTGCAATGCACGATGGCAGTTGAAACGTTGTAAGCCCTGCTGCGTCACGCCCACCAATAATTCGTCGTGATCGTGCGGATCGTAGGCGTGTCCGCGAAAATGCGCGTTGACGCTTTCGATACCGGTTTCGTCATCGCGACGAAAATCGACCCAATCATTATTGGCTGACATAACGGCGTGCTCAGGCAGTGAGGGAAAGTCAGGCATAGCCTAGCAGCCTGAACCAGAGATAATCCAGTGGTAACAGCAACAGCACGCTGAAGATAAACACCAGCACGCACAGTTGCAGGCCCGCTTTGGCAGGCACATTACCCAGCCCCATCGCCACCACCACTGGCGAAGCCTGATAAGGCAACAGCGGCGTCGCGTAGGCAAACACCTGCATCATGACGACGCTCATCAGAGAAAAGCCGGATGCGGTTGCCAGCTCTTGCGCGATCGGCGTCACCATCGCTGGCACGCCGTTGGCAGTCAGCACAAAGTTGAGCAGCGAGACCAGCGAGTTAAGCACCGCGAAATTACCAAACGAAGCGTGATCCTGCAGTGGCAACACGCTAAGCAGCAGATCAGCGATGAGACGACCCAGCCCTGAATCCACTACCACTGTGGCCACGCCGAGAATACCGGCAATATAGATACAGGTGCGGAAATTAACCCCGCTGGCGAAATCATCACTTGAGAGAAAGCCGATGCGCGGCAGCAGGCAAATACACGCCGCCGCCAGACCAATCCATGCGGCGGGCAAGCCGTGCAGGCTATCGGTCATCCACAGCAATAGAGTGATAGCCAACAGGCCCATCAACCGCCATTCGCTGCGGCTGAGCGGCTCAAGTTGATCGCGATGGCGCACGGGCTGAGGTTGCGCGCGGAACAGGAACAGAATAGCGGCTGCGAGTATCATTCCCTTGCCAATCCCCACCACCGGCATATGCAGCAGCCACCAGGGCAGCCACTGGAGATGGATCTGATAAGCGTTTTCAGCAGCGCCGCTGAGTACCAGATTGGGCACGTTAGCCGGTAAGATGCTGGCGGAGAGCTGGAATGTGCCAAAACCCACCGCCAGCGCCAGACCAATGTTGCCACGGCTCCCGGCTTTAATTCCGGCCCGCTCACCTAGCGCCAGCACAACAGGCATTAGCAGTGCGATGCGCCCCATATTGGAAGGCATCACCAATGCCAGCAGATAGGTCAGCACCAGGGTGCCAACGACCATGCGCGGCCAGCTCTGACTGAACGGCACCACCAGATAGTTAGCCCAGCGCTGTGCAAGCCCGACTTTGCGGATCGCCGCACCGAGCACAAAACCGCTCAATACCAGCCAGAAGGCTGAAGAGGCAAATCCGCTGAAGATGGTGCTGGTCGGGGCGATGTTAAGCAGCGTGGCGGCGGCAAAAAACAGCAGCGCGGTGAGATATTCCGGCAGGCGTGCACTTGCCCACAGCAAAATGGTGATGGCTATGACCAACGTGGTAAGCCAGAAATGCATATCTAAAGTCACTGACTGAACTCCCTGTCTACGATCCGTCGCACAAAGCGAATAAGCATAGTGCAATCCACGATTTGCAATGCTGAGTCAGTTAACAGTTTGTTAAATTGCCAGCTGTCCGAGCCAGTTTATTAACGCTTCACTGCCCGGCTGGCTGCGCGAACGCTGCGGCCAGGCAAGAAAATAGGGTTTACTTAATGGCAGGCTTAACGCATCAACCATAACTAAATCGCCTCGTGCCAGCTCTGCAGCGATAAGCCTTTTCTGCCCTAATAACAAACCCGCGCCTGCCACCGCAGCATCGATCGCCAATGAGGTGAGATTAAAACTTAACGCGGGCTGTGATGCGGGTTCCGCCATCCCTTTGGCCAGATACCAACTTCGCCAGTCCGGCAGAAAGCGCCCTTCGTTGCCCCAATCAAGATGGATCAATGGAGCCTGTTGCAACACGTTTTCTAATGGAAACTGCTGCAACAGCCTGGGGCTCACCACCGGCACCACCTCATCCAAAAACAGACGCTGCTTATCAAGCTGGGGATAGCGATCCTCACCAAAGCAAATGACAAAGTCAGCAGGGGTGGCATTAAAATCCACCTGCGCATGGGTGCCGTGTAGCGATAAATCAATATCGGGACAGTGAACGCGCCACTGCGCAATATTGGGCAGCAGCCACTTCGAGGCCAGCGCGGGCAATGAATAGAGCGTGAGCTTGGGCATCGCCGCCACATGACGCAGGTTTTGCTGACCGAGATGCAAAATATCAAAAGCTTCCGTCACATAGCGCAGATACTCTTTGCCGGTTTCGGTCAGCATGACCCCACTCTGCGTACGCACAAACAGCGCGCTGCCCAACTGTTCCTCTAGCTGCCGGATCTGCTGACTCACCGCCGCAGGCGTCAGTGCCAGTTGCGCGGCGGCTTTTGCCAGACTACCTAACTCCGCCGCCACCTTAAATGACTGGATTACGCTGATTTTCGGTAAACGAGGTGACTGTGAGGGCATTAAAGTTTCCTTAGCAGGGCATTAAATTTATATCGTTACGCACTAACATATCAGTGAGTTACTGTGATAACACACCTGTCACAATGAGAACTGTTGCTATGTCTGCATTGATTCGTTTCGATTTGCATCCACTGGCCGACGCCGACTGGCGACGTGAATGCCGTGAACAGCTCAACCAGCATGGCGCGCTGGTCCTGCGTCAGTTTTTACAACCCGACGCGCTGCAAAGCATCATTGCCGAAGGAAACGCTCAGCGCCATCTGGCCTATCACACCCTCAGCAAGCATAACGTCTATCTGATGAAGAAAGACGAGGCGTATGACGCTGACCATCCGCGCAATCGTGATGTGATCAGTACCAAAGGCTGTATTACCGACGACGTGATCGCCGCCGAATCGCCGCTGCGCCAGCTGTACAACGACGAACTGTTTAAAAGTTTCCTGTGCGACGTGCTGGGTGAAACCGCGCTCTATCCTTATGCCGATCCGCTCTCGTCCATCAATCTGCATTACGCGCCCGATGGTCAGGAACTCGGCTGGCACTTCGATAACTCCTCCTTCGCCATCACCCTGCTGGTGCAGAAACCCCGCGCGGGTGGTGTATTCCAGTATGTGAAGGATTTGCGCGATGCCGATGCCGGTGAGATGAATTTCGAAGGCGTTGCCGCGGTGCTGGATCAGCGCCAGCCGGTCGATGCGCTGGCGATTGAAGCGGGTGACTTAGTGCTGTTCCGTGGTCGCAACTCAATGCATCGTGTGACGCCAACCGAAGGCGACATCACACGCATGCTGGCAGTGCTGGCGTATAACACACAGCCTGGCATCGCTCTATCGGAAACGGCGCGTATGACTTTTTATGGTCGGTTGTGATCGGCGTTCAACAAACCTTGCCAGCCGCGTACAAATATCTGCTGGGTCCGAAAAGCCACCAGATCGCGCCAGTCGCGGTCTGCTGGCCAGAAACCTTCCACCAGCTCATGCTTTAAGGCGCGCCCTGACTCACTGGTCGGTTCACCTTGCAGATGCAACCAATGATCGTCACGCACGCGACGATGCATCTCTTCGCCGGGATAGGTTCCGCACTCCACCACTAGTGGCAAAATTTGCGTCTGCGGCAGTGATTCCAGCAGGAACTGCGACAGATAACCCGTTGCGGTCGCGGTCACTCCGGTGACACTGTCACGACCTGCGCCGGTAAACAGTAGCGTCAACCACTCGCCATACAACGATTTTCCCCATTGATGCGCAGCGACCTGCTGCTCAGCAATCGAGAGCAACATTGGATGCCCCCAGGCTCCGGCTCCCGTATGCAGATCGAAACTCAGGATGGTTTTTGCCTGCGATAAATGGTCGGTGATAATGGTTTGCATGGTGCGATAAGACCAGCTCGGTTGCTTTCCACCGTAGAAGAAGCCGTCAGCGAATTGGTATTGCCCGGCTTCCACCACCCGTTTCACCGCCAGCCAGCCTGCGCCGTTAAGGGTTTTAACTAACAGCTCATCAGCTTGTATCCGATCGCCGTGGTAAATCCCGTGCCATGACGGGTATTCCGGATTGGCGGGGGCTGGCTGAGTAAAATCGATAAAATTGCGATTAAGATCGATGTTGTCTTCATTTACCCGTCGCAAATGCGCTACTCCCCAGGGATTCAACAGGTGCAGCAACACAATCGCGGTGTCATCGGGCAAGGCAGTCAGACTAAAGCGATTAAGCCACTCAATCTGACTGTCCGATCCGTAATAGCCTTCGACACCATGTGTACCCGAGATGATCATCATCAACTTGCTGGCACCGGGATCGCCGATCACGGCGACATCGGTGTAAAGCGTTTCACCTTGTGGGCCCGGCAGCGGATGCGGATAGGAAGTCAAAGCACCTTGCTGGCGCTCGACTGCCGCAACAAAACGGGCACGTTGGGACGAATAATGCGGCAAATCTGACATGCTGTTTCCTGTAAATAAGGGCGATTACGGATAGACCTTAAACTTGAAATATTTTTTCGCCAGCTGATCGTAAGTGCCGTTGTTGTGCAGTTCGGCCAGCGCATCATTGATCAGCTTCAGATGCACGGTATCGCCCTTACGCAGGCCAATTCCCACACCGTTGCCCAGCAGTTCTTTATCCACCAGCGTGGCTTTGATGACGTAATCTTTGCCTTCCGGCGTATTCAGGAAACCCTGATCCGCAGACACCGCATTCGCCAGAGTGCCATCCAGTCGCCCCGCGACCAGATCGGGATAGATCTCCATCTGGTTCGGATAGGACACAATATTCACGCCCTGCGTCGCCCATTTTGCTTTGGCGTAGGTTTCCTGAATGGTGCCCTGCGCCACGCCGATGTTCTTACCGCGCAGCGTGCTGATATCTTCGGTCAGCGTGCTGTTTTTTGGCGTCAACAGCGCACTCGGCGTGATATACAGCATGTTGCTGAAATCCACCTGCTCACGGCGTTTCTCTGTCATCGACATCGCCGACAGAATTGCATCAAACTTCTTCGCCTGCAGTGCCGGAATGCTGCCATCAAAGCCGATCTGCACCCACTGGCATTTTACTTTTGCCTGGGCACAAATGGCGTTGCCCAAATCGATATCAAATCCTTTAAGTGAGCCATCACTGGCTTTGGATTCAAACGGAGGGAAAGTCGGATCGACACCAAAGCGCAACGTCTGCTCAGCAAATGAGAGGTGGCTGAATGCGCCAAGTGAAAGCAGTAACGCGAAGGACAAACTCTTTTTCATTGTTATCTCCAGCAGGCAGGTAAATTCACAACGGCATGGAGATTTAATAACATGACGGAAACATTACCACCATTAAAATAATGGATTTATGTAGAGTGAATTCTTATATTGATTAATAGGTTAGAGGAATTTCACACCCCATTAAAAATTACTTAATACCCCCTGTCATTCTTTTGTCATAACTCGCTCACCCTGCTGTCAGCGCCGCTTTCATATCCTGTGCCCGAACCTTCCTTATCTGGAGCACGATCATGAAACTGAAAAAACTGACGTTAGCAGCGGGCATTTTATTGGCGATGGCAGGCGGCGCGGCGCAAGCCAAAGCGCAGCCGGTGAAGAATATTGTGTTAGTACACGGTGCATTTGTGGGTGGTGCAGGATGGCGTCCGGTGTATGACCGCCTGACGCACGATGGCTATAAAGTGACGCTGGTGCAGGAGCCGCTGACCGGTTTCCCGGAAGATGTCACGGCGACACGCCGCATCATCGATCAGCAGAACGGACCGGTGATTCTGGTCGGCCACAGCTATGGCGGCGCGATCATCACCGAAGCCGGAAATGACAACAAGGTGGTGGGTCTGGTGTATATCGCCGCGCACGCGCTGGATAACGGCGAAACCGAAGCGATCAACGGCAAGAAGTTCCCCAACAGCGCGCATCCGTTTGCCAAATCGACTGATGGCTACCTGACCATCGCGCCAGAAAATTATCACAGCGATTTCGCTGCGGATTTACCGGCGGCGCAGGCGGATTTTGAAGCCCACGCGCAGATGCCAACCAACGCCGCCGTGTTCACCGCCAACATTCCAGACCCGGCGTGGAAGACCAAGCCTAGCTGGTACATGGTGGCGAAAGCTGACAAAATCATTAACCCTGATCTGGAGCGGATGTACGCCAAACGCGCGCACAGCCACACGGCTGAAGTCGCGGGCGCCAGCCACTCGGTGTATGAATCTCATCCTGATGATGTGGCGAAACTGATTGAACAGGCCGCTCAGCAGGCGCAGCCCTAACCCACTTATCCCGCCCGGAGATGCGCATGAAAATTTTGGTGATTGAAGATGAAGCCAAAGCGCGCGATTACATGCGCAAAGGATTAACCGAAGCGGGATTCATCGTGGATGTAGCGGAAAATGGGCAAGATGGTTTGTTCTATGCGCAGGAGCATCATTACGACCTGATTTTACTCGACGTAATGATGCCCGGCATGAGCGGCTGGGAGGTGATGGCCGCGCTGGATAAACAGATCCAGACGCCGGTAATTTTCCTCACGGCTAAAGGCACGTTAGAAGATCGCATCAAGGGGCTGGAACTGGGCGCGGATGATTACCTGGTGAAGCCCTTCTCGTTTGCGGAACTACTGGCACGCGTCCGCACGCAACTGCGGCGCGGCGGCCAGCAAAAACTTCCCGATGTGCTGACCCTGGCCGATCTGCAACTCGATATCCTTAAACGTCGGGTGGAGCGCGCGGGGCAACGCATCGACCTCACCAACAAAGAGTTCAACCTGCTGCATCTGTTTATGCTGCATCCCGGTGAAGTGTTGACGCGCACGGTGATCGCCTCCCGCGTATGGGATATGAATTTTGATAGCGACACCAACGTGGTGGACGTGGCAGTAAAACGCCTGCGCCACAAAATCGATGGTTCCTTTGCCCATCCGCTGATTCACACCGTGCACGGCGTTGGGTATCGCTGCGAAGCTGAAGCATGACTAAACTTTCGCTCGCCACCCGATTATCCTTGCTGCTCAGCACTGCGGTGATCGTGATTTTTGCCCTGAGCGGCATTGCGTTGTATCAGTCGCTGGCGAAGCAGATCGGTGTACGCGATGACGCGGCCCTGCTGACGCGCATTGATCAGATTCGTACGCTGCTGCGCGATGAAGATGCCATCACGCTGATTCAGCAAAAACCGCGCCTGTTTGCCAATATGTTGGGCAATACAGAATCCTTGTTAGTGCTGCGCTTTCCTGGCCAGCCGCCGCTGATTGTGGTCAATCCCGGCGCACGACCGATGCCCGCCATCACGCCCGTGCCCGCCGATCAGCCACTCAGTCTGACCTCAGTGCATCACCAGCAAGCGCAGGATGGCACCCCTTTTATCTCCGCCGCCGCCCTAGCGCCGACGCGTGATGGTAA
The DNA here is from genome assembly GCF_009829935.1 of Pantoea sp. Seng. Taxonomy (NCBI): domain Bacteria; kingdom Pseudomonadati; phylum Pseudomonadota; class Gammaproteobacteria; order Enterobacterales; family Erwiniaceae; genus Pantoea; species Pantoea sp. Seng. The sequence continues at coordinate 34,105 of NZ_SZZV01000022.1, read as the reverse complement.
TGGGCAAATTGAGATCATCACCGGCCGCCTGATGAGCGACCGTACTCAAACGCTGAACAGCTATCGCGACCAGATTATTTTATCAACTGCACTGGCAGCCCTGCTGGTTGCATTATTGAGCATCTGGCTGGTGCGACGCGGCTTATCGCCATTGCGTCGGCTGGCAGCGGAAACTGATGCCATAGACGTGCGGCGTTTATCGCACCGTATCCAGTTCAGCGATGCCCCGTCAGAACTGCAACCGCTGGTCGCTGCCTTCAACCAGATGCTCAGTCGTCTGGAAATGGGCTATCAACAGCTCAGCCAGGTTTCCGCCGATATGGCGCACGACCTGCGCACGCCGATTGGCACCTTGATCGGTCAGACCGAGGTGGCGCTGAGCCAGCCGCGTAGCGTCGGTGATTACCAGGCACTGCTGGGCTCCAACTACGAGGAACTGGAGCGATTGGCAAAGATGATCGATAACATGCTGTTCCTTGCTAAAGCGGAAGACGCAAGCCAGGCGATGGATTGGCAAGCCATCGATTTGGCACAGCTTGGGGAGAAGTTGCAGGACTATTTTGATGGCATGGCCGAGGAGCACAACATGCAGTTGGAGATGCGCTTGCAAGGAGAATTACGCGCCGATCCTCAGCTGCTGCAACGAGCACTGGCGAATCTGATGGCGAATGCCTTGCGCTATGGCGAACGGGATACCACTATTCGCGTGTTAAGTGCGGTGCGCAATCAGGGAATCGAGTTGGTGGTGGAGAATCAAGGCGCGGCGTTGAGTGCTGAACAGCAGTCACGCATGTTTGATCGCTTCTGGCGCGCCGATGCCTCACGCCATCAAAGCAGCAGCGGGCTGGGGTTGTCGATTGTACGCAGCATCATGCGCTTGCATCACGGTAGCTGTGCGGTGAGCAGTGAGAACGGGGTGAACCGGTTCAGTTTGCGGTTTCCGCGATAAAACGTGTAGCGGCGCGATTCATCGCGCGGGGTTAAAACCACGCAAAAAATTGCGCCGCAACCGCTTAAATAAAGGTGAAAATCTCTTCGCGCGGCAAACGTGATTTTGGCAATGCCGCATTGAAATCTTCTTCGCTGCGATAGCCCAACGATACCAGTACCACGCTGGTAAAGCCTTTCTCACGCAGGCCTAACGCCTGATCCAGCGCACGCTGATCAAAACCTTCCATCGGCGTTGCATCAATCCCTAACATCGCGGCACCTAGCAGCAGACCACCGAGCGCCAGGTAAACCTGTTTCTCCATCCACTGCGGGATATCACGCTGCTCGTAACGGTGCATATCGACATAGCCACGACGGCTCTTATCCTGACCGGCTTTGCCTTCTGGTTTGGCAAAACGCCCATCCTGTTCTTCCTGCGCCAGCACATTTTGCAGATGTGCGTCATCCAGATCGGTGCGCATGCACAGCGCGATCACATGGGAAGCATTCAGTACTTTCGGGCCGTTATAAACAAAGGCGCCGGTAGTGGATTGCGCGATCTGCTCACGACCTTCTGGCGTGGAAGCCACCACAAAATGCCATGGCTGAGAGTTGACGGAAGACGGGCTGTTACGCAGCACGTTCAGCAGCGTTTCGATCTCTTCCTGCGGCAAACTTTTACCACTGGCGAAGGCTTTCACAGTGTGGCGACGAACCACTGCGTCATTAAGTGTCATGGCAATCTCCTGAATCGATTATTTTAAAAGTGCCGTTACCTTAACCGCCGCGCTTACACGGCGGTTAACGAATTGTGTTTCAACAAGTTAAAAACCGCTGAGCACGATCTTGCCGCGTGCTCGCCCGCTCTCGATCAGCGCATGGGCTTTGCGTAGATTCGCCGCATTAATAGTGCCGTGATGTTCGCCGGCCGTGGTTTGCAGCGTCTGGTCATCAATCAACTGGCTTACACGCTCTAAAATATCGTGCTGACGCTGCATATCGCGGGTCTGGAACAGTGAGCGGGTGAACATCAGCTCCCAGTGCAGCGAGATGGCTTTGCGCTTCAGCGGCACCACGTCCAGCGTTTCAGGATCGTCGATCAGCGCCAGTTTGCCCTGTGGGGCCAGCACATCCACCAGCTGGGAGTAATAGCTGTCGGTGTGCGTCAATGAAGCCACATAGCGCACCTGCGGGTGGCCAATGGCCGCCAGCTGTTCGCCCAGCGGCTGCTGATGATTAACCACATGATGCGCGCCCAGTGAGCGCACCCAATCCGCGGTTTCGGGCCGCGATGCGGTGCCTATCACCGTGAGGTTAGTCAGCTTGCGCGCCAGCTGCGTCAGGATCGATCCCACACCGCCGCCCGCTCCGATAATCAACAGTGCAGCATTGTCATCCGTCTGTACTTCCAGACGATCAAACAGCAATTCCCATGCGGTGAGTGATGTCAGCGGCAACGCGGCGGCATCGGCATCATTCAGCGTGCGGGGTTTATGGCCGGCAATGCGTTCATCCACCAACCCATATTCGGCATAACTGCCCGCGCGGGTGATATCGCCTGCGTAAAACACCTCATCGCCCGGCTGGAACAGCGTGACCGCCTCACCCACCGCTTCCACCACGCCGACCGCATCCCAACCCAGAATGCGCGGTTTATCGGTGGGCGCACCGTTACGCACTTTGGTGTCCACCGGGTTTACGGCAATGGCGTGGATCTTTACCAGCAGGTCACGCGCGCCCGGCTGCGGTTGGGCGACATCCAGTTCGTACAGCGCATTTTCATCGGAAATCGGTAAACCGTTTTGGCTATAAACAATCGCTTTCATCAAGCCGTTCCTCAATTCATCAGGGTGTTAGGTAAGTTGAGCTCAGCATAGCGGCCTGCACGCTGAGGAAAAATGCCGATTGCACAGCAACACTTTCACTCTTAGAGTGAAAATCCCTGCCTGTTTTGACGATGAGTAAGAAAATGATCCGACTCGAAGATGTCACGCTGTTTGTGCGTTCGGCGGCACTGGGCAGCTTTTCCCGCGCGGCCCGTGAAGTGAATTTACTGCCGGGGCAAGTGAGCGCCGCGATTCAGCGACTGGAGCGAGAACTGGATCGTCGCCTGTTTGCGCGATCTACGCGTAGCCTGCGCTTAACCGCAGAGGGTGAAAAATATCTGCCCTACGCGCAGGAGATGCTGGCCCTGATGCAAGCGGGCGCTGATAGCCTGCAAAGTCATGAAGACGCGCTGAGCGGTGAGCTTAAAATCGCGATGCCTTCCGATATTGGCCGCAATATTCTCTTGCCGCTGATTACCGAATTTTGCTGTGAGCACCCTGCCTTGTCGGTCCGGTTATCGTTATCCGATCAAATCAGTGATGTGTTCCGCGATCCGGTCGATATCGCCATTCGCTACGGCAAACTGGAAGACAGCAGTTACGTGGCACTACCGCTGGCCGAGGACAATCGCCGCATTATGGTGGCATCGCCAGCTTATCTCGACCAACATGGACGCCCGCAGAAGCTGGAGGATTTGGCCCAGCATCACTGCCTGCCGTTTGTGATGGGCGGCCATGTCTATGACAAATGGACGTTCCCGCAGGAAGGTATGCGCCGCCAAATCACGGTGAAAAGTCGCCTGCTGTGTGATGACGCCGAAGTGGCGCGCCGTTGGGCTATCAATGGCATGGGCATCGCGTATAAATCCTGGATTGACGTCTGTGAAGACATTCAACAGCGCCGCCTGGAACGAGTGCTGCCTGAGATCCCCGGCGAAAGCACGCCGCTGCATTTAATCTGCCCGCATCGTAAACAGTTCTCTCCCGCGATTCGGGCGTTGCATAGTGTATTACGGGAGCATTTGCGGGCGATGACCGCGCAACTTTGATAGCTGTAAATGTGCAGAGCTTATGCGAACTTGCGGTTTTGATTGCCTCGTGAGCAGCTTTATCATTTTTAAAAAATTGATAAAACCTTCAGGGACTCACATGCGCAACATTACAAAGACAATACTTGCTTCACTGCTTTTCTCCTCACTGCTTGCCAGCGCCAATGCCGAAGAGACACTTCGCATCGGCTATCAAAAATCTTCCACCTTGCTGACGTTGATAAAGCAGCGTGGCGATCTGGATAAGGCGCTCGCCGAGCGCGGCATTAAAGTGACATGGCACGAGTTCACCAGCGGCTTACCGCTGCTGGAGGCGCTGAATCTCAACAACGTTGACCTCTCTGCTGATGTCGCCGATACCGTGCCGGTGTTCGCGCAAGCGGCAGGCGCCGACCTCACATATTACGCACGCGAGACGCCCTCTCCTGAAGCTCAGGCCATTCTGGTGCCCGCCAACTCCAGCATCAAATCACTGCAGGATTTAAAAGGTAAAAAGATTGCCGTTACCAAAGCGGCTGGCAGCCATTATCTGCTGATCGCCGCGTTGCAAAAGGCGGGACTGAAATTCAGTGATGTCACACCTGCATGGCTGACACCTGCCGATGGGCGTGCCGCGCTGGAACATGGCAGCGTTGATGCGTGGGTGACCTGGGAACCCTTTGTCACCAGCTCGAAAGTCGAGCAGCACACGCGCGTGCTGGTGAGCGGCAAAGGTCTCGCCAGTTATCAGCGCTACTATTTGGTGTCGACGCCTTATGCGCAGAAGCATCCTGAGGTGCTGGGCATTGTGTATAAGACGCTGGATCAGGAAGCTCAATGGCTGAAAGCACATCCAACGGATGCCGCAAAGCTTCTCTCTCCGCTGTGGGGTAATTTGCCGCTCGCCACGGTGGAACAAGCGAATCAGCAACGCAGCTACCAGATCGAGCCAGTGAACAAGAGCGATTTGGCTGAGCAGCAGAAAATTGCAGATGCGTTTTATCAGGCGAAGCTGCTGCCGAAAGCGATTGATGCGCAGGATGTGGGCACCTGGCAGCCGCAGGCGAAATAGTCGCCCTGCCAGAGAATGAGTTGATTAAGCCGGTTGGCGTCGGGGATCTCCGAAGATAGCAGTGAAGCTTTGCCCCTGGATGCCGATAGACGTATCAGGCTTTCTCAAAGCCGTTTCCGCCCCCCATTAGTCGTTTTAAAGGAGAGCAAGATGGATGTATCACAGATTACTTCACTGGCTATCGGTCTGGATAATATGGACCTCAGCAGTAAAGTGAGCACCCTGGTACTGAAAAAGACCCTGGATAATCAGCAGTCGATTGCAGCAGGAATTCTTGATTCGATTCCGCAACTGCCTGCCAATCCGGCAGTTGGCCGCAACATCAATACCACCGCATAAACTCGCGTTGCATCGTTGCACTCACTGAACGACCTCTGATAGCGTGTATTTTTAACCACTCCCTACTTCAGGGAGTGGTCGACACGCTAATCAGGGACGTTTCGTGACGATTTTCTTTCCGCTTATCTATCTGTTTGCCGGATGGTTGCTGGGCAAAACCGCCTGGGATTGCAAAACGGCTGCGTCATGGATATTGACGCGCATCGCTATTCCCATCGTGATCATTTTTAATATATCGACCCGCTTCCACAGCATGAGCACCATTATTACTGCCACCGCGATATGCATGATGTTGCTATTGCTGGCTGGCCGTTATGTTTTTGCTGACCCAATAAAAAACCTCTGTTTCAGCTATCTCAATATCGGCTGGCTGGGTCTGCCCGTCGCCAGCGTGCTATTCGGCAATGATGCTGCGACCATTATCATTGCCGCCTACGTCGGCAGCTCAATTGTCGGAAACTCGCTGGGCGCAGGCATGCTCTCCGGCGAGAGATTTAATCCAATCACGTTGATGCGCACCCCGCCCGTCATCGCACTGATGATCGGCGCAGCATTGATTACGCTGAGTAATTCGGTGTCTCTTCACTTTGATAGCCTGTATCAAATTGCCAAATTTATGATGAGCTTTCTTGGCATGGCCGTTTTAGGAATTTGGCTTTCAAAGACAATAATATCGATGCGCGATTTTCGACTCGAACTGCGTCCGTTTCTCACTCGCTCAATAGTTTTCGCTGTGCTGATTTCGTTGCTGCTGCTAATAGCCAATCAGTTCAACGCGCCACTTATTACACATAATCCGGCAACGCTGTATCTTTTCTGCCTGCTTCCCCCGGCAGCCAATATTATCGTGCTAGAGACGCATTACCTGGGCACTGGAAATTCAGCGCGGGCGATTTCATGTGGGACTTGTATCAGTATCGTAGCGATAGCGCTTTATTCGGGTGCTTTTTGGGGTGGCAGAGCGTTAGGGATATGGGGTTGAAGAGATGTTTAAGCGGGTTAACGTGATGCTCTTAAGACACTCATTTATCGTTTGTCGCGGCATGAGCAAAAAGTTTCGCGGCATCAGCTTTAGGTCGTGCAATTTAAAAGGACATAAGCAATGACAGTTCAGCATGAACCCTACTGGAACCGAATGGTGCCCGAACTGACCGTAACGGACTTCACTGCGTCACTGCATTTTTACACTGATGTAATGGGATTTCAGATTATGGTCAGACGAAGCGATCCCGAATTTGCTTACATCAACCTCGGCGAAGCACAGCTGATGCTTGAGCAGTTTCACGCCGAAGGCTGGAATACTGCTGAACTCGTCAAACCGCTCGGGCGCGGCGTGAATTTCCAGATTGAAGTAGATGATATTGAGTGTGTGCTGGCGCGGGTGAGTAAACATGGCGTGCCGCTGTATCGGGATTTGCGTGAAAGCACTTATCAGATTGGAGAAACCACGGCTTGTCAGAGAGAGTTCCTCGTCCAGGATCCGGATGGCTATCTTTTGCGTTTTAGCCAGTTTGTTGAATGAGGGTGATTGTGGATGTTGGGGGCTGTTTTTAGCGTAATCGCTTCCTGGGGCTGAAGGCCGCTTTGAGCGAACTGCGGACGTCAAAATTCTGGCGTTAGGGATGTTACGCCACATTAAACATAACATCCCTGTTGCGAATCGCGGTTATCGCCGTAGCATCTGCCGCAGCCGCTTCTGTTGCCAGCGGCTGATCAACCCGCGAAAAACAAACGTCCTCATACCACGAATAACCAGTAGTGCAAACCAGATCCCCGCTACCCACAATGACCATACGCTGGCCGGGGCCGTAAAGTGGTTAAGAACAAGCAGTATCGCACAAACAACGATAGCTGTAATAACCGACCGGTAAAAACGACCTTCCTCTTCGAGGTTGCTCTTCGCTTCGGCAATTCTCTGGTCGAGCGCATCATCGCAATGCGCATTAGGGCCAGAAAGATCCGCAACACTCACCTCAAATACAGCTGCTAGGGCGCTCAGTGTTTCCAGGCTGGGTTGATCGCCATTCTCGATACGCTGCACCGTGCGCACACTAAGTCCGGATAGTTCGGCAAGCTGTTCCTGGGACCATGCTCGCGCAAGACGAAGCGATCTAAATTTGTTTGTATTACTCATGTTATGTCTCCTAATGGAAGGTGGTCAGCGCACAGTGTTGCCCAGACAATCCTGCACGACCACGATCATAACCCGACAGTAACCTGACAACGGCCTGACACGCCGCTTTGAGGTTCTTGAATCCCAAACTTCAGGAGCATATACGGTCGGATTTAACATACAAGTTCATATGCTACTTCCGCTTCTGGCACTAAGCTGCCGAAACCTCTAAAAACATTGTGCCCGCTACAGCTCTCCACCGATTGGGCCATAGCCTGACTGCACGCGATTTTTAATATCCTCCCACGTATATCCTTTACTCAGAGTGTTAATTAGAACCGCGTTCAACACATCAGACCGACAGGAAGGCTTTAGATGAAGGGATTTAGCGCCTACATGCTGTTTCAACTTGCCCTCAGGCTGCTGCGTTGATGCTGTAGATTGCCCACTGGGATCTAAGGCTAGCTGGGGCGTAAGCCCGGTCAACACCGCCGAATCTCGTTAGCACGTTTCGGGCCATAGCTCATTGTTCACCCGGTGTTAACTGCCGCCAATGAGATGAGGACAGCGTAGGTTGGCATCCCAGTTGGGTTTGAGTTCGTCCTTAAACTCATTGAATACCTTGCTCGGGTCGGTATTCACAGTAATGCTGTAGTTCGCAGGAATTTCACGGGCACCATAGTTTAAGGCTACATAATAACGCTTGCCAGGCTGTGGAATCAGGGGGATCCATTGGATCTCGGTGTAACCGTCATGGTTATATTTCATATCGCCATCAATCTTAGCGAATTTACCGCCGCCGTGGATTTGCTGGAATGCAACTAGTTTTCCCGGTGGGATCTTGCGTGAAATCACGCTACCTTCAGCACCGAATACGCTGGAATCCAGCTCATAACGTTCGGTTCTGTCATAACATGCCCCCTTCTTCTCATAAAAGGAGACATAAAGCGTACCAATCTCACCTTTTCTGTGCTGTACGACTAACGTAGCGGCATCTTTCCCGGAATAATCTTTGTAATTGAGCGGTAGTAATGCGCTGCAGCCGGACAGTGTTGGCACAGATATTATCATAGCAGCCAACGGTAGAACTTTTATTATGTTTAACAGCATACCAATTATTTCCCTTTAGTAAGATGGTGCTGTTATCGGCAATCCCAGGTAATACTTCAGATTATGATCTTTAAATGACTCTCTGTTGCTCATTGTTTAATAGATATCACAGCAAGATCATGCCAGATGGGTATGCCGTCATCGAATGTTAAAACTTCCTACATTTCAACTGGTTTCAGATAATCGTGATTCTGAGAACACAATGAATGTGTGAGGACTCCTCACATTTTATTATTCGCTTTCTGTAAGTCTGTCTCCTCTATTTCCTCTATTTCCTCTATCTGCTCTTTATGAGATTGTCTGGTTAGACCCTCAAATGAACTTACATGCGATATCGTATGGCCTCCTTCGACCCTCCGGTTGGTCGTGTAAGCTTCGCCTATAGGAGAAAGGACGCGTATCGGGCCTTCGGCTAGGTCCTATTGGCGAACACCTTAAAAAAAATTAAATTACGGGAATACATTGGGCGGGATTTTTAAAATATACACAAATGTGCACAGAGCGCGATCTGCGGACAATGCTGACAATGCTGACAATGCTGACAATGCTGACAGCACTCAGTGTGAATCTATTGAAAGCAGGTCAGCACTGTTATCTTCATAGCCTCGGTTATCAGTCAATATTTAGTCAGCCCGAGGTGATCCCGCAGATGGGTTCCTTCATATTCGGTCCGAAAGATGCCTCGTCGTTGCAGTTCCGGCACTAGAAGTCCAGTTAATGCCTCTACCCCTGTTGGGAAATGAGTGGGTACTGCAAGGAATCCATCACAGGCATCGGCATCAAGCCAGGCTTGCATCTGATCGGCAACCGTGGCCGGGGAACCGATGGCTTTCAGATAACTGCCTTCCGCGAAGTAGCGGGCAGTTTCAAGGACTGAGAGATTTTTATCTCGGGAAATGGCCATAATTGCGTCCCGGTGCGATTTCCCCGCGTTTGATTCAGGCAGTTCTGGTACAAGATCATTAAGGTCAAACTGGCGAAAATCGACCCCACCTGCCAATGGTTTTAGATTACTTAGGGCAATGTCATCTGGAATCAGGGCTAACATTTGGTCGGCCAGTTCTCTGGCCTTCTGGTCAGTTTCGGCAATGATGGGAGTAAGCCCCACCATGATTTTGATTGAATCGGGTGAGCGTCCGAATACCTGAGCACGCCGACGAATGTCATCACGAAATGCGCGCCCGCCTTCGATGGTGGATTGCAGTGTAAAGACCACATCAGCCGTTCGTGCCGCCAGCACCCGACCGGGCTCTGATGCGCCGGCCTGAAAAATAACAGGTCGCCCTTGTGGGCTGCGCCCCATCGGAAGTGGACCACGAACTTTAAAATGCGTCCCCTGGTGCTGAAGAAAATGCATCTTATCAACATCGAAGTAAACACCGCTCTGCTTATCCCGCGTAATAGCATCCTCATCCCATGATTCCCAGAGGCCGTTAACAACGTCGACGAACTCTTCCGCCCTTCCATAGCGGTCTGCGTGGCCAACATGGGCATCCAGGCCATAGTTTTGCGCTTCATCTTCGTTAAAGGAAGTGACTAAATTCCATCCCGCGCGCCCCTTGCTAATAAAATCGAGCGTTGAGAACCGACGCGCAATGTTGAACGGTTCGTTAAATGTCGTCGTGGCTGTGGCAGCCAGACCCAATCTTGAGGTATGGGCTGCGAGAAGCGGCAGCACCATCGTAGGATCAAAGTGGATTGAACGGGGGTTAGCCGCACCGTATTTGTCACCCGCCAGGATGTCATTACTGCGACGCACGGCGGCCTGGTCTTCGAAAAAAATGGCATCCAATTTGGCGGCTTCTGCAAGCTGTGCGGCGTGCACCAGATGGTCGATGTCCAGATCTATCTCTGGAATGGCGTCCGGCAATCTCCAGGCTCCGAGGTGATATCCCGGGAAGAGAAACAAGGCTAAATGAAGCTTCTTTTGTGTCATAAACTCACCTCTTATTAATACTGTGCCAAAGCGCGATCTCATCGCCTGGATGATTAGCCTGTGCATTGCCATGGCAGTATGTGTAATTTAAGGTGTACTAATCCATCAGCATAAATGCACGACCCTGTTGCATAAAACTATACAGGGTCGCCACGAGTCCGTTTTCCCGTTTTGCAGCCTACTTTATGGAAGTTGCGCGCCATGGAAGTCTTCGAAAAGCAGCGGAAAGCTGCACGTTTCCGCGTCAGCCATTAATCGGCAGATCCTCCAGGCGGAAGAAAATCTGGGTATACCTTTGTTTGAGCGACTGCCGGGGGGCATGCGTATGACAACGGCAGGTGAACTTCTCTACACCGACCTACTACGCTGGCAACGTGACTTTAACGTGACAAAACAAAGATTTGATGACATTAAGGGGCTCAGGCGCGGTTAGGTCAGGATCGGGCTGGTTCAGGCTTTGACGGAGGGGCAACTCTGTGACGAGATTTCTGCAATTGCTCAAGAGCATAGCTGGCTGGATCTCCAACTAAATGTTGAAAGCAGCGCGGTAGTAACACAACAGGTACGGGATTCCGAAATTGATTTTGGACTGATACTCGACCCGGAAAGCGTTGTCGGACTTGAAGTGTTCGCCTTTGCAGAGATTGAGATGGGCATCGTTCTGCCGCCTCAGCACAGGTATAAAGATAATGTGGCGCTTTCCCTGTCTGACCTGAATGAAGAAAAGCATATTCTTCCAGGTAAATCACTGGTCGTTCACGAACGTGTCCGATCAATTTATGCCCATGCACGTCAGGTGCCCGAGTCAGCAATCTCCTGCAATGATATTCGCCTGATTAAAGCGCTCATTGCGGGAGGAGCCGGAGTGAGTGTGCTGTGCTGGCTCGACGTCATGGAAGATGTCAAAGCGGGACGTTTACATTTTGTTCATCTAAAGAACAGGCCGCTGCGTCCGCTGATTCTAGGACTGTGCATTAACTCTACAAGACAGCTGTCCCGGGCTGCTCATCACGTGATGAAACGCCTGTCTGTTGTCATTGAGGCCTTATGACTTGTTCCCCGTGGACTTCGCCTCGTCGACGTTGCGTACATCGCGATTTTTAGCCCTGGCTGGACATCATTTGGCTAGCCTGATAACAAACGAACCATCTTCTTTTTTGATTTTGGCTCCTCGTTCTGCCCAGCGATCCGCAAGTTCAAAAAACTCATCGGCACTGATATTAAAATCCAGCACCACCTCCCTGAATTCACCACTTTTCAACAACTCGTTCGCTTTTTTAAAGGACTTTGCAGTTGCGCTTTTCATGGATTTTATTCTCCAAAGTTTGAGTGGGCGATTTTTGTTCAGTGCAGGATATCTCTGGTTGGTTCTTTAGTCGCAAAAAAATGCGCCACCGGGCGCATTTTCATCCTTAGGATGACCCGCTACAGAGCCCCCTTCCCCTGAGAGTGAGCATTCCATTCTTTAATTTCGCAGACGACCTGATTATGTTAATAAACATATACCGCATCCAACGGGCTATGCATTAACACCCCAAAACGAGGTTAAGGATGATTTCACTGGGTTTTGTGTCAAAGAAAATGCTGACTAGTTGGGGTGACGTTCCGCCCTACCTGCCTGATTTCCAGTTCCACGAAAAACACAGTGCGGTAATCCAAACCACCAGCCCGGAAAAGATCATGCCGCTTATCAAGGGCTTCGATCTCGAGCAGGATGCGGTGATCCGGGCATTGATGTCGATACGACAGTTGCCGCGTAAACTGCAAAGAAAGGCCCCTGTATGCCAGGATGATCAATTCGGTCTGCAAACCTTCACGCTTCTTCACGCCTCTGCTTTAGAACTTTGCTATGGGTTAAGAGGCGAGTTTTGGCGTGCCGACTTTGGCCTGGAAAAGATTTCAGACGCTGAAGAGTATCAGCAGCCTGCGCGGCCGGGTGCTGCAAAGCTGTTGCTGCGCTATCAAGTTAATATCATTAATGGCAGCCAGTCCGAACTTATTACGGAAACGTTCATCCACTGCCCCGACAAAGCCTCTCATTTTAAGATGGCAGCTTATTGGCTGGCGATCAGAGCGGGAAGTGGGTTGATTCGACGCAGAACGTTGAGCGCCGTTAAGCGGGAGTTAGAAAAATATTCAGATAAGGAAACGAGATGATTTCGCAAGAGAATGCTGAGCATTATGTCTGGGGTGATAACTGCGACGGTTGGTATTTAGTCAATCGTCAGGACATGTTGATTATTCATGAGAAAATGCCTCCTGGCACCTGTGAAACACGTCACTTTCACTCCGTATCCAGACAATTCTTTTTCGTTCTGCAGGGCGTCCTGACGATGGAACTGGAAGGTGAGAAACACGACATCATGGCCCAGCAGGGACTGGAAATCGCCCCAGGTGCAAAGCATCAGGCCAGGAACGATAGTGAATCTCCAGTGGAATTTCTTGTTATCTCCCATCCAACGCCACGAGGGGACCGTACTGATCTTTCAGCATGCTGAGTTTCAACGATAATGAACCCTCAACCCCAATGAAGGCAGGCCATGAATCACGAAAAAGAAGCTGACCATATTATTGACCTGTATCGGGAAGGTGCCGAAGTCTGGGATAACCATCGCATTAAGCACTTTATTGAGCAGCACTGGTTGGCGCGTTTTCTGGATCTGATTCCCGCTGGCGGTGAGATCCTGGATGTGGGCTGCGGCGCGGGTATTCCTATTGCGCAGCACTTTTTGCAGCAGCAATTCAAGGTCACTGGGGTGGATGCTTCCGAGCCGATGATTGCCCGCTGTCGGGAAAGGTTCCCACAGGCGCAATGGCATATTGCCGACATGCGCACGCTGGCACTCGCGAAGGCTTTCAACGGCATCATCGCATGGGACAGCTTCTTCCACCTGACGCGCGATCATCAACGCGCGATGTTTCCACGTTTTGCTCAGCATGCCCAGAACGGCGCGGCATTGATGTTCACCAGCGGGCACGGCGACGGCGAAGCAATGGGCACTTTCCTTGAACGCCCGCTCTATCATGCCAGTCTGGATCACGATGAATTCCGCCAACTGCTGTCGGATAACAGTTTCAGCGTGGTTAATCAGGTCACCGAAGATGCCACCTGCGGTGGCAGGACGGTGTGGCTGGCTCAGAAAAACAAAACTGCTTAAAGCGCAAAATCGACGTGCTGGCCGCCAGGCATATTTACGCCAATCGTTAATTGCCCGCCCAGCGCCTCAACATAACGCTTTAAAGTGGCAATTTTCAGATCTTCGCCGCGCGCTTCAATTGCTGCAACCGACGGTTGAGCGATTCTCATCACCGCCCCTCAATCATCCCCCACATCCCTGCAAACACCCCGCTCAGACTTTTGTTTCCCACTTCCGAAAAGTGGTTATCGTCGCGATACAGCGGCACATTCTCACTGGCTCCGTAGCAGTAACGGCTGTCACACAATCCCTGCGTGGCATCCAGCAAGGTGATGTTAGGTGAGAGCGCCACGATCTTGTTGAGCATTGCCAGCGCGTCCTGATGACGTAATTGATACTCAGCGCGAGATTGCTGAATGGTCAGCACTTTGCCGCGCATCGCATCGCGTGACATGCGATAAATCACGTCATAACCGAATTCCGGCACCGGCGTCATGATAAAGACGCGATGATGGCTGGCGAGCTGTTTCACTGCGGCGCCAAAATGCTGTTGGTAGGCGGCAACAGAACTGCCGTCCTGCCTGAAGCTATAGGTCGGTGCGCTGCTGCCGCTGCCATATTCGCCGTGCAGATAAAACGACATGCGATTGATGATCAATACCGATGCGTTGGGGTATTTGCGTTCAATATCAGCCATTGCCGCTTTTACAAAGCCACCGCAATCAGGGCTGGCGCTGCGTTGAATATCCGGCACTGAAGGACAGCCAGACTGTGCGATGAACACCACGCCATCCTGCGTTCCCGCGCTGGCCACAATCGAGGACAACATGGCGGCGGCGTGGCTATCACCCAGCACCACCAGATTCACCCTTCTGGCATCGCCAAATACGCACTGTGGTGATGTGATGCCGCTAAGTACAAAGCAATTTTTAGCCAGCGCAAAGCGTTGCTGTGAATAGTGATCGATTGAGGCCACCACGGCGGGCGGGCGCGAAGGGATTCCCGCCCTCGCAACGATCGTCACACCGAACAACATCACCACAGCAGCCTGTCCCAGCGCGATAAAGGTTTTCCGGCTGAACCAGCTTTGCCTGTTCTCAACCCAGACGTAAGAAGCCCAACCGGCAGCCAGTGACAGTAGGATCAGTAATACCTGGCTGACGAACGTGACCGGCCAGTCCGCCAGATGCCAGAACACCCACAAGGGCCAATGCCATAAATAGATCGAATAAGACGTTTTACCGATGTGCTGCATCACGCGATGATTTAACCACCGACTGTTCTGTACCCCCGCATGAAGGATCAGCGCGGTGAACATCACCGGTATCAACGTCATGATGCCGGGCCACGCGATATTCTCATCAAATATCAGCGCACACAAAATCAGCGCCAGAATACTCAGTGGTGGAACCCAGCCCTGCCCGCTCAGTCGTGTTTTAGGTGCCAGATAAACTAATCCGCCAACCAGCATTTCCCACGCGCGGGTGGGCAACAAATAATAGGTGGCGGTGAGATGATAATCAGCAGCAACCATCGCCAGCACCAGGCCAAACGACAACAGCGCCGCTATGCTCATCACCCAGGCAAATTGCTGGCGCAGGAAACGCGCGGTGAACATCAACGCCAAAGGTAATAACAAATAAAACTTCCACTCAACGCTTAACGACCAGGTATGCAGCAGCCATTTATATACCGATCCGGTATCAAAATAACCGCCCTGTTTGAAATAGACCACATTGTATATAAAGCTGAGGCTGGAGACCGCATGCTCCGCCATGCGTTGATACTCGTCTGGCGGCATCAGGAAATAACCCATCAACATTAATATTGCGCACAGCACCATTAATGGCGGGATAATTCGCCTGCAGCGCGCGGCATAGAAAGCCATCAGTGAAAATTTCTGATGATTAAGTCGCGAGAGAATAATTCCCGTCATTAAATAACCAGAAATAACAAAGAACACATCCACACCGAGGAATCCTCCGCTCACCAGGGGAAAACCAAAGTGGTAGAGGATGACTAACATAACCGCATAGGCACGCAGCCCGTTTATGTCAGAGCGGAAATTCATTGGGATGATCCCTGAAAGAGGTTTTCAGGATAATGTAAAGATTGTGATAAGGCGCGGCAATCGATGAAAGGTCTGTCATTTCATCGCCATCATACGAGAAATGGAACTGTGCACCCGATGATTTATCTCAAGGTGATCGAATGACACCTCGAATTATCATCAGGTTGTCAGAGGTAAAAAGAGGAACACCTTAACGAACTGATTATTAACTTAAATGAAATGAGTTCTGGATATTCAGAATAGTGGCACACTCTCATCAGCCGATATTAACGTTCCAGCATAGTGAATTGTTAAGGTTTATCTGGTGCTAATACCGAAATCGCCCCCTCAATTAAACGATAGTGCGCAGGCGTGCGGCCAATAATTTCCCCATCAGCATTAATGTCATGCGTACGCCGGGTGTGCAGGCTAAATTGAGTGCCGCTCAGCGTACGCACGCTGCCCCAGCGACCATGCGTGCCACGGCGCAAGGAAGGAAAAAGCGCCAGAATTTGCCACCAGTGGCGCACTTCGAGGCTATAAGCATCCAGACGACCATCATCGGGTGCAGCATCCTTCTCTATCGTCATCCCACCGCCGTAAAAACGGCCGTTGCCCACCGAAAACTGCACCGTTTTAATCGCTTCCTGCTGGCCATCATAATGCAGCATGGCGCTGAACGGACGGCTTTGCCGCAGCAGGCGTAAAGCCGCAAGCGCATAACCCGCTGTGCCCCACTTTTTCTTGGCTGCTGCGGTGAGATTTCGCGCAAGGCTGGCAGAAAACCCAACGCTGGACACGTTCAAAAACAGGTGACCGTTGACTTCACCCAGATCGATACGCCGCGTGTGCCCTGTGACGATGATGTTGATTGCTGCATCCACATTAAAAGGAATGCCTAATGTACGGGCAAAGTCATTGGCCGTGCCGAGCGGTAAAATGCCCAGCGGCAAGCGGGATTGCATCAGCCCTGGTGCCGCTGCATTCAGCGTGCCATCGCCGCCGCCGACAATCACCACATCCACCTGATGCTGATGCGCCAGAATCAATTCACTGTAACTGCGTTCATCATCTTCGTGCGGGGTAATCAGGGAATAGCCTGCTGCCGATAATTGCTGATGTGCCAGATCCGCCCACTGCGCACCGCGACGTGCCCGACGATTGACCAGCAGTAGCGCGCGCCGCTGCTCAGGTTGAGCACCAGAATGGGTCATTTCGATATTTCCCTGAAATTAAATGCATCAGGCCAAAGTAAACAGAGATAACGCAACTGGCAATCTTCCTTAGATATCTTTACACCCATAATAAGATTTATCTATATCTGAAAGTTATTAAGATCCCCTTAAGATTTTTGTGCTTCACTTATTCACTGGCGAACACCAGATTTGACGCATTGCGTTATCACAATACTCTCAATGAGCAAGGGTGAATTATGCTGATAAAACTGAAGCGCACCAGAACACACGTTGAAGATCGTAATCTCGCCCTGTGCCTGGCCACATCAGCGGGATTATTGAACGCCATGGCGTTAGCCGCTTTTGGCTTTTTCCCCTCGCACATGTCCGGCAACATCGCACAAATATCCAGCGATTTGAATGAGATGGATATACGTAATCTTAAAGTCTTCATTGCCATGATTGGTGCCTTTGTCACCGGTGCGGTGGTGGCAAGGATTTCGGTGGTGCTTGGCGTAATTAATGGGCTACGCACCATATTTAGCTGCATTCTATTGGTTGAAGGCGTGTTATTAATATTGACGTCGCTGTTCGAGATCTATTATTTCTCATCGAATAATAACGCAGAAATATTATTACTACTGGCATTTTTAATGGGTGTGCACAATTCCACCTCGACGCAACTTTCGAACGGCCGCGTACGATCGACCCATATTACCGGCACACTAACCGATGCAGGTATCTCTATCGGTTCGGTATTTGTTGCATTATTACGCCGCGATCCCTCCAAAAACATCCGTGCCTTTAAACAGCAGCTGAATACCCATCTGGTGACCATTTTCTCCTTCCTGACCGGTGGAATTGTCGGTCTACTGATCTTTAATGCGTTAGGCTTCGGATCGCTGATTGGCCCCGGATTGATTCTGGTGGTGATTGCCACGCTTTCGATCATTTTCACGCTTTATAAAGTGAAGCGTCGCGGTTACGCCAAAGCGATTCCTTCTTAAGACGGAATCAGCAGTAGTCATTCTGCGATGCTGGCGATATAACAAAAGCAGGACAATCTCATCGCAGAGGACGACATGGCGCTTTCACACGAATTGATTTTAATCTACACCACCTATTTTGTTGCCACCGCCAGCCCTGGCCCGAGCAATATGGCGATCATGGGCACGGCGATGAAGAAAGGACGCGGTGCCGCACTGGCGCTGGCAAGTGGTGTGATCAGCGGTTCGATGATGTGGGCGCTGCTGGCAGCCTGCGGCGTGTTAACCGTACTGGCAACCTTTGCTCAGCTGTTGATAGTGCTGAAAATCGGCGGTGGCTTATATCTGCTGTGGCTGGCCTTTAAGGCGGGAAAATCCGCGTTACGCCGTCCCGATGCGAATGAATTCAGCGCCAACGGCGATAAAGTCGCCTTTGCCAGGCTGTTTCGTCAGGGGATTTTGATGCACGTCGGTAATCCCAAGGCGATTTTGACCTGGGTGGCGATCATGTCGGTAGCACTGAAACCGGATGCAGCGACTTCAACCTTACCGATGATCATCGCCGGTTGTGCCACAATCTGCGTGCTGGTGTTTTGCGGCTATGCCGTGCTGTTCTCCACTGCGGTGATGGCGGCATTTTATCGCCGTATCCGCCGTGGGCTGGATGCGCTGCTGGCCTGCTGCTTCGCCGTTGCGGGATTGAAACTGGTGTTTAGCCGGAATTAAACGGGGGCGGTGCTGGCAAGCGCAGCACCGCTTGCAAATCAGGAGTTGTTTGGCGCAGCGGCCTGGGTTTCGCTAAAGGTCGGCTTCTGACGCGTCACCGAATAAACCACGTTCTTTGGGCCTTTGGTGTCGGTGGTCACATCCACCGATGCGATGGTCACCTTGCCAAAACCAAACAGCGTCTGCACGTAACCACCGACCTGGTGTTTGCCTTCACTGACGCGGATCTCTTTATTCTCGCCTTTTTGCAGCAGCCCGGCATCCTGACCATCTACCGTCACGTAAACGGAAGACCCGTCATCGGTACGCGTGATCAGATGAGAAACGTTGATCACGGTCGGGCCGCTATCAAACTGGGAAGGAATGTTGTCATTCTCGATGGGCGCCGCTGCTGGAGCGTCAGCTTGCGCGGTAGCGTTGCTGTCTGCGGCGTGACGTGCACAACCGGTAAGCATGAGTGCGGCCGTCAGAGCGGCCAAAGTGAAACGCGAAAACATCGTGACGAAAAACCTTTTGCTAAATGAGAAGCGATCATTTTAGCGTGCCTCGCGGAGTGATGACAGTCACACAAATCCAGTATTATCCGAAAACCTGTCTCCAGGTGTTTCATCTGCAGGAACACAGCACGGAATGCAAATGGATAAAACCAGGGCACCCGCAAGGACGCCCTGCCTTATCACGCTTACCAGCTGTAGCTGACAGACGCCACAATCGAACGACCGCTGCCGTAGAAGCACGCGCTGGTGTTGCTGCAGGAGGCAACATAGTGCTTGTCGGCCACGTTGTTCACGTTCAGCTGCAGCGTGGTGCCACGCAGTGAATTCGCCGCTTCGCCCAGCTCATATTTCGCCATCACGTCATACAACGTGTAGTGTGGAACCTTGTCCTGACCGATGGAATCCGCCCAGGCCGTGCCGGTGTAACGCACGCCGCTACCGAGCGTCAGTCCGTTCAGCGCACCATCAAGGAAGCTGTAGCTACCCCAGGCAGATGCGGCATGACGCGGAATGCTGGAAGGCGTTTTGCCAACCTGCGCCGCGGTGTTGCTCTCTTTGGTTTCTGCATCGGTAAAGGTATAAGCCGCCATCACCTTAATTTCGGGGGTAATTTGCGCGTGCGCTTCCGTCTCGATACCTTTGGACTTCACCTTACCGATCTGCTCGTTGTAACCCAGTTCGCTGTTGTAAGAGGTGATGTTTTTCTGCGTGATATCAAACGCGGAAACGGTGAACACTGCATCCCAACCCACTGGCTGAAATTTGATACCGATCTCCGTCTGTTCACCCGTAGTCGGTGCGAACGGATCGCTACCCGGCGCCCCGGTGCTCAGGTTCGGTTCGAACGAGGTGCTGTAGCTGATATACGGCGACAGGCCATTATCGAAGGCGTACAACAGACCGGCACGGCCGGTGAACTTGCTGTCATTTTGCTGGGTGGAGGTGTTCTCAATGCGATCCTGCGTGCGCACTTCTGACCAGTCCTGGCGACCGGACAGCAGCAGATTCCATTGATTCCATTCCAGCTGATCCTGCAAATACACGCCAACCTGATCGAGCTTTTTGCGCGTGCTGGTGTTCAACGCCAGATCGCTCTCATTGATCGTCACGCTGGTCGGATTCGCCCAGTCGAGAATGTACTGATCACCGCTGTCGCGCCACAGTTTGTTATCGACATCGCTCCATTTGTAATCCAGCCCGCCCAGCACGGTATGCGCAACGTTGCCAGTATCGAAGGTCGCTTTCACCTGGTTATCAATACCCAGTTCTTTGGACTTAATTTTGTCATGCTGCGGGCGACGGTTGATCTGATGGTCACTGCCATCCACATCGAAGGTATAGACCAGGTATTTGTACGACTCATCCATGTTGCTGTAACGCATATTCTGCGTGAAGCTGATGTTGTCGTTGAAGTTGTGCTCGAAGATGTAGCCAACCGAAGTCTGCTCGCGTTTCGCTTCGTTAAAGCTCGGATCGCTGACGTTGAAATCGTAAGGAATGTAGCCCGCGCTGGTGTTAAACAGCGTGCCGTTGGCAGGCAGGAAGTTACGATATCCGGCCTTTGGCTCGTTTTGATACATGGTCAGCAAGGTGAAACTGGTGTCCGCGTTTGGCAGCCAGGTCAGCGCGGGGGCAATCGCCATGCGCTGCTGTTTGTTATCTTTCACGAACTCATGTTTGGTGCTGGCAATACCGTTCAGACGATAAAACAGCGTGTTGTCGTCATTCAGTTTGCCGCCGAAATCAAACGCCGCTTCGCCCAGATGCTGATTACCGGTGCTGAGCTGAACTTTATGAATGCTCTGCGCGGTTGGGCGCTTGCTGGTCATCGCGATGACACCGCCGGGGTTCACCTGGCCGTACAACACCGATGCCGGGCCATGAATCATCTCCACACGCTCCAGCAACCATAGGTCGATCTGTCCTGCCGCGCCAGCCTGGCCGGATAAGCCATAGCTCAAGCCATCGAGGAATTTCGGTGCATAGCGGAAACCACGCGCGATGATTTCATCGTTACGGTTCGAGTTGCCACGGTAGTTGGTCAGCACGCCGCTGGTGTAGCTCAGAGCATCCGCTACCGACGGCGCTGCCTGATCGTCCATCTGCTCACGCGTAATCACCGAAATCGATTGCGGGGTTTTACGCAGTGGCGTTGAGGTTTTGGTACCTGCAGCGCTCTCTTTCGCCACATAGCCTTGCAGTGGAGACGTCACGCTTTCACGCGCATCTGCATTCACGGTGATGGTCTCTTCTGCCGCGACGCTGAAAGTGGCAGGCGCCACCAGCAGAATTGAGGCCAGTGACAGGTGGAGACGGGAGAATCTGAACGGAAGTGCCACAGCAGGTATTGCTAAATTTTTTGCTTTAACGGACATAGTTGCCATCTCTATTTCAAACTGCCTTGTCGAAGAAATAATCCGTCCATTCCCCTCCACCCAACGGCGAAAGCTGTAACGGATTGAAATATAACTTCCTCTCGCAAAACGCGGCCCTAAATCCCCCTTAAAAGCCTATTTCAGAATAATCATCTGAAAAATAGGGGATTTATTCGGCGCAAAAATAATATTGCAAATGTAAATCGTTATCAATAGCATTTGCATTACGTTTGTAAATGTAAAGTCTTTGAAGAAAATGTGGAGAGAGATTGCAGGATGTTTCTCAGCGATGCAGAACAAATGACGCAAATCTGGTTGCCAACCGGAACAGTTACCCAGTGGTTACAGCAGGACGATCTCGGCAGCCATCGCTGGTGGGAACAGCTTCATCAGGCGGGTACGCCGGTGATTGAGCATGAGGCAGATGGCGAAACGCGCATGCATTTCTTCTGGCGCGATCCAGAAGGCCGTTCCGAGTTATCGTCTACCAAAAAGGTCTATATCGATATAAATGGCGTCACCGATCATCACAGCCAGGCGCCTGAATCCCTTGTTCGCGTCGGTCTTAGCGATGTCTGGCATTGGTCGACGCAGATCGAATCTGACTGGCGCGGCAGCTATAGCCTGATCCCGGTGACCGCTGAGCATTTGCCCCCGCTGTTCTGCGGCAGTGACGAAACCTGCCGGGTGCTGCAACGCAAATGGTGGATTTCGCTGATGCCACTGGCGATCCCCGACATGCTGAATCCTTCGCCCCCGTTTCTGAGCAGCCGCCGCTTTGCGCTGAGTAATGCGCATATGCCCGAGGCGCCTGATCAATCCGCCTGGCAACAGCTGGATGCCGGTTTAGCCGAAACCTGGCCGGATGGCCTGCAAACTTTGCAGTGGCACAGCGATCTGCTCAACGTCACGCGTCACGTCTGGCTTTACACCACCGGACAGACTGCGCAACCGGATCAGCGCCCGCTGGCGATTCTGCTGGATGGGCAGAATTGGGTATACGGACAGCCGATTTTCAGCGCCCTCGATCAGGTCACCGATGCCGGCGAACTGCCGCCTGCCTGCTGGTTGTTTATCGACGTAATCGATAGCCAGCATCGCGAGGTTGAGCTGCCCTGCAACGAAACCTTCTGGCAGGCGGTGCAACAGGAACTGTTGCCGCTGGCGCGCCAGCATGCCGCGTTCAGCAGCGATGGCTGCCGCACGCTGGTGGCGGGGCAAAGCTACGGTGGCCTCGCGGCGCTGTACGCCGGTCTGCATTGGCCGCAGCGTTTTGGCCGCATCCTCACGCAATCCGGCTCGTTCTGGTGGCCGCACCTGCAATACATCCGCGATTACGCTAACCGTGAACGGCACGCTCCGGGTCTGCTGTTGCAGCGCTTACAGGACAACGCCCTGCCCGCTGGCAAGTTGAAGATTTTCCAGGAAGTCGGCGATCGCGAGCAGGACATGTTGTTCGTGAATCAACAAATACGTCCCGCACTAGAAGCCGCTGGACATGAACTGTTTTTCCGCTGCTACGCCGGAGGGCACGACGCGCTGTGCTGGCGCGGCGGCTTGATCGACGGCTGCCGCTGGCTGCTGGCCGATCTTCTCTCTGACCCAACCTCAAAAGGTAACCACCATGTCTGAACAACAAAATCCGTTTGATAACGACGCGCTCGATTTTCTGGTGCTGATCAACGCGCGCCAACAGTACAGCCTGTGGCCCGCATTTGCTCAGGTGCCTGCGGGCTGGCAAAACGTGGCGGGTCCGCTGCCGCGTGCCGCAGCGATTGAGTACATCGAAACACACTGGCAGGACATGCGACCAGCGACGCAACAGACGTCGTCCAGCGCACATTGATTTTTCGCTTTTTAACTTTTCCTTTTTCGATTTTTTTAGACGGGAACATTCCTTTGGCATCGTTAATCACGCATTCACCTGCGTATCCTTTGGTGGCGGCTCAGCCCGGCATCTGGATCGCTGACGCTATTGCGCAGCAGCGCAATCAATTTACCGTGGCGCACTACAGCGTGCTGCACGGCGACATCAACCGCGCCGCCCTGGACAGCGCCATCCGCCAGACGATGGCGGAAGCCGATACCGTGCAGGCACGCTTTGGCCTCGATGAAAACGGGAATCCCGCGCAATGGTTTGGCGCGCAGGCACTGGTGCTGCCGGAGTGGCATGACTTCAGCCAGCGCGCGGACGCCACCGGTCAGGCGCATAAACTGATGCAGGCCGATCTGCGCGCCGAACTGGCGGCCAACGGTGATAAGCCGCTCTATCGCCACGTGTTAATGCGCGTGGGTGATGGCAGCTGGTGGTGGTATCAGCGATATCACCATCTGCTGCTTGATGGCTTCAGTTTCGAAGCGCTGACGCAGCGCGTGGCGGCCATCTATGCCGAACTGTGCCGTGGCGAAGAACCCTCACTTTCACCCTTCACGCCGTTTAGCGAGGTGATTGATGAGTATCAGCAGTGGGGAGTATCCCCGGCGTTTGCCCGTTCCGCCAGCCACTGGCAGACCTATGCGGCTGAACTACCCGAAACTTTAACGCTCTCCAGTGAAAGCGTAACGGATGCTGGCGATCGTCCGATCAGCTGCCACGTCGCGCTGCCGGAGTTGACAACGTTGCGCCAGCACGTGGCGTTCCAGGATTGCAGCGAAGGCGATATTGTCAGTGCCCTGCTGGTGGCTTATCTGGCGCGCATTAGCGGCAGCTCGCGCTTAGCGATTGGCTTTCCGTTTATGCGCCGCATGGGCTCAGCGGCACTGACGACTTTGGGGCCGGTGGTCAACGTGCTGCCGCTGATCTTCGACATCCCTCATCACACCGATTTAGCCGCGCTGCTGCAGCAGGTACAGGCGGAAATCCGCAAAGCACGCCGTCATCAGCGCTATGAAGCAGAGCAACTGCGTCGCGATCTGGGTTTGGTCGGCAGCAGCCAACAGCTTTACGGGCCGGTGATTAACGTCAAGGTCTACCATGATGATCTGCAATTCGATGGCATTCCGGCGGCGACCCACACCTTAGCCATGGGCCCGGTTGACGATATCGAGTTTGAAGTGGGCTTTCGTGATGGCGCATTGCAGTTAACGTTGGTGGCTAACCCTGCGCGCTACGACGCACAAATGTTACAGCGTCACGCAGACCGTATTCGTCATCTGCTCACGCAGTTCGCTGCACAACCCGAAGCCACTCTGGATACGCTTTCGATCATTGCTCCGGACGAACAGGCTGATTTACAGCGCTGGTCAACCGGCCCGAAAATCACCCCGCCAGCGGGGGCGACCACCATCGTGGATATGCTGCTGCAACGCACGGCACAAAGCGCTGACCTGACGGCAGTCGTCTGCGGCACACAGTCACTGACGTATCGCCAGCTGACCGACCGCGCCATGCAACTGGCACATGCCTTGATCGCGCGTGGCTTACAAGCAGACGACGTGGTGGCGATTGGGATTCCGCGCTCGGTGGATTCGCTGGTCGCCATCTTTGGTGTGCTGGCGAGCGGCGCGGCCTACATGCCGCTGGATCTTGACTACCCACGCGAACGTCTGGCACTGATGTGTGACGATGCGCAACCCGCATTATTGCTGACTCACTCCACGACACTGGCGCAGATGCCGGCCCTTCCCGCGCTGTGCATCGATCAGCTGGAGAGCGAACTGGCGGCACAGCCGACCAGCGTACCGAGCACTCTGCTGTGCGGCGACGATCTTGCCTATATGATTTACACCTCCGGATCCACCGGCCGGCCAAAAGGCGTGATGAGCACACATCAGGGATTACTGAATCTGTTCCTGTCACATCGCGAACATCTGTTTGGACCGGCGATTGACCGCTTCCACGCCAGCAACCCGCGCCGCATGCGCGCCGGTCATACCGCGTCGTTCTCATTCGACTCTTCGTGGGAACCGCTGTTCTGCATGCTGATGGGCTGCGAGCTGAATATCTTCGACGAAGAACTACGTCGCGATGCCTGGGGTTTGATTCAGCAGATGAACGCGGTGCCGGTCGATCTGCTGGACATCACGCCGTCATTCTTCTCTCAGATGATCGACAGCGGATTACTGGAAGCGGAAAACCACCGCCCTGCGTTTGTCATGATTGGCGGTGAAGCGGCCACGCCGACGTTGTGGAAACTGATGCAGCAACAGCATCAGATGGAAATCCACAATTACTACGGCCCGTCTGAGTACACCATTGATACCCTCGGTGCCAGCGTGCTGGCTTCTCCGCAGCCGGTGATTGGTCGCCCGGTGGGCAACAGCCAGGTTTATCTGCTCGACAGCCAGTTGCGTCCAGTGCCGATTGGCTGCACCGGCGAACTCTATATTTCCGGAACCGGCATCGCTCGCGGGTATCTGCGCCGCCCGGATCTGACAGCCGCCCGCTTTGTGGCTAACCCCTTCCGCGAAGGCGAGGTGATGTATCGCAGCGGCGATGTGATGCGCTGGCGTCAGGATGGTCAACTGGCGTTTATCGGACGCGTGGATCACCAGATCAAAGTGCGCGGTTTCCGCGTCGAACTCGGTGAAATTGAAAACGCGCTGGTGGCACTGCCCGAAGTCAGCACCGCAGTGGTGATTGCCGAAGTGATGGGCGCCACGCACCGTCTGATTGGCTACTGCTCGGTGCAGGATGATGCCTTGCGCGCCGATCCGCAAATCAGCAACCGCTTGCTGGCGCAGTTGGGTAGCCAGTTGCCGGACTATATGCTGCCAGCCGTGCTGATGGTGCTGGATGATCTACCACTGAATGTGAATGGCAAAATCGACCGCCAGGCACTGCCGAAACCCCATCAGGCTCAGCAACAGCAAAGCCGCGCGGCGCGCACCCCGCAGGAAGCGTTAATTTGCCAGGCGATGGCCAGCCTGCTCGGGCTGGAGAGCGTCGGCGCAGAAGATGACTTCTTCTCACTCGGTGGTGACAGTATTTCGGCAATGGGCCTCAGCACCGCCGCTCGCCGCGCTGGTTATATGCTTCGCCCACGTGACATTTTTGCCGAACGCACCGCCGCACGTATGGCGCAAGATCTCGCCCCTCTAACGCAACACACTCAACATGCCCGCATGTCGCAACAGGGCGCGATTGGTGGTCTGCCGATTCTGCACTGGTTCCATGCGCAGGCGGGCATTAACGCACGCTTCGCCCACGGCGTGCTGCTGTCGGTGCCGCCAGAGCTGCAACTCGCGCAGCTGGAAAAGCTGATTGAACAGCTTACCAACACGCATCCAGCCCTCAACGCCTTCACGCGTGATAAGCAGTTAGTGGTGGGCGAATCGCTCTCTGCGCGCCCTGCGCGTTGTCGTGTTATCGAAGTGTCAGCATATGACCAGGCCGCCGATCAGGCCTTCCGTGACGATGCAGCCCGCCTCGATCCGGCGACAGGATCATTGCTACAGGCAACCCTGCTTCAGACACAAGGGGCAAGCTGCGGATTGGTGTTAACGCTGCACCATCTGGTGGTGGATGGCGTGTCATGGCGAGTATTGCTGGATGAACTGCAACAGGCCGGTGATGCACTGCTAAGCGGTGCACCGATCACGTTGCCTGCCGAAGAGACCTCGCTGCATGACTGGTCCGCTACGCTGCTGGCTAACCTGGCATCACGCGCCAGCGAAATGCCGTTCTGGCAACGCATGCTGGAACAGCCGCTGCCGGCGCTGGGTGAGCGAGCCTTAACGGGTAACGAGCGTGTCTTGCATCAGCGAACCCTGCTGGATGTGGCCACCAGCTCTGCCTTGCTACATACCCTGCCGCAGCAATTCCGTGCCACCAGCGAAGAGTTACTGCTGACGCTGCTCTCACTGGCGCTGCGCAGCATGAACGGCAGTGCGTTACAACGCGTGACGCTGGAGTCACACGGCCGTGCCGAGTTGCACGATCATCAGGATCTGGCGCGCACGGTGGGCTGGCTGACAGCGGAGTTTCCTCTGCTGCTCGCCCTGCCTGCTTCGGCCGACCTCAATGACAGCGTGCGCGCGGTAAAATCCGCGCTGCGTGCCGTGCCGGATCGCGGCATCGGTTATGGCCAACTGCGCTGGCTGGATGCCCACCGTGGCATTACATTGGCGAAACTGGCCGCCGACCATGCGCCACAGGTGCTGTTCAATTATCTCGGCCGCTTCACTCAATCCGCCGGTCACTGGCAGCCTCAGCGGACCGCGCAGCAGTTCCGCGACACTTTTGCGGTGATTCAGGACGATGCCATGCCGTTACAGCACGCACTGGAACTCAACGTGTTTGTTGATGACCAGCAGCTGGCGCTGAACTGGAGCTGGGCGGAGGGCGTCTTGCATGCCGATCAGATTGAGCAACTGCATCAGGCCATCGCTCTGGGTGCGCAACAGCTTTACCACTTCGCAGAGCAACAGCCACAGCAGGCCGCCAACACGCTGGTCGCTGCGGAAATCAATCTTGAAGGCGTTGATGATGCGCTGCTGCAACGTTTGCGCGCACGTCACGGGGCCTTTAGCCACGTCTTGCCGCTGCTGCCGTTGCAGAAAGGATTACTGTTCCACGCGCAGACCAGTGGCGCGCAAGGCAGCTATAACTCACTGACGCGATTAACCCTCAGCGGTGATGTGTCGGTAGCATCGGTGCAGCAGGCGCTCAATCAGGTGTTGCAGCGCCATCCGCAGCTCGCCGCCAGGTTTGATAGCGAACTCAGTCTGCAACCCTTGCAGTTGCTGCCGGAAGGCGATCTGCATTGGCCGCTACAGGTGCTGGAAGTCGAGGATATTGACGCCACTGAACATCAGGCGCTGTCACAGGATCTGTTCCGGCAGCCGGTGATGTTGCAGGCGACGCTGATCCCGCATCGCCATGAAGCACGCTGGACGCTGCTGCTCAATGCGCATCATCTGGTGGTGGATGGCTGGTCAACGCCGGTGATTTTAAACGATTTACTTAGCGCATTGCGTCAACAGCCGCTGGCCGCCCAACGCACCCATTATGCCGACATCGTGCGCCAGCTTAGCCAGCGTGATGAGCATCAGGCTCGCCAGCAGTGGCAAGAATGTCTGCGCGACGTGCGGCCCACATTGCTATATCCCAATGCCGCCGAGAGTGCTGTTCAGGAAAAACGCATTACGCTGGACGCCTCGCTGGAGCGCGAACTCTATGCGCTGTGCCGCACTCGCGGATTGACCCTCAACACCGTGATGCAGGGCCTGTGGGGCATGATGTTGTCGATTGCCAGTGGTCAGCAGGACGTGATATTTGGCGCGCCGGTTTCAGGTCGTTTCGGCCAGATTGAAGGGATCGATCAACATGTCGGTCTGTTCAGTAACACGCTGCCGGTGCGCGTGCGGTTTGATACTCAACGCCCGTTGCTGGAGCAGTTAGCCGCGCACCAAAATCGTCAGATCCAGCTGATTGAGCAGGATTGCCTTGGACTGGCTGAAATCCAACAGCTGGCGGGTGCGGGTACGCTATTTGATACCCTGCTGGTGGTGGAGAACTATCCTGATAATCAGACATTACTCGACGCCAACGCGAAGGTGCGCTGCGACGCGATCCACAACCGCGGCTATACCCATTATCCGTTGACGCTGCTGGTGCTGCCGGGTGAACAGTTGACGCTATTAATGGAATACCGCGCTTGCGTCACCGATGCCGACCGTCTGGCTGAACGCCTGTTGCTGCTGTTACAGCAGCTGGTGACCACACCAGATCTGCCGTTAACGCAGTGGCGTTTGCAAACCCTCGCCGAGCAATCGCTGCTCGAGTGGGTCAATAACACCGGCGTGCAGCTGGAAAATGAAACCTTACAACAAGCCATCGCCCAGCAAGCCGCACGCACACCGGACGCGCTGGCGCTGTGTGATGTTGAGCATCAGCTCTGCTACCGCGAGATGCAGCGTCAGGCCACATTGCTGGCCGATCGACTGATCGAAGCGGGCGTGATGCCAGGCGATATCGTTGCCGTTGCCTTGCCGCGTTCGGTTCGTCTGAGTATTGCCCTTACCGCCATCTTGCAGGCAGGCGCAGCCTGGTTGCCACTGGATATTGGTTATCCCGATGAACGTCTGGCGTACATGGTGGACGATGCACGACCGTGGGTGGTGATCACCGAGTCGGCGCTGGAAAATCGTTTTGCTGACTTTGGCACGCTGATGATGTTTGATCGCCTTGCCAGCGCACAGACGGTAGCACGTCATCCATTGCCTAAACCCGACGCGCAGCGCCCGGCTTATGTGCTTTACACCTCAGGTTCCACCGGCAAGCCGAAAGGCGTGGTAGTCAATCAACGCGCCATCGTTAACCGCTTGCGCTGGATGCAGGCCAGCTATCCACTGCGCAGCGACGATGTGGTGTTGCAGAAAACGCCGTGCAGCTTTGATGTTTCGGTGTGGGAGTTCTTCTGGCCATTGATGACCGGCGCGCAGTTGATGATGGCGCCACCGGATGCCCATCGCGATCCACAGGCGCTGTGGCAGTTGATTGACGATTATCAGGTCACCACCCTGCACTTCGTTCCGTCGATGCTGGCCGCCTTTGTCGGGCATGTCAGTACGCACACCGATCGCGCCTGCGCTTCACTGCGCCGCGTATTTTGCAGCGGAGAAGCGCTGGCCTGCGATCTGGCGCGCAGCTATCAGCAGGTGATCGCCGCTCCGCTGCATAATCTGTACGGCCCGACCGAAGCCGCCGTGGATGTCACATGGCAACCCGCCAGCGGTAGCGCGCTCGAAGGCCTGAATGGCCCCGGCGTGCCGATTGGTCGTCCGGTGTGGAACACCCAACTGCATATCCTCGATAACCTGCTGCGCCCGGTGCCGGTCGGCGTGCCGGGCGATCTTTATCTCAGCGGCATCCAGCTGGCAGATGGCTATTTGCATCGCGCCGATCTTACCGCGCAGCGCTTTATTGCCGCTCCGTTTGCTGATGGCGAACGTATGTACCGAACCGGTGATATCGCCTGCTGGCGTGAGGATGGCGCCGTAGAGTATCTGGGGCGCAGCGACGATCAGTTAAAGATGCGCGGACAACGTATCGAACCGGGTGAAATTGAGCAGGCGTTGGTGGCATTGCCGGGCGTGGCGCAAGCAGTCGTGGCTGCGCGCAATTTGACACAACAGGCGGCGGCGGGCGTCGATAATCGCCAGCTGCTCGGCTGGCTGGTAGCACAACCTGGCGTGGTACTGGATATCGATCAAATTAAACAGCAGTTGAGCACCCGCCTGCCTGCCCATATGCAGCCGGTGAGCTATCTGCTGCTGGACGATTTGCCCCTCAGCGCCAACGGCAAACTGGATCGTAAAGCCCTGCCGATGCCGCAACGCAGCACGCAGGCTGGCCGTCTGCCGGAAACGCCTCACGAGCAGATGCTGGCAGAACTGTTCCAGCAGCTACTGGGATGTGAGCAGGTGTATGCCGACGACGATTTCTTCGCACTGGGCGGTCATTCACTGATGGCGATGCGACTGGCAGCAGAAATGCGCCGCCGTGTAGCGCAGCCGGTGAGTGTCGGACAGATCATCGCCGCACGCAGCGTGGAGAAACTGGCAGCGCTGTTATCAGGCGATGCCAGCGACAGCAGCGGCAACGGGGAACTGCTGCCACTGCGTGCCGGTCAGGGGCCGACGCTGTTCTGCATCCATCCGGCATCAGGGTTCGCCTGGCAGTACAGCGCGCTGCTGCACTATCTCGACGGCGATTTCCCGATTGTGGGGCTGCAATCACCGCGCCCGGCGGGTGTTATCGCAGCCTGTACAAGTCTAGAAGCCATGTGCGATCGCCATCTGGCTGTGATTCGCGAGCAGCAGCCGCATGGGCCTTATTTCCTGCTGGGCTACTCGTTGGGCGGCACGCTGGCACAAGGCATTGCGGCGCGCCTGCAGGCCAATGGCGAAAGCGTGGCCTTCCTTGGTCTGCTGGATACTTACCCGGCCGAAGGACAGGACTGGCGCACGCCCGATGCTGAAGAGGCGGAGCAGGAAGTGGCGCGGGAACAGGCCGAGTTTATGGCTGCTACTGAAGATGAGCGCGATTCCCTGTTACGTGCCGAGAAAGCCGCGATGTTTAGCACCATCGTCGCCAACTACAAGGACGCAGTCGCACGGCTGGCGGAAGCGCGTACGCCGCGTTATGCCGGTAAAGCCACGCTGTTTATGGCGGAGAAAACCCTGCCTGCCGACATGGATGTGCCGGCGACCTGGAAACCGTTTGTTTCAGACCTGGAAATCTGGCCGCTGGATTGCGAGCACGCTGACATTTTGTCTGCCACCTCGCTGAAAGTGCTGGGTCCGCTGATCAATCGTTTGTTATCTGAGAGTCGCTCATAACACCCGGCCTTTGGCCACTTAATGTGGGCGCACTGATGTGCGCCCCTGCTCGTTTTAACAATGGATATTTATGGCTAAGCCTTCAATTTTTCTTGATTTCAGCCTGCTGAAAAACAACGCCGCGTTTCGCGCTATCTTCTGCGCCCGCATGCTATCCGTATTTGCGCTGGGCATGCTGGCAGTGGGCGTGCCGATCCAGATTCAGGCCATGACCGGCTCGACCTTGCAGGTCGGCGTGGCCGTGATGCTGGATGGCATCGGCATGTTTATTGGCCTGCTGCTCGGGGGCGTGCTGGCGGATCGTTATGATCGCCGCAAGCTGATCCTGTTTGCGCGTGGCACCTGTGGTATCGGTTTTGTGTTGCTGAGCCTGAACGCCTTTAGTCCTGCCCCTTCATTGTGGGCGCTCTATTTCCTCGCCTTCTGGGACGGATTTTTTGGTGCGCTGGGCATGACAGCGCTGATGGCGGTAATTCCGTTAATCGTGGGACGCGAGCATCTGGCGGAAGCCGGTGCGCTGAGCATGTTAACCGTACGGCTGGGGGCGATACTGTCTCCGGCACTGGGTGGCATGATTATCGTGGCGGCGGGCGTCGGCTGGGCCTTTGCCGTGGCCGCCCTCGGCACCTTAGCGACGCTGATCCCGCTGGTGCGGTTGCCCGCGATGAAACCGGAGCAGCAGGAGCCTGAACACCCTTTGCGCGCGCTCGCCAGCGGCATTCAGTTTGTCTGCCGGCATAATGTGGTGGGTGCGGCCGTACTGGTCGGCTTGCTGCTCAGTATGGTGGGCGCGGTGCGCATCCTGTTCCCGGCACTGGCGCAAACGTGGCAGGTTGATGCTTCGGCGCTCGGGCTGATGTATTCCGCCGTGCCGCTGGGTGCGATGATCGGCGCATTCACCAGCGGCTGGGTGCGACAGTTGTCACGACCAGGCCTGGTGTTGCTGGTGAGTGCACTGGCTGCCTTTGGTTGCATCGCTTCTTTGGGGCTGTATAGCCAACTGATTCCGGCGTTGCTGGCATTGGTGGCTTATGGCTACAGCAATGCTATCGCTTCCCTGCTGCAATTTATTTTGATTCAGCACCACACGCCAGATGCCCTGTTGGGTCGGGTCAACAGCCTGGGTACCGCGCAGGATGTGAGTGGCGATTCGCTGGGTGCGCTGGGGCTGGGTGCATTAGCACGCATGCTGGCAGCACTCAACAGCGTGCTGTGGTTCGGCGGCGTGGCAGCAGGTTTACTGCTGCTGGTCGCGCTGGCCGCACGCGGTTTGCGCTCGGCACAGCTGCAGCAAGAACCACCGGCCACTGAGCAAGCCGCTGCTTAGTGCACAAACTGCCGTTCTAAACTGCTGAGTATATTGCTGCCGATTAGTGTACGAACTGCCGTTCAATGCTGCTGAGCATATTGCTGGCACTGTAGTAATCGAGGCGGAAGGTATCGTTGCCCATGGCAAAAATATCGTGATGCTGCACGGCGGGTAGATGTGCGAGGAAGGGATTCTTCGCCACCTGCGGCACCGTTTTTTCATCGGCGGCGAACAGCAACAGCGTATTGCCGGTGACGCCATCCGCCATGGTCTCGCCGTTGAGTTGGATGATGTCGTTGCGTTTGCCCATGCTGGTACTTCCCTGCAGGCTGGCAGGCGGCATCGCCAGCGTAAAGCCCAACGCTTTCAGTAACTCTCCCTGCGCCGAAGCCGGCGTCCACACATTCATGCCGCGCCCATCTTCGTAATAAACAATCGCCGAGGTCGGCTGCGGCGGCAGGGTAATTCTGCTGCGCAGTGTCTCGACGCGTTGGTCAAACTGCGCGATTGCCTGTTTCGCCTCCGCTGCGTGACCGGTGATGTGACCCAACTGCAATGCCAGCGCCTGCCAGCTCTTATCACCGTAATCAACCACCAGCACGGGCGCGATGGTTTTCAGCTGATCGTAGAGTTTCAGCGCGGAATCGCCGCCGGTGGCAGCTATAACGATCAGATCGGGTGCTTCGGCGGCAATCGCCTCCGCGTTGGGTTGGCTGACGTACAGCGGCTTGACGTGACGGGCTTTAGCGACCTCTCCCCATTGGGTAAAGAAGCCCTGGGCATCGGACACGCTGCTATTGCGACTGGTGGCGCCAGACCCAATCAGCGGCGCGTTAATCGCCAGCAAGGTGCCGCTTAAGGTCACGCTGGTAGAAACAATGCGCTGCGGTGGCTGCTGTAAGGTGAACGGCCCTTGCGGAGTGGGTATGGTGCGAGGCCAGCTGGCTGAGGCCTCAGCGGCGGCCGCATAGTTGAACAGGGAGCAGAGGCAAAGCAGTAACGCCAGAACGGGCAAACGCATCAGGTTATCCATTACTTGATAATTGAGAATGGATATCATTATCAAAATCAGGATGGGGTGCAAGCGGATTTGCTGGCGTGGGGCTGATGACGGGTGGCGAGGAGTGGTTGGTGGTTGGTGGTTGGTGGTTGGTGAATGGTGGTTGGTGGTTGGTGAAATTTGATGCTGAAGTACGGATGAAGATTGAGGGG